>JAVMKH010000121.1:15015-19739 GCA_031732935.1 Candidatus Contendibacter sp.
GAATAAATGGCTGCCGCAACTGGCTTCGGGCGATCTGTTGTGCGCGGTGGCGGTGACCGAGCCGAACTACGGCTCCGACGTGGCCAACATGCGCTTGAAAGCGACCAAGACCGAGGGCGGCTGGCTGCTAAACGGCGCCAAGACGTGGTGCACCTTCGGCGGCAAGGCCGGGGTCCTGCTGATCCTGGCCCGCACCAACCCCGATCTGTCGCTGGGTCATCGCGGTCTGTCGATGTTCCTGCTGGAAAAGCCGAGCACGCCGGGTCACACCATCGACTTCGCCCAGGAAGGCGGCGGCAAGCTGAGCGGCAAGGCGATTTCCACCATCGGCTATCGCGGAATGCATTCCTTCGATTTGTTCTTCGACAACGTGTTCGTGCCCGACGAGAACATGCTGGGTGGACCGAAGGGCGAGGGCAAGGGCTTCTATTTCACCATGGCCGGTTTCGCCGGGGGGCGCATCCAGACCGCCGCGCGTGCCTTGGGCATCATGCAAGCCGCCTACGAGAAGGCGCTGAGCTACGCCCAGGAGCGCATCGTATTTGGCTATCCGATCGGCGATTACCAGTTGACCCAGATCAAACTGGCGCGGATAGCCACCTATCTGGCGATTGGCCGGCAGTTCACCTACTCGGTGGGCCGGTTGATGGACAAGGGCGAGGGCGACATGGAAGCCAGCATGGTCAAATTTTTCACCTGCAAAACCGCTGAATGGGTGACCCGCGAAGCCTTGCAGATTCATGGCGGCATGGGCTATGCCGAGGAAACGCCGGTCAGCCGCTACTTCATCGACGCGCGGGTGCTGTCGATTTTCGAGGGGGCGGAAGAGACGCTGGCGCTCAAGGTGATCGCGCGTTCGCTGGTGGACAACGCTAAGGCCAAGGCGGAAGTGGGGGGTTGAGCCATGAGTTTCTCAATGCGATTGAGCGAGCAAGCGGAAGTCGCCGGGTCGGTGGCGGTCAATCTGGAATGGGCGCGGCGACCGCAGTACGGACGCTATCTGGACGAGTTCGTGCCGGGTCAGGTGTTCGTCCACACGCGCGGCCTTACCTTCGAGCGGGCAACGATGCTGCAGTTCGCCCGTGTGTTCATGCAAACCAATCCGTTGTACCTCAACGTGGAGTACGCCAAAGCGCACGGCTTTGCGGACTTGCCGGCCAGTCCGCAGATGGTGTTCAACGTGGTGCTGTCGCTGGGGGTGCAGAACGATTCCGAGAAGGCCATCGCCAACCTCGGCTATTACAACGTGCAGTTCCTGCGGCCGGTGTATCCAGGCGATACCTTGCGCAGCTATACCCGAGTGATGGACCGCAAGACGCGCGGCGAGGGCCAACCCGGCATCGTGCTGATTCGCACCTTGGGGGTGAACCAGCATCATCAGGTGGTGTTGCAATACGAGCGCAAGATCATGGTGGATTGGCGCGGCAGCCGCTTGCCGACCACTCCGGCGCCCAACATTCCGGTCGAATTTCCGTGGGTGGAGCATCCGGTGGTGGAGTTGCCAGTCGGTGGCGGTCCTTTCCCAACCGAATTGACTGGCCCCAACACCTATTTCGAGGACTTCTCGCTGGGCGATCTGATCGTCCACGCCAACGGCCGCACCATCACCGACGAGCACATGGCGCTGACCTATCTGGTGGGCAACACCCATCCGCTGCACTTCGACCGGGTGTACAGCACCGGGCTGTCGGGCAAGATGAGCGGCGAACCCATCGTCTACGGCGGGCTGGTGTATGCCTGGCTGGAAGGTTTGGCCAGCCGCGATGTCAGCGAAAACGCGCTGTGGGAACTGGGTTTCACCGAGGGCTACCATACCCAGCCGTCGGTGTCGGGCGACACGGTGGCGGCGATGTCGCGGGTCATCGCCACCGAGACCCTGCCCAATACCGACGCCGCCGGCATCGTGACCTTCCAGTTCATCGGCGTGAAGAACATCAGCGCCGCCGCCGCGCTGGAAACCTACGGCACGGATTTGTTCATCAAGGAGAACGACAAGCAGAAGCTGAACAAGGAAAAGCTCGGCAACAAGATCTTCGAGATCGAGCGGCGGTTGTTGATCAAGCGGCGGCCGGCGTAAGATGAGGAAAAACCCCTCTCCTGAAAAGGGAGAGGGATAGTCTTTTATATCGTATTTGGAGCAGCGATTTTAGTGGAAAAATATTTGTTATTAGCGATTTTTCTTCAAGGGTTTTTTATGAGTATTTCTTGGGCTGAATCCAAGCTCAAGATAGGGGAAAAAGCTTATGTATGGGCTAGAAATGGTATCTGGTTGCGCGAGGAGCCTTCGATTGATGCAAAAACAGTAGAAGAGCTTGCCTATGGAACACATCTTAAAATATTAAGTGATGGGATAGGGTCTTATAAAAGTTTGGCAAAATATGGGCAACAAGATTCAACTACAAGCTATTCTACTACCGGAGCATGGCGCAAGGTTAAGATTGAAAGTACTCATGGTGGTAATAAGGAAGGGTATGTATTTGATGGATGGTTGCTTTCCTTGCCTCCATTAAAGTGTGAAATTAAGATGGGAGTCAAAAAGAGAGAATCTGAGCGATCATGTGAAAGTATTATTAATTGGGGCACCCGAAGTTTTGGGCTTGTTAATAAGAAAAAAATTTCATCAGGTGGTCAAGGATGCAATGGCTGTGTAACTCGATACCTTTTTGGAAAAGGCTTTATTTACGAGGAATATGAACCAGGTTATGGTTCTGAAGATAAGCTAACCATGCCTGGCTTTAATCTTTCGGAAGGAATTATCGCTGCGCTTGGACTGTTTGCCTGGTGGGATGAGGAAAAACCGAGAATCGAAATATCTGAAAAGCGTGTAAGTTTTTTTGGTACTTACCAAAGACTTGTTGTTGAACTGAGCAAGGGAGGCGTAAAAATTACCGATTGGTGCAGGGATTGTTAATTAGTAAAAGAATGATTATGAATGTGAGAGAATCGTGATGTTTCAAGCTATCTCTGTTTCTGATCAAATCAGCCCCTTGCCCGATGGTGACCGCCAAGATCAACCCATGCCGTCCCTCAACCACAGCTATATCTGCTTGCAAATCCTCAACCAATTGATAGCGAATGAAAATATCGAACCGTTGCCCGAATTGACGTTGGACATCGCGAATAGATTGACACCCGGTATTTTAATCTTTCCAAAGGACAAAATTCAGCCTAATCCATTCCATGATATCCCTAGGTATCAGGATCGCCCGGTCTTAGCGGTTGAAGTGGTGTTGTCCAGTCAGGCCATTCAGGAAATGCTGCAAAAAGCTTTGCAATTGGTTAATGAAGGCGTAAAAGTTGTTTGGACGGTGGAGCCTTACAGACGAACCGTTTTTGTCACAACTCAAGCGAAAGAAACCCTGTTCCATGAAGAGTTGATCGAAAACGAAGGCGTGCGAGTTGATTTCGCCAAAGTGTTTCCAAAAATAGCAATGAACTGATATGGAAAAAATCCTCAAAATTGTTCCCTTGCATGAACGATCCAATGATCGCGAATACTGGCTTTCCAGACCCATTAGCGAACGCATTGACGCCATCGAAATTCTCCGCAATCAATATATAAAATTTAGAGATGTTGAGCCAAGACTTCAAAGAGTTTGTCGAGTTATTAAACAAGCATAATGTCGAATATCTTATTGTTGGCGGCTATGCGGTGGGTATACATGGCTATCCGAGATACACGGGAGATTTGGATATCTGGATCAACATCACTGTTGAAAATGCTCGGAAAGTGGTAAAAGTGCTTAACGATTTCGGTTTTTCTTCGTTTGGTTTAACCGAGGTGGATTTCACCAAACCAAACAATATAATACAAATGGGTTATCCACCGTTCCGTATAGATGTTCTGACGAAAATTGATGGGGTTGATTTTGGGGATTGCTATAAAAATAAAATGGTTGTTGAGTATGATGGGGTAACTTTGGATGTGATAGGAATGAATGATTTAAAAAGAAACAAGCGGGCAAGTGGGAGATCGAAAGACATTGACGACTTGGAAAATTTGGATCCTTTTTGAGAAAATTATGGATAGCCAAAATTATGGATAGCCGACGGAGCTTCCAATGCCTTACAGCACCTTTTCCTTCGACCAGATAAAGCTTCTGGGCATAGAAATAAAACATCAATTGGGTCTGTTCGCCGATCTGGCTGCGGTGGATGTCTCTGAACCGTTCTATCCAGAAATTCTGGAAGACATTGTTCCGCTGGCCCTCTCTAATAACACAGAAAAAGCTAGATCGGAATTTGTGACTTTATTATTAGCCTTTCGGAGGAGCAACTGTTCCTTGATGCGCCTGTAATCGCTTTGGTTGAGGCGAAGAAGGAACTTGGTAAAATCCTGGGCATCCTGCATTTCATGTGTAATAGCCAGCGTGGTTTGGATAGAACATAACGAATAATCCTGAAAAATAAAGCGGACAAAACCCCAGACAATTCACCGTCGCACACCAAAGAGGCTCCCATGACAACCCCAATCAAACGCGATAAACCCTGGCTGATGCGGACCTATTCCGGCCATTCCTCCGCCAAGGCATCCAACGAGTTGTACCGCACCAATCTCAGCAAGGGACAAACCGGGCTGTCGGTGGCTTTCGATTTGCCGACCCAGACCGGTTACGACGCCGACCACCCCCTGGCGCGCGGCGAAGTCGGCAAAGTGGGCGTGCCGATTTGCAACATCGGCGACATGGAGGCGCTGTTCGACCAAATCCCGCTGGGCCAGATGA
>JAVMKH010000122.1:0-3744 GCA_031732935.1 Candidatus Contendibacter sp.
GCCGGCTCCATCGGCCAGGCGGTGGCCCGCGAAATCTTCAAGCGCCGGCCGCGCGTCCTGCATGTCGTGGATATCAGCGAAAACAACATGGTCGAGCTGGTGCGCGATATCCGCAGCACCCTGGGTTATATCGACGGCGACTTCCGGACCTTCGCCATCGATTGCGGCTCCCGCGAATTCCAGGCGCTGCGGCGCTGGAGCGGCGGCTACGACTACGCGCTGAATCTCTCGGCGCTCAAGCATGTGCGCAGCGAGAAAGACCCTTTCACTCTCATGCGGATGATCGAGGTCAATATCCTGAACACCATCAGCACCGTAGAGCAAGCCCAACAAGGCGGAGCGCGCAAGTATTTCTGCGTATCGACCGACAAGGCGGCCAACCCCGCCAACATGATGGGGGCCAGCAAACGGATCATGGAACTGTTCCTGATGCGAGCCAGCCTGGAACTGCCGATCTCCACCGCCCGCTTCGCCAACGTCGCCTTTTCCGACGGCAGCCTGCTGCACGGCTTCAACCAGCGTTTCGCCAAGCGCCAACCGATTTCCGCGCCCCACGATGTGCGGCGCTACTTCATCACCCCGCAGGAGTCCGGCGAGCTGTGCCTGCTGTCCTGCCTGCTGGGCGAGAATCGTGATATCTTCTTCCCTAAACTGAGCGAACAACTCGATCAGCTCACCTTCTCGGCTATCGCAGTGCGTTATCTGGCCGGCCTCGGCTTCGAGGCGCACGAATGCGCGTCCGAGGACGAAGCGCGCCATCGCGCCCCGGAACTGATCGCCCGCAAGCAGTGGCCGTGCTACTTTTTCACCAGCGACACCACCGGCGAAAAAGACTTCGAGGAATTCTATACCGACCGGGAAACGCTCGATATGGCGCGGTTCGAAAGTATCGGCATCATCAAAAATCAACCGGTTTACGACGCCGCCCAGCTCGATCTGTTTCTGGAGACGATTTCCACACTGAAAAAACGCCTCATCTGGGACCGGCGAGACCTGGTCGATCTGTTTCGCGCCATGATCCCGGATTTCGGGCATAAGGAAACCGGCAAATTTCTCGATGACAAGATGTAGGCGTTTACTCCCCCATTCATGGTTTTCCAGTCTAAAGCCCCGGTTTACCCATGGAAAAAATAGATACGACACGGCTCATCGATATCGTCCTCTCCGCCATTTTCATCTCTTGGGTATTACCGCTCTGGATCATTGTCATCCCGATCCTGCGCTTCACCGGCGAAGGCGAGGTGTTTTATCGCCAACCGCGCGTGGGCAAAAACGGCAAGCTGTTCAACCTGCTCAAATTCGCCACCATGCTCAAGAACAGTCCCAATATCGGCACGGGCGAACTCACCGTTCACAACGATCCGCGCGTCCTGCCGATAGGGCGGTTATTGCGCATGAGCAAGATCAACGAATTGCCCCAACTGATCAACGTGTTGATCGGCGACATGAGCATCGTCGGCCCCCGGCCACAAACGCCCCGCTGTTTTGCCGCCTTTCCAAAAGCCATGCAAGACCGGATCGTGCAGGTCCGCCCCGGTTTATCGGGCATTGGCTCGATTATCTTTCGAGGCGAGGAGAAATTGCTGCAGCGCGCGGCTGACCCGGAAACTTTCTATGATCGGATCATCATGCCCTATAAGGGCGAGATCGAGCAGTGGTACATTGATCGCCCGACAATGAGCAATTATTTTCTCGTGATTATCACGACCATCTGGATCATCCTGTTCCCGAAAAGCAAGATCGCCTGGAAGTTGTTTAAAGGGTTGCCCGCCCCTCCGGCGGAGTTGGCGAGTCATCTTTAGACTGACGCTTTAGGGCACAATCGTTGCTCTCCATGGCCCGCCACACCCAGTCCTCGATACCGTTCTCCGGCCGATACTCTGCCACCGTTTCCCGCAAAATCGCCCGCACCGCCGGATAATCGAGATGGCGCGAGGCAGTTTGCAGTCGAGCCAGACTCTCGCGCACGGCGGTCCACGGCAAGGCTCGTTCGCGGGCGCGGCGAATCATGGGATGTTCGGTCGGTTGATCGTCGGCGCCGATCAGCAGCTCCTCGCGCAGTTTTTCACCGCCGCGCAGACCCGTGAACTCGATCTTGATATCGCCATCGGGATGGTCGTCGTCGCACACCGTCAGCCCGGACAGGCGAATCATCCGCTGAGCCAGGTCGAAAATCTGCACGGGCTCGCCCATGTCGAGCAGAAACACGTCGCCGCCCTGAGCCAGGGCGCTGGCCTGGATGACCAGTTGCGCGGCTTCAGGGATGGTCATGAAATATCGCTCCATCTCGGGATGAGTCACGGTCACGGGTCCACCCCTGCGAATCTGTTCGCGGAACAGCGGCACGACCGAACCGGAGGAATCCAGGACGTTGCCGAATCGCACCATGCAGAGCCGGGTGGAGGCGCTCTCCTCCGCCAGTCCCTGCAAGATCAACTCGGCCAGCCGTTTGGTGGCGCCCATAACGTTGGTGGGCCGCACCGCCTTGTCGGTGGATACCAGAACGAAGGTTTTGACTCCGGCGGCAATGGCGGCCTCGGCGGCGCGCCGAGTGCCAAAGACGTTGTTTTGTACTCCCTCGATGGGATTGCATTCGACGATGGGAACGTGCTTGTAGGCGGCGGCGTGATAGACCGTTTCGACCTGGAACTGCTCCATCACCACCTGCAAGCGCCGGCGATGGCTCACCGATCCAAGCAGCGGAATCAGTTCGATACCCCCATTTCCTTTGGCGGGACCCGAGGTGGACGAGGTGAGGCATTGGGACTGCTCCATGTTGGCCAGCATGGTGCGCAGCTCCTGGTCGATGGCGTACAGAGCGTATTCGGAACGTTCCAATAACACCAATCGACGCGGTCGTAACGACAGAATTTGCCGGCATAATTCGGCCCCAATCGAACCGCCGGCGCCCGTGACCATCACGGACTTATCCCTCAACCGCGCCTGTAGCAGGGTTTCGTTGGGCTGGACCAGATCGCGGCCGAGAATATCGACGACGTCGATCTCGCGGAATTCGTCGATGCGCCGAGCGCCGCTGGTCAATTCCGCCAGTGTGGGCAGATCCATGGTCCGCACCGGCAATCGGGCCAGAGATTCGAGAATGTCCCGGCGGCGACGGTGCGAGGTCGAAGGTAAGGCCAGCAGGATTAGTTGGGTTTTGTGTTTGGCAATCAGCCGCGACAGCTTGACCGGCGCCCGAACCTTGAGGCCGCACACCACGCTACCCCACAGATGGGGATTGTCATCCACAAACACCACTGGCTCAAATTCGGCGCTGTAGCGCAGCGCGTTGACCAGTTGGGCACCCGCCTCGCCGGCGCCATAAATCAGCACCGGCGCGCGAACATGGCTTGGCTGAAACCGCCGGCGCAACCCGCGACGCAACAGCAAGCGGCTACCGCCCACCAGCGCCACCAGGATCAGCCAGCAGATCGGCCAGAACGAGCGTAGCCACAATCCATCGCCCAGTAATACCCAAGTTGCCATCATCAGCAGGATGCTCGCACTGACCGCCAGAACGATGGTGTACAATAAACTTTCGTCGGCGTAGCGCAGGATCGGTCGGTACACGCCGACCACCGCAAAAGTGGGGATGACCACGACGACGGCCAGCGGAAACAACCAAGCCACGTCTCGCAACAGATCCGGCCATATCTCGCCACGGCGAATCGCAAAGGCCGCCCAGACCGCAATCAGCACGGCTAGTATGTCGCAGGCAATCAACAGGGTGCGGCGCACGGCGTG
>JAVMKH010000123.1:0-19340 GCA_031732935.1 Candidatus Contendibacter sp.
CATCGCGGTGCGCGCCGGCCATCACTGCGCCCAGCCCATCCTGCGCCGCTTCGGCCTGGAGAGCACCGTCCGCCCGTCGCTGGCGGTGTACAACCTGCGCGAAGACCTCGATGCCCTGGTCACCGCGCTGCGGCGCATCCAGGCCAGGCGCGGCTATTAGAAACCCTCACCCCCGGCCCCTTTCCCAGTGGGAGAGGGGGTGTAGGGTGGGTTAGGGCGTTAGCCCGTAACCCACCGATTCGGCTATTAGAAACCCTCACCCCCGGCCCCTCTCCCAGTAGGAGAGGGGAGTGATCAGCTCTGCGTCCAGGGCAAACCTTCGGCCCGCCAACCGCTCGCGCCCCGGTGGCCGTCGTCGTCGAGCGGTCCCTCGAAACCCTCCGCCACGTTGCAGGTGACATAGCCGCGCTCGGCAAGAAACTGGGCCGCATCCCGCGACCGGATGCCGCTGCGGCAAATCAGGTAGACCAGCCGCCCCGGCGTGACGCCCCGCGCTTGTAGTTCCCGCAGGAACCGGGGATTGCGTTCCATGCTTGGAAACACCTGCCATTCTACCTGCATCAGACTCTTGCCCAGACCGGAAAGATCTGGAACGCCGACGTACTTCCATTCGGCTTGGGTGCGGATATCGACCAGCACCGCTTCAACTCCCTGTTGCAGGTTCCGCCAAACTTCGGTCGAGCTGATGTTGCCGAGAAACCGGCCCGGCCCCGCGCTGGTTTCCCAGTCGGCGCGCGGGCGGGATTCCACTTGGGTCAAGTGCGCTCTTTGCGCGGCGAAACCTCTAGGCATCGTGTCTTCCTTTCGATTTTTGTGTAGGCAAAAAGTCAACCCATGGTCCGTGCGTAGCTCATCACCAGATACATGATGGCTTCCGCTTGGCCGACGTTGCGATAGGCATGCGCCATGTCGGCCACGAACTGAATCGCGTCGCCGGCGGCTAGCGCGTAGCGGTTTTCGGCGATGACGATTTCGATCTCGCCCTGGCTGACCACCAAATTCTTGATGGTGCCCGGCGGTTGCGGCCCGACGGCTTCCTCGCCCCGACCCTTGAGCCGCAATTCATAAAATTCCACCCAGCGGGGCGGGTCCGGGGAAAACAGGGCCCGCAAGCAAACGCGGCCATCCCCGGAAAGCAGTCGCTTTGCGCCAGCCGCTGGCAGCGGCCACACGCTTTCCGCCCGCTCCTCGCCCAGAAACGTCGAAAGAGGCGCTTCCAGTGCATGGGCGATCTTGCATAACACCGCGACGGTCGGGGTGCTGCGCCCCAACTCGATCTGGCTCAGCATCGCCCGGCTGACGCCCGACCGCCCGGCCAGCGCTTCCAGCGACAGTCCACAGCGCTTGCGCAGCTTGCGAACGTGGCTGCCGATGACGGCGGCCAAGCTCCCCACGCGCGCTCCCGGCCCGGGTTCCGCCGGCAGGGGAATCACCTCCGCGCGGGGCGACGACGGTGGCGAACGGTCGGTGCGCCCAGCCAGCACCCTCGGCGATTCGTCGCGCATCGGTCGCATCCTCGCGCTCGAATCGAAACGGCCGTTCAAATCCCGGCGCCGCCATCGAATGCTTCGCTACGCACCTGCGCCTGCGAGATGTTGCTACCAGGCGGTACGCTACGGGTGAGCCAGACGTTGCCGCCGATGATCGAGCCGCGCCCGATGGTGACCCGGCCCAAAATCGTCGCGCCAGCGTAGATCACCACGTCGTCCTCGACGATGGGATGACGGGCGTTGCCCTTGACCAAACTGCCGTCCTCGCCGACGGGAAAGCGCTTGGCCCCCAGGGTCACGGCCTGATACAGCCGTACCCGCTGGCCGATGACCGCCGTCTCGCCGATGACCACGCCGGTGCCGTGATCGATGAAAAAGCCGCAGTCGATGTCCGCGCCGGGATGAATGTCGATGCCGGTGGCCGAGTGGGCGATTTCCGCGACGATCCGGGCGACCAGCGGAGCGCCCAGCCAGTGCAGTTCGTGGGCGATACGGTGGTGGATGATGGCGGTGATGCCGGGGTAGCAGACTAGCACTTGATCGACGCTGGTCGCCGCCGGATCGCCTTCGTAGGCCGCGCGAATATCGCTATCGAGCACCACCCGCACCTCGGGCAGACGGGCGGCAAACGCCCGTGTAATGTCCATGGCTCGTTCGCGATGCACCATGCGGATGCCCTTTTGTTCAGAGGAATACTGGAGTTCCAGGGTCACTTGTTCGAGCAGATGCCGCAGCGTCGCGTCCAGGGTATACCCCACGAAATAATCGACCCCCTCGTCGGTCAGCTCCGCAGACCCCAGGCGATTGGGAAACAGGGCGGCTTTCAGTCCGTCCAGAATCCTCTCCAGGGCCTTGCGCGACGGCAAGCGGGGCGGGCGATCCGCCGCCCGTTGCCGGTCCACCAGCGCCCTCACCCGCACGTCGCGCAATTCGGCCACGATGGAATCCAGGTCCCAGGGCGAGCCGGCGACCAGGGGCGCATTGGCCGGCTGAACCCTCGCGCTCATGCCGCCAGTCCCTTGGCGTCGAATACACCCTCAAACAGCACCGAACTTAGATAGCGCTCGCCGGAGTCGGGCAGGATCACCACGATGGTTTTGCCGGCGGACTGGGGGCGCTTGGCGATGCGGACGGCCGCCGCCGCCGCCGCGCCGCAGGAAATGCCCGACAAAATGCCCTCCTCGCGGGCCAGCCGGTGGGCGTAATGGATCGCTTCCTCGTTGCTGACCCGCTCGATTTCGTCCACCAGCGACAGATCGAGTACGTCCGGAACGAAGCCGGCGCCGATCCCCTGGATCTTATGGGGCGCGGGTTTGAGCGGTTCGCCGGCGCGTTTCTGAGTCAACACCGGACTTGCGGACGGCTCAACCGCCACCGACACAATAGGCTTGCCCTGGGTGATCTTGAGATAACGCGAGACGCCGGTGATGGTGCCACCGGTGCCCACGCCGGACACGATAATATCGACCGCGCCGTCGGTATCGTTCCAGATTTCCGGCCCAGTGGTCTGCTCGTGAATGGCCGGGTTCGCCGGGTTCTTGAACTGCTGCAGCAAGACGTAACGCTCGGGGTCGGAAGCGGCGATGTCCTCGGCTTTCGCCACCGCGCCGCTCATTCCCCGCGCGCCTTCCGTCAGCACCAGCGTCGCGCCGTAGGCGATCAGCAGCTTGCGGCGTTCGAGGCTCATGGTTTCCGGCATGGTCAGGGTGAGCGGAATACCGCGGGCGGCGGCGACGAAGGCCAGAGCGATGCCGGTGTTGCCGCTGGTCGGTTCGACCAGATGCTTGCCGGGACCGAGCAGGCCCCGCCGTTCGGCGTCCCAGATCATCGCCGCGCCGATCCGGCATTTGACCGAATAAGCCGGATTGCGGCCTTCGATTTTCGCCAGCACCGTGGCGGGCGCGCCGTCGGTGATTCGGTTGAGCCGCACCAGCGGGGTGCGGCCAATGGACAGGGAGTTGTCTTCGTACCAGCGTGGCATCGGCGATTCTCCCGTGGCTCAGCGGGCGGGCTGATAGATTTGATCGAAGACGCCGCCGTCGGCGAAATGGGTCTTCTGCGCTTTCCGCCAGCCGCCGAACACTTCATCGATGGTGAAGAGATTCACCTTGGCGAATTGCCCGGCGTACTGGGCCGCGATTTTGGGATCGCGCGGCCGATAGAAGTGCTTGCCCGCGATGCTTTGCCCTTCTTCGCTGTACAGGTATTGCAGGTACGCTTCGGCGGCCTTGCGCGTGCCCTTCTTGTCCACCACCTTGTCCACCATGGTCACCGGTGGTTCCGCTAGGATCGACAGCGACGGGGTCACGATCTCGAACTGGTCCGGCCCGAGTTCCTTCTGGGCCAGATACGCTTCGTTCTCCCAGGCGATGAGCACGTCGCCGATATCGCGCTCCACGAAGGTCGTGGTCGAGCCCCGCGCGCCGGAATCGAGCACCGGGACGTTCTTGTACAGCCTGGTCACGAACTCGCGGGCCTTGGCCTCGTCGTTCCCCTGCGTTTTGAGGACGTAGCCCCAGGCGGCGAGGTAGTTCCAGCGGGCGCCGCCCGAGGTTTTGGGATTGGGGGTGACGACCGAGACGCCCGGCTTCACCAGATCGTCCCAGTCCTGGATGCCCTTGGGATTGCCCTTGCGCACCAGGAACACGATGGTCGAGGTGTAGGGCGCGCTGTTGTTCGGCAGGCGCTGTTGCCAGTCCGTCGGAATCAGATGGCCCTTTTCGGCCAAGGCGTCGATATCGTAGGCGAGCGCCAGCGTCACCACGTCGGCCTCCAGCCCGTCGATCACCGCGCGGGCCTGCTTGCCGGAACCGCCGTGCGACTGCTGGACGGTGACGGTTTCGCCGGTCTGGCTTTTCCAGCGTTTGGCGAAGGCGGCGTTGAAGTCCTGATAGAGTTCGCGAGTCGGGTCGTAGGAGGCGTTGAGCAGCGTGGTTTCGGCCAGGGCGGCCGAACTGGCGCCCACCGTCAGGGCAAGGGCGAGCAGGGTCTGGGAAAGGCGGGGGGTTTTCATAGAGCGTTCTCCAAGGGTTAATAACCCGATGAACTATACAACCCGATTCCTTATGATCGGAATTAAGAAAAACTGGATTGCTTATCGAGATGAGGCATAAGGCGCGATGGAAGCCTGGATAAAAAATAATACCGTTTTCCGATAGGTTTTATCTTTTTCAGATCAAGAACCACACTGTTCGTCATACCCGCGAAAGCGGGTATCCAGTTTTTCAGCGGCTGCCTGGATTCCCGCATTCGCGGGAATGACGAAAACCTATTCAGAATTGGTATAACTATTTGATCTATAAAGCTATAGGGCTAGCTTTCAGCCGACTTTTGGCCGGTCAAACCGTCATTTGACCAGCCCTGCAGAAATTTTTTAGAAAAATCTAATGAGGAGTTTTTCGACAGCGTCTCGGGTCGGGTGAAGCACTAGGCCCGCCAGTCGGGAGCGATCAGGCCGTCCACGATGCTGATGCGCCGGTCGGCGGCGTTGGCGAAGGTCAGATCGTGGGTGACGGCGACCACGGTTTTTCCCAGTTCGCGGGTCAGATCGTGCAGGATTTGCCGGACGTTGGCCGAGGCGTGGCTGTCCAGATTGCCGGTCGGTTCGTCGGCCAGCACCACCGGTGGATCGTTGGCCAGGGCGCGGGCAATCGCCACGCGCTGACGCTGGCCGCCGGACAATTGATGCGGGCGCTTGTGGCCCTGATCGCCCAGGCCGAATTGGCCGAGCAGGTCCGTCGCCCGTTGTCGGGCCTCGTCCTCCGACCGCGCGCCGAGCCGGCGCATCGGCAACAGCACGTTGTCGAGCACGGTGAATTCGGCCAGCAGGAAATGAAACTGGAACACAAAACCGAGTTTCTCCAATCGGGTCGCCGCCAGTTCGTCCTCACCGAAGCGGGAAGTGTCCCGGCCATCCAGCCAGACCCGGCCCGAGGTTGGCGTGTCCAGCAGCCCCAGCAGGTACAGCAGGGAGGATTTACCGGAGCCGGAAGGTCCCATGATGGCCACGAATTCGCCGCGCTCGATGTCCAGCGTGACGTCCTGCACCAGGGTGACCGGCACCTCGCTGGGCAGAACCCGCCCGAGATTCTCGGCCGCCAGGATCGGGTTCAACCCATGCCTCGCAGGATCGTGACCGGCTGAACCCGCGCCGCCTTGCGCGCCGGCAGCACCGCCGCGCCCACCGCCGAGGCCATCGCGAACCCCAGCGCCAGCAGGTATTGGTCGTAGCCCCAGTAGATCGGCAGATGGACGATGTCGGTGGCACCGGGCGGCTTGATCTCGACCTGAATCAGCAACCCCATCAGTCCCAGCCCCAGCCCCAACCCGAGCAGGCTGCCCACCAGCCCCAGCATTACCCCTTCCGCTAGAAAAATGCGCCGGATATCGCGAGCGTGAAAGCCCATGGATTTGAGAATGGCGATGTCGTGGACTTTCTCCATCACGATGGTGGAAAGGGTGTTGTAGATGCCGAAGGCGGCCACCACCAGAATCGCCGACACCACGCTGTACATGATCAGGTTGCGCACCAGCAGCACGCTCATCAGGTCTTCCGAAGCCTCCAGCCAGGACACCGCCTTGTAGCCGATCCGTGCCTCGATCAGGCTGCCAACCTCGCGGGCGACATAAGGATCGTCGAATTGGAGGATGAAGCGGTTGACCCGGTCGGGCCGGTCCAGCAGCCCCTGTGCCCGTTTCAGCAAGGCGAAGGTCTGGGTTTCATCATAGCTGGCGTTGCCGGTGCGAAAGATGCCAACCACCTTCAGGGCGCGTGGCTCGCCCACTGGCGAAACGGCGCTGACCACGCTGCCTAGGCTCAGGCCGAATTTTTTGGCCAGACCCTCGCCGATCACCAGGCCGTTCGGATGGGCAGCCAGCGCCTCCAGCGAGCCTTGCGTCATCTTATCCTCGATGGTCGAAACCCCTTTCATCTTCGCCGGGACGATGCCGTTGAGGGTGACACCCTCACTGCGCCCGGCGAAGGTCAGCACCACCGACCCCACCAGCACCGGCGCCGCGCGCAGATCGGGCAGGGATTCGATGAATGCCAGCTTTTGGGCGTGGCCGCGAATCCCGCGTACCTCGCGCAGCGGTTTGACCCGGCGCAGTTCGACCGCGCCGTCGGGCCAGCGTAGGGTCGCTGGTTGCGGCTGGGGGACGCGGTACTCGTCGTACACGGTGAGATGCGGGCTGTTGTCCACCAGGCGCTTGATGAAATCCCGTTCGGAGCCGCGCATCAGGGACGACACCGCCAGGAAGAACGCCACGCCGAGAGCGATGCCGACCAGCGAAACTAGGGTGGGCCGCTTGCGGCTGACCAGATGGGTCACGGCGATGGTGAATTGAATCGACACGATAAGATCTTGGTCAAAATTCAGGCGGCTGGAAAAAGGGTGGCGCCGAACTGGCGCCGATGGCGTCGCTTGGCGGAAAATAGCCGAAGTCTCGAACCGGGCGCAACGACCGCCCGCTTCGTCCATCGCCGCCCGTGAACCTCTCGAATCATTGACTCATGAAAGCCTTCAACATCGAGCGCGTGCTCAGTGTTCACCACTGGAACGATACGCTGTTCAGCTTTAGAACCACCCGCGATCCAGGACTTCGCTTCCAAAATGGCCATTTCGTCATGCTCGGCCTGGAAGTGGACGGTCGTCCGTTGATGCGGGCCTATAGCATCGCCAGTGCCAACTATGAGGAATATCTGGAATTCTTCAGCATCAAGGTGCGAAGTGGTCCGCTCACCTCGCGGTTGCAGCATCTCAAGGAAGGCGATCCCGTGCTGATCAGCCGCAAGCCGGTGGGTACCTTGGTGATCGACGATTTGCTACCCGGCCAGCGATTGTACCTGCTCGGTTCGGGGACCGGGTTGGCGCCATTCTTGAGCATCATCAAGGACCCGAATACCTATGATCGCTTCGACCGGGTCGTGCTGGCGCATGGCGTTCGTCATACCAGCGAACTGGCCTATGCCGATGTCATCGCCCACGAACTGCCGACGCACGAGTTTCTGGGCGACATGATCCGCGAGAAGCTGATTTACTATCCGACCGTGACGCGCGAGCCCTTTCGCAATCAGGGACGTCTGACCCACTTGATCGAGACGGGCAAGCTGTGCGCCGATATCGGCCTGCCGCCGCTTGATCCCGCTCAGGACCGGGTGATGATCTGCGGCAGCCCAGCGCTGCTCAAGGACGCCTGCGCGCTCTTGAACGCACGGGGGTTCCACATTTCGCCGCATATCGGCGAACCAGGCCATTACGTGATCGAACGGGCTTTCGTCGAAAAATAGCGCCGCCAGCGGGCCGCGTGTTGCCGCAGTGTCGCGATCACGTTGGCGATGCCGGGGTACCAGGGACGGCTGCGAAGATAGCCCACCCAACGGTTGCGAAAACCCCGCAGTTGCGCCAGTTGCGCCCCGACCCAGGCATCCACCCGCGCCGCCCAGGCATAGGCCGCGATCACCTTCGGCCGGGCGGCGTGCCAGGTGAGATGGGCGAAATACCCCAGGCTGGCCTTGGCGGCGATGGTCACCGCCACGGCCGCCAGCGCGCCGAAATAGCGGTAGCTCAACAAGACGGCAAGCTTGGAGATTTCCAGAAAGCCCAGCGACAGCAGCGACACCGCCAGTCCCACCGCCGGGGGAAAGCTGGCCACCCAGCGCTGGTAGCGCTGGATGAATTGCCGCCGCTGGAGCCAAGCGGCCAGCGACCGGATCGGTCCGAACAAGAGCGTGACCAAGATATAGATCAGGCCGATGGCATGGCCGATCCACCGAAGTACTGGATGCCGACGGCGGCGGTGTTCCCTGTCGTCATGGGTCACGACAATCGATCTCCGTAAAAATGCCCGCGATGGAAACCTGCTTTGTTACCCGGAACCGATCTTCAATTTCCGGCGAATTTTTACCATCCCCCCCGCATCCAAACGGCGCGCGTCGACGCACAAGGGAAGGAACGTCGCTATTTGCGACGAAAACTCTGTCCCTGCTGCCGAGGAGCAAGATGATGAACGAGTCAGCCCATATCGAAATGGTTCAACGGTTGTACGCCGACTTCGTGCGTGGCGACATTCCCTCCATTCTGGCGGCCCTCGACCCAGCGGTCGAATGGATCAACGGGGGGTCAGCTATCATAGCGTATGCGGGAACGCGCCACGGCTCGGCGCAGGTGCAAGAATTTTTCGTGGCGCTCGACGCGAGCGTCGAGGTTCGAACCTTCGAACCACGCGAGTATCTGGCCCAGGGTGATCGTGTCGTCGCGTTCGGTCGCTGGACGGGCCGGGCCAAGGCCACCGGACGCGAGTACGCGAGCGACTGGGCCATGGCGTGGACGATCAAGAACGGCCGGGTGACCGCGTTTCGTTCCTACGAGGACACCGAAGCCATGGCGGCGGCCTTTACCGCATAACCCCCAACTATCGCTACCGTCATTCGAGAGGTGCCCATGACTGCCACTCTTCATATCGTCGCCCGCATCACCGCGCGGCCGGATACCGTCGCGCAAACCCAAACGCTTCTGCAAAACCTGCTTGAACCCACCCGCCGCGAGCCGGGCTGCCTGCGCTATACCCTGTTGCACAACCACGCCGATCCCACCGATTTCACTTTCGTGGAGGAATGGGCCGATCAAGCGGCGTTGGACGCCCATCTCGCTTCGCCACACATACAGGCGGCCTTGGCCGAGGCTTCCAGCCTGTTGGCGGCGCCGCCCGACATCCGTCCCTATGCCCTGATCGGGTGAGGGAACGCGGCGGGAACCGGGCCATGGCGGATTACGTGCTGGACACCGTATGGCAGGTGGCGGCGGAACCGGAAGCGGTTTGGCTGGCGCTGACCCTTATGGAGGACTGGCCGGCGTGGTGGCGCGGCGTGCTAATGGTCGAGCGCCTCGAAAAAGGCGATTCCAGCGGGCTGGGCCGCCGCTACCGCACCACTTGGCGTGGCCGATTGCCCTATACCCTGACGTTCGAGACGGAAACCACCCAAATCGAGCGTCCTTTCCTCATCGAAGGCCGCGCCCATGGCCAGTTGCAAGGCGTCGGGACCTGGCGGCTGCGTCCCGCCGATGGCGGGACCCGGATCGATTACCGCTGGGCGGTGCGAACCACGCAACCCTGGATGAACGTACTGGCGCCGCTGGCCCGACCCGTGTTTGATTGGAACCACGACGCCATCATGCGCTGGGGGGCCGAGGGACTCGGTCGATGGCTGGGTGTGCCCGCGCGGTTTGGAAACGGCTAGCGTGATGGGGCGACGCGCTGGCGCCCGTCGTCCGGCGCGATGGGCTTGAACATTCATCCCATGAGGTTGACCGATGACTCCAAAAGCGGCTCAAAACGCGGCCCTGCGGCTGATCGATTTCCTGGAAACCGGCGAGGTACCGCCCGGCCTGTTCGCCGACGACGTGTTTTGCGATTTCACCTTGCCGTGTTGGCGACTGCAAGCGCAAGGTCTGGAACTGGTGGTGGCGCTACGCCGTCGCGGTCATCCTGGGCCTAGCCGCGTCCCCCGCTGGCGCTGCGACCCCACCCCTACCGGCTTCCTTCTGGAAGTTGAGGAGCGGTGGGAACAAGAGGGTGAGAACTGGTATTGCCGGGAGCTGATCCGCGCCGACGTGGTGGGCGAGTCCATCGCCGAGATCGCCGTCTATTGCACGGGAGACTGGAATGCGGCCCGGCAAGCCGAACATCAGCGGGCGGTTCATTTGTTGCGGCCCTAGGGATTGCACGGGCGGGCAAGGGGCGGGAGTGTCTTCGTTGGCTTGATTCATTGCATCAGTCGACGCGTGAACCTAAAACCATATGAAAAGGCCAATGAATCAATCAATTGTAGGTGATGGCGGCCTTGGTCGCGATGGCTGACCCTTCTATCGTGACCAAGCTCGCTCGTTCCTACAATCAGTAGCTCGGCCTTCGTATAGTTTCTGAGTCGTGTTCTTAGGGAAGAAACCACGACCTGTTGCTGTTTTTATGGTTGCTGTTCTTGTTTGGTTGGCAGGCCGCCAGGAACGCTTGCAAAAGCGTGGCTAATCCGTCCTGATGAAGTTGTTCCACTTTCAGAACGACAGCGCCATCGCAAGGCGCAAAATCCTCGCAGGGCGTCTCGGGCATGATCGCCACGACCAGCGGCGCGAAGCGTTCACTGCGCAGGCCAGCGAGCGCATGGAACAGCTTCATCGTCGATTCCAGCCACGGTAAGACAATGGCGTCCGGGTAGGTCATCAAAGCTTGCCGCAAGCCATCATCGCAATCGGCGGCGTGACCGATCCATTCCAACTCCGGTTGGGCTGCGAGCCGGCTCAAGTCCACCGGTGGTTGGCAAGCCTGCAGCGCGATGGTCAGCAGACGAAGATTACGTCGAGAATTGGGTGGTAGGTTCATCGGAGCGATGCTTTCCGCGCGGATGATGATGGAAAACAAGTTACATGGCCGAAGAACGCATTGATATCGGGTAAACCCTGATTTTCTGGGGTGGTAAGACCTGATTTTTAGGCCGAAAAACCTGTTTTTGGGGCCGGGCAAGGCATCGTGGTCGAGCCATCTTGAAACCGCGACGCCGTGCGTTCTCCGGCGGTGAACCGTTCAGATTTCGGAGTGAATCAGCCCAACGCGAATGGCGAAGCGGGTGAGACCGGCCACATCGTGGATATTCAGTCGTTCCATCAGTTGAGAGCGATGGGTTTCCACGGTTTTGATGCTGAGGGACAACCGTTCGGCGATCTCGCGGGTCGCGCAACCCTCCGCGATCAGTTGCAGAATTTCGCGCTGGCGCCTTGTCAGCGATTCAAGCCCACCCGGAACTTGGGCTTCCTCCGGAGGATGGCGGACAAGCCGCAGATACTCATCAAGCAGGTGGCGCGACACCGCCGGACTGAGCCAGCGTTCGCCCTTCAGCACGGCCCGCAACGCGCTCTCCAGTTCGGTGACGGCGGCGTCCTTGACCACGTAGCCAACCGCGCCGGCGCGCAACGCCGCCAGCACATAGTTCTCGGCGGTGTGCATGGACAGGATGATTACTTGGGTTTCGGGCACCTCCTTCGCGATCAGGGCCGTGGCATCCAGTCCGTTCAGTTCCGGCATGCTGATGTCGATCAAGGCGATCTGAGGCTTCCATCGCCGGGCCAGGCGCACCGCCTCGCGACCGTCGCCCGCCTCGGCGACGACTTGAAACCCCGTGAAACCTTCGACCAGGGTGCGTAATCCCGCTCGCACCAGGGTGTGATCATCGGCCAGCAACACGTTGACCTCGCTCATACGCTCTTCTCCGCCAACGGAATGAAAACTTCGACCCGGGTTCCGATTCCCGCTTGACTGGTCAGCGCGAACTGGCCGTCGAGCAATTCGGCGCGCTCGCGCATGCTGTTCAGACCCAAACCGGCGTCGGGCTTTCTGGAAACTGTTTTCAGGTCAAAACCGCTACCGTCGTCCTGGATCGCGAGTGCGAAGGACTGGTCGACGACTTCGGCGGTCACGGTGATATGCCGTGCCCCGCCGTGCCGGATCGCGTTGTTGACCGCTTCCTGCACGATCCGAAACACGGCGGTCTCGATGTCCGAAGACAAGGGTGTGAAGCGATCCAAAATCGTGACTTCGCAACCCGAGCGTTCCGCCTGCCGGCGCGCGTGCCAGTGCAGCGCCGCCGCCAATCCCAGATCGTCGAGCACTGAGGGGCGGAGATCACGCGCGATGTCGCGCAGGCGTTCGAGTAGATGATTAGTGATATCCAGGCAATCGGCGATGCGGCGCTGTTCCATTTCATCTCGCATGCCGCGACTCAGCAAACCCAGATTGAGTTTGAAGGCGGCCAATTGTTGGCCGAAATCATCGTGCAGCTCGCGGGCCAACATGCGGCGCTCCTCTTCCTGCACCGAAAGCAGGCGGCGGGATAGGGCCTGAAGCCGTTGAGTCGATTCCTTCAGCATGATTTCGGCCTGCTTGCGCTGGGTAATGTCGGTGATTACCGAGATGAAGCCTTGCACCCGACCGTGTCCGTCACGATGGTAAGCCCAATCGACCTGAATATCGGCGACCGTGCCATCGGCACGACGATTTTTCGTAAAGTAGGTCTGGGGGAGCGGTTGCTTGCCCGCGAGGAAGCGCAGATAGCCGCGCAATCGTCGGCGTTCTCGGTCGTTCGCTAGTAAATCCTGGATGTACCGTCCGACTAGATCGCTTGGCGGATAACCCTGAAAGCGTTCCAGCGCCGGATTGGCGAAGCGTATCCGGCCAGTGATATCGTTTTCCTGCACGCCATAGGGTAGCAGGTCGACCAGGGTACGATATTTGGCCTCGCTCTCGCGCAGCGCGGTTTCCGCCAGTTTGCGTTCGGTGATGTCCTGCAACGTGCCGATCGACCGGATGGGCTGGCCTTCGGCGTCGCCAAAGGTTTCGCCTTGCTGATAGACGTGCTTGACGCGCCCGTCGGCGAAACGCAGGCGATGGTCGATCTGGTAAGTAGTATGGTAACTTATTGATTTTAAATGTGCTCCACGTACCCGATCCACATCTTCGGGATGCAGCAGGTCGAGAAAATCCTGGTAGCGGATGCTGTATCGTCGCGGGTCGATCTCAAGAATGTGGAACAACTCCTCGGAACACAACAGGGAATCGGAAACCAGATCCCACTCCCAGGTACCGACGTGCGCCAGCCGCTGAGCCTCGTTCAGCCGCGCTTCGCTCGCGCGCAGCGCATTCTCCACCTGGATGCGCTCGGTGATGTCGCGATCCACGCCACGGAAGCCCAGCAATTCTCCACCCGGCCCCAGGATCGGAACCGCCGTGCTTTCCAGATAGCGATAGCCCTCGTCCTTGCAGCGCCAGCGGAGAACCAAGTTGCTCCATCCCTGTCGCGTTTCGATCCAGTCGGGCCATTGGGAATCGACGATCCATCGATCTTCCGGATGGATCAACTCCTCCACCCTAATGTGCTGCATCTCGGTGGGAGAATATCCGAGAATCTTTTCCACCGCTGGGTTCGAGTAGGTGTGATAGCCGGAAAGGTCAATGGCCCAAATCCAATCCTTGGACGTTTCCACGATCGCATTGATCGTTTGCTGATACTCGTGCAGGGCCTCGTCCGCCTGCTTGCGCGCGGTGGTGTCGCGCACCGCCGCGATCACTCGCAAATGCCCGCCGATGCGGGATGCCCGGAGAGCAACCTCGGTCCAGAGCGGCTCCCCATTCCGGCGCTTGGAGCGCCACTCGAAAACTTGCGGGCCTTTTTGTATGGCCCGGCGTACCCACTCTTCCGCCTTGGTTTGGGAATAAGGATTCTCGCCTAAATCCAGGTCGTCGATGGAAGGTCGGAGCGTCGTTCTCCAATCGTATCCGAACAGGGTGTACGCTTGATCGTTGGCGTCCAGCACGCGGCCGGTTTCGTCGTGGATCAACAGCGCATCGCTGGTGGCGTTGAAAATCTCGCGGTAGGTTTGCTCGCTCTCGTGCAAGGCCGCTCTCGCGGCCACCTGTTCCGAGATGTCGATGGCCACCCCGATCACGTGGGGCTTGCCCTCGATTTCGGCGCGCACGCCCGTCCCGTAATACCGCCCTCGCTCTCGCCCGTCCCGATCCACCGGGGTCAGTTCCGCGAAACTTTCACCCCGGACCAGCACATCCCGAAGCTTGGCGGCCACTCGCGTTTGATCCTGGGGGCTGACGATATCCAGGGCGCGCAGTCGCGCCATGTCCTCGTCCGACCATCCCAGCAGCTTTTGATAGCGTTGATTCCAGCGCAAGAACCGCCCGTCTTCGGCCAGGACGAAGGCAAACCCCGGGATACTTTGAAATAAGGCTTCCAAGACCTTTTTATCGGCAACCGCCTCCTTGACCCACCGCTCATGCTCAGTGAGGTCGCGCATCAGCACCAAAGCGTAGCCTTGCCCATCGTACTCCAGGTAGCTGGCATGGATTTCCACGGGGAAGACACGCCCCGTCTTGGTCCGATGACGGCTTTCGAGGAGCAGCGAGCGATGGGTTTTAAGTTCGCTCCAATGGTCGGACCAGCCGCCGACGGCAACGTCCACATCGGTTATGCTCAGGTTCAGCAACTCGTTGCGGCTGTATTCCAATGCCCGGCAGGATGCCTCGTTGGCGTATTGAAAACGACCCCCCTCGTCGAGTAGCCAGGTCGCCTGGCCCGCTTGGTCAAGCGCGAGACCGAGCAGCGCCGCGCGCTGTTCGCTCCGCCGCTGTCCAATTAGGCGTCCGCCCAACCGCCAACGCATTGCCGCCAATCCCAGTAGTCCCAGTCCCCAGGATGCGCCATAACCGGCCACGGTCACGAGCGCCGGGGCTGGCGTGTCGCTGGTAAACCATGCCGCCGCCTGGTCGCCAAGATGATGCCATGCCGCTAGTGCCAGCACGAGCGACGTCCACAGGAAGGCCACCCCCCAGGAGTAAGCGTTCAACCATGCCGGAGTTTCGGCTAGGGTTGGGTCCGATATCGCGGATCGTTCCGCCCGGCGCCAACTAGCGCCTCCTAGAAGGGGATGAGTTTTAGGGTACATGACAGAACTCGCCGATGGTCCCGCATACAGTGTACTCATTATCATGCGGATTGCGGGCGGTGCGGAAAAGGAGCCAGGAAGGCTCGAAAGCCGTATGGGAACCTTGCGCCCGCCAGCGGTAGAGACGGACGAAAGCATCTCCATCAACGGATTTGCTCACCGAAGGCTGTCTGGGGGACTGTTCGAAGGCGCCCCGCCCGCTGGCGGAAGAGGGGTGAAGCGAGGGCGTCTTTTCAGCAAGCCTGACCAGAGGCTATGCAAGGACGCCTCTAGTGGGTTGTCGCAAAAGTTTTGATCGGTTCCCATTCCCACGCTCCGGCGTGGAAATGTCGTCAAGCCGCTCCAGCGGTCCGCTAGGTTGCCCCATTGGGATGGGATCTGACTCCCACGCTGGAGCGTGGGAAAATCATTTGAGATAAATCGAGTTCCAGACCTTCCCTATCCACGACTGTTGCTTGGACCAACTGCTTTTCAGGCCCTTCTCCAAAAAGAAAGGAGCGTATTTTTTATCCTCCATCATGATATGGTTTTTTATCCATCGTCTTAGAAAGCTCATAAGTTCGATATTGACGGGTTCTCCATCCTTGAATTTACGATGAACCTTCGCAAGTTCTTCCTTGAGGCTGTCGTGTCGCTTTTGGTGGGCTTCGATGTAAGGATAATCAAACAGGCGGAACAGGCTTTCCTCGACCGAAAAGTGTATGATGGTGTATTGCTTGAGTTCGTTGATGATGGAATCGACGGCGGATTGATCCGCCTTTTTCAAGATCGATTCGCTGTACAGGGAATTGATCAGGCCGATGAGGATTTTGTGCTGCTCGTCAATTTCCTGAAGACCCACGCTGAGATCATCGGACCATGGAATGTAATCTGACATATTCAATTTCTCCAATTTTCACATGGCTAAAAAAGCGGTGCTTCATCTCGGCGTGAACGGTCGAAAATCAAAATCCACCCACCGAAGTCGGTTATTAGAATAATCAATCAGATTGCATACCAGCATCAGGGAAACCCTGATTTTGGGGGTGGCGAAACCTGAGCTTGCCGTTCGCCATGCGCATCGCTTGTCAACCGTCAATCACCCACACGCGTCACCAAGGGCGAATTCCGGCTTTTCTCCCGGTGGCGATTGTCCGAAAGAGATCCTGCCACCACCTGCGATGATCACCACGAGGACTCGACCATGAAGCAAGGTATCCTGATCGCCGCCGTATTTGGAAGCATGATAAACGTCGCCGCCACGGCGGAACCCCTGGTTCTCGGTCAGGATGATACAATTGGAAAAGTGCTGGCGGCCCAGAAAGGCAAGAAGGTTACAATCCGTCTCGGTTCGGGCGAGGATCTCAGCGGTACGGTCAGGGAGGTGACTGGCTCCCTGGTGCAACTGAGCGAACTGAGCGGCAAGGAGTTTTACGATGCGGTCATCGCCCTTCAAGGCATTACGGCGGTGATCGTCCGGGTTAAGACGCCATGATCGTCGAACAACCTTGGACCTGAACCGGAATGCGAGCCGTTTTTCGGCCGCCTATCCGTTGCGGTCATTGGACTGGCCCTGTGGTTGGCCGGTTCGCGTTAGCGGTTAGCCTTTGGCCTTTAACCTTTGACCTTATAAAATAAAACGAAATTGACGCGGACATTCAGGCTTCGGACCGGGGACGACAACGATGGGCTGGCGAACAGCGGTGTTGATAGTGGCATTGATGACTGGCGCTTGCGCGCTGAATTACGCGACTGACCAACGGTTTCAGAACTGGTTGTCCGCCGCCAAGGCGCGCTGCGAGCCAAGCTATGGGGCGCTTCCCTTGAATACGCTGGAGCAACGCGCGCAGTTCGAAAGCATGAGTTATCAAACCTATTACGGCGAACTACCCCGAGAAATCTACGCCGACCGTTTGAAGATTCTTTATCCGGATAGCGGTCTGACAGTGGATTGCCTGGCGACGTCCGTTCCAAGAACGTGAAATCCGTGCTGGGTTGGTCGAATGAATCACCACTGGACGGGACGCTCCGTCCCTCAATCATCTTAAGTCACCTTGGGAGAATCCGACGATGAGTAACACGTTTGTCGCGGTCGCATACGACGACATGTACACCGCCCAGGAGGTTCGGTTGCGGTTGCTGCGAATGCAGAAGGAGTACCTGATCGACCTGGAAGATGCTGTGGTCGCCGTGCGCGACGAGAAGGGCAAGGTTAAGCTGCATCAGATTCACAACCTGCCCGCCGCCGGCGCGATCTCCGGCAGCTTCTGGGGATTGCTGATCGGTCTGATCTTCCTCAATCCGTTGCTGGGGTTGGCGGCGGGCGCGGCTGGCGGCGCGCTGAGCGGTGCGCTGGCTGATGTCGGTATCGACGACGATTTCATGAAGAAGCTGGCTTCCGAGTTGAGGCCGGGTTCCTCGGTGCTGTTCGTTCTGGTTAAGCACTTCACGCCGGACAAAGTGCTGGCCGAGTTGGAGGGCGCCGGTGGGCGGTTGTTGAAAACTTCGCTGTCGCACGAGGACGAAGCCAAGTTGCAAGCGGTGTTGGATACGGCCAAACCCTCGGCTGGAGCCAGTATTCCCGATTTGGAAAAGCCGGCATAAATCGCTTGGCGCGTTAAATGAAAAACGAACGGGGCGCGTGAAAACACGCCCCGTTGTTTTAGCGAACGTAGCGGCTATGAAGCCGGTGGTGCCGAACTCGCCACCTTCGCCGGGGGCGCGCCCATCCTCTCCGCCTCATTCACCCAGCCGCCGCCCAGTGCGGCATACACACTAACCAGGGCGGTGTAGAGTTGACCCTGGCTTTGGACATACTGAAGCTGGGCGGTGAACAGATTGCGCTCGGCGTCCACCACCGTCAGGTAGTCGGAATAGCCGTTCTGGTAGCGCAGGGTCGCCAGATCCAGATAGCGTTGCAGGGCATTGACCTGGGCCTGCTGATCCTGCAACTGGGTGCGCAGCGTGCTGACCGCGACCAGACTGTCGTCCACTTCGGCGAAGGCGCGCTGAATCACCTTCTGGTAATTGAACAGCGCCTCCTGTTGCACTGCTTCCGCGGTCTGCAACTGACCGGTCAGGGTACCGCCGGTAAAGATCGGCTGGACCAGTTGGCCGGCGAACTGCCAGGTGCGCGAAGGGCCTTTGAACAGATCGGAAAGATCGTTGCTGGCGGCGCCGAAAAACCCGGTCAGCGAGATGCTGGGGAAGAACGCCGCCTTAGCCACGCCGATCTGGGCGTTGGCGGCGATCAACTGCTGTTCGGCGCCGCGGATGTCGGGGCGTCGCTCCAGCAATTCGGACGGCAAACCCGCTGGCACCTGGGGCATGGCCAGTTTGTCCAGGATCACGCCCCGGGCGATTTTGCCGGGATTGCGCCCCAGCAGGAGGCTGATGGCGTTCTCTTGTTGCGCGATTTGCCGCTCCAGCACCGGCACCTGGACCGCCGCGTTCTGGTACTCGGCCACGGCCTGCTGGTAGTCCAGTTCCCCGATCAATCCCGCTTTGAAGCGCAGCCCGTTGATTCGCACCGATTCGCTGCGGGTTTTCAGGGTTGCCCGGGTTACGTCCAGTTGCTTGTCATAGTCAAGCAACTGGACGTAGCTGTTGGCCACCTGACTGACCAGGGTCAGGATCACGGTGCGCTTGGCTTCCTCGGTCGCCAACAGTTGCGCGCGGGCTGCCTCGGTGGCGTTGCGCAGCTTGCCCCACAAATCCACCTCGAACGACACGCCCAGATCGACCTGGAAACTGTTGCTGGGATTCTCCCCCGTCGTCAGGGGTGGATTTTCGCTGAGGCGGGTGCGCGCTCCGGCGGCGTTGGCCCCGACCTGCGGGAACTCCGCGCCACGGGTCGCGCCGTAGCGCCCCATGTATTCCTCGACCCGCGCGGTGGCGATCAGCAGGTCCTTGTTCTCCCGCAGCGCGGTTTGGATGAGGCTGTTCAGCACCGGATCGCCGAACTGCTCCCACCAGGCGGTATTGGCGAAATCGTTCGCCTGCTGGATGCTGAGCTGCCACTGGGCTGGGATCGGCACCTCCGGGCGCTGGTAGGTTGGAGCGAGCGAGCAGCCACCGAGAGCGAGACCGATGGCAACCGTAAGTAATGCCTTACGCATCGTGGCGGTCCTCCGATGAGCCCTCGCCCCCAACCCCTTTTTCAGAGGGTGAGGGGAGCGACGGTGTGGTTTCCAGCGCTAACAGTTCCCTCTCCCCTTTAGGGCTGGGGTGGGGGGCTTGCTCTTTCTTGCCACCGGTCTTCTCGCTGATACCCTCGAACAGGCGGAAGAACATCGGCACGAAGAAGATCGCCAACACCGTCGCCGCCGTCATGCCGCCGACGATGCCGGTGCCGATGGAATGCCGGCTG
>JAVMKH010000124.1:0-3661 GCA_031732935.1 Candidatus Contendibacter sp.
GATCACCGGGGTGGACATCGTCAAGGAGCAGTTGCGCATCGCCGCCGGCGAGCCACTTAGCTACCGCCAGGATCAAATCCGCATCCACGGCCATGCCCTCGAATGCCGGCTGAACGCCGAGGATCCAGATACCTTCGTTCCCTCGCCGGGCACGATCACCCAGTACCACTCGCCGGGTGGGCCGGGCATTCGGGTGGATTCCCATCTCTACAACGGTTATCGGGTGCCGCCGAACTATGATTCAATGGTGGGTAAGTTGATCGCTCACGGCGAAACCCGCGCCGTTGCCATCGCCCGAATGCGCAACGCCCTGGCCGAACTGGTGATCGAGGGGATCAAGACTAACGCTCCCCTGCATCGACGCATCCTCAACGACGCCCGGTTCATCGCTGGCGGCACTGATATTCACTATCTGGAACGGCAGTTGCTCGAAGTCCACTGACCGGTTCCGCGCAATTGAGGCGCGACGTTCCAAGAACAGGGAGCGGGAGCACCGTTAGCGCCTTCAGGGTTTTTCGTACCTTCCGTGGACAATACATCCCATGAGCGATCCTACCACCGCCCCCTGGTTGCAA
This sequence comes from Candidatus Contendibacter sp., assembly GCA_031732935.1. Classification (GTDB taxonomy): domain Bacteria; phylum Pseudomonadota; class Gammaproteobacteria; order Competibacterales; family Competibacteraceae; genus Contendibacter. The sequence goes on from JAVMKH010000124.1 coordinate 576, forward strand.
CTGACGCTCGAAGCCATCGACCATGCTCCCGAGCAACTGGAAGACGCCCTGCTGCAAGCTGGCGCGCTGGCGGTGACGCTGGAGGACGCCAGCGACCAGCCGGTGTTGGAGCCAGCGCCGGGTGAAACTCCACTGTGGGCGCATACCCGCGTCACCGGCCTGTTCGATGCCCAAACCGATATTGAGGTGATCAAGGGACAGTTGCGCTGCTTCCTGCACGCTTCTCCCCTGCCGGAATGTCGGCTGACCGCGCTGGAGGAGCGGGACTGGGTGCGCGCTTGGATGGACCATTTCCACCCGATGCGGTTTGGCCAGCGGCTTTGGATTTGCCCGACCGGGCAGACGCCACCCAACCCTCAAGCGATCAACGTCCGGCTGGACCCCGGACTGGCCTTCGGCACCGGCACCCACCCCACCACCGCGCTATGTCTGGAATGGCTGGATGGCGCGGACCTGTCGGGAAAAACCATGCTGGATTATGGTTGCGGTTCCGGAATCCTGGCCATCGCCGCCGCCAAGCTGGGCGCGCGCCAGGTCTGGGCGGTGGATATCGATTCCCAAGCATTGCTGGCCAGCGATGATAACGCCGCTGAAAACGAGGTTGAGGACCGCATCGAATTGACTAGCCCCGCTGGCCTGCCGGAGGCGTTGCGCGTGGATATCCTGCTGGCCAATATTCTGGCCGGGGTGCTGGTGCGACTGGCGCCAGTCTTTGGCCAATGGGTCAAACCCGGCGGCTGGCTGGTGCTGTCCGGTATTCTCGAATCGCACGCCGACATGGTGCGAACCGCCTTCAATGGCGATTTTACCTTTGGTCCCGACCGGCAACGGGAGGATTGGGTATTGCTGGCGGGTATCCGGCGGGGAACGGTGGGGTAACCGCATCCCATCGTGGCGGGATGAGCGCGACCGAACGCTGGACGGTCCGGCGAGTCCAAAAACCGCTGGAGAAAGACATCACCAGCGGCGGGTGCATGATTGATCAGAACACGTTGAAACCGCGCAGCAGAGCGACAATCGCCCCCAACGCGGCAATGATCGCCACAATCAGGGCGGCGCCACCTCCTGATCCGCCTCCCTGAGCCGTCAGATTGGTCGAGGCCTGTTGCACGGTGCGCTCGGCGGTTTCCCGGGCGATGGTCTCGATCACGGGTTGGATTCCAGAGCGAACCACCTGGATGATCTGCTGCTTGAACTCCGGCGTTCCGGTGATCATGCCCAGCGTTTCCCGAGTCTTGTTACCGACCTGCTCGTCAATCTGTTTGAGCAGTTCATCCCGATTGATTTCCAGACCGCGGGCAACGTTGCGCTGGGAAACTCCTTCGCTGACCTCGCGGGCGGCTTGTTCGGCCACCGCCCGGGCGCTTTCCTGAGCGGCGGTGCGCGCGGTTTTCTCGGCGGTGCCGCGGGCGATTTCGGTGGCGACCTGCTTGGCGGCCTCCTGCGCGGCCCGCACCGCCGCATGCGCCGCCCGTCGCCCCAAATCCTCGGCCACGCCGCGCGCGGTTTGCAGGGCAATTTCCCGCGTCAGGTTGGGCACCAACTCCTGGATAAGATCGCGGGACACCTTTTCGGCGGCCGCCCAGGCCGCGCGTTCCGCGACTTGCTCGACCGCGCCAGTGGAAACAGCAGCGACCTCGGCGACAGGGGCGGTGATCGGCGCCGCCGTGGGCGGCGGAATGGGCGGAGCGGCCGGAGGCGGGGGAGGCGCTTTTTCGACCACGGTGGGCTTCACCGGCGCCGGCGGCGCGACGGGCGCTTCCACCGCGATGGCCACGACGCCCTCGTCGACCATGCGCAACACTTCGTCAAGCTGTTCCCGCGTGTAGGGTTTGGATAGGAAGCCGACCGCGCCGCTGTTCTTGGCGTCTCGCTTGTCCTCGTCGGTGGCGTTGGCGGAACACATGACGATGGGCGGTGAACCCTGAAGCTTCTGGCTGGTGACGGTTCGGCTGGTTTCGAAACCGTCCATCCCTGGCATCATGACATCCATGAAGATAATGTCAGGCTTCTTGGTGTCGAGGTATTTAATGCAATCCTCGCCCGACCCGACCCAATCGACCTCAACGCCGCGGTCAAGCAGCAGCTTGCGCAAGGTTGCATGGGCTACCTTGGAATCGTCCACCACCAGCGCCTTTTTGATATTCATGCAGGCCTCCTACGGCAGGATAAGCGTTGTTCCACGCGATGCATCGCGGTTCCAGACCGTTCAACTGATTTTGATCGGCGGCGGTCTCCGACAGACCATGTGAAGACTACGACCAAGCTCGTCGAGCCATCGGCGCGGGATGTGCGAGTCAGGCGCGCGAGCCCCATCCAATCCACAATTAAGAATACTCTAAGCCAAATCCCTCCGGGGAACCATGTCATGAAAAGAACCCGGATCGCGCAACGTGGAAGATTCACTATCTCTTCTAGTGGGCCGCCACAGAAAAGTTTTGATAGGTTCTCGTTCCCACGCTCCAGCGTGGGCGTCCCCGACCTGTCAGAACCTATGCGTCAATCCACTCGTTCGCTCAAGGTCGGTCGTCCACCGCATCGTGGGTTCGCGGCAACAGGTCTTCGCGACTGATGCCCAAATACAGGGCGCTGGCGCTGGCGATGTAGATGGACGAATATGTGCCCACCACGATGCCGACGATCATGGCGACCGAAAAGCCGTGCATGACCACACCGCCAAAGAAATACAGCACAATCACTGACAGCAAGGTGACGAAACTGGTCATGATGGTGCGTGACAGGGTCTCATTGATCGACAGATTCATGATCTCTATCGCCGAGCCCTTGCGCCGCTTGCGGAAATTCTCCCGGATCCGATCCAGCACCACCACGGTATCGTTAACGGAGTAGCCAATCACCGCCAGCACCGCCGCCAGCACCGTCAGGTCGAATTCGATCTGGAACAGCGAAAACCAGCCAACCGTGAAAACCACGTCGTGGACGGTGGCGGCGATGGTGCCGACCGCCAGCCGCCACTCAAAGCGGAACATGACGTAGATCAGGATGCCCGCCAGCGCGCCCAGCGCCGCCAACCCGCCCTGTTCCACCAGTTCCTGGCCCACTTGCGGCCCGACGAACTCCGCCCG
>JAVMKH010000125.1:0-3596 GCA_031732935.1 Candidatus Contendibacter sp.
TCTCTATATAACCAGGTCCCGGCCAGCGGGCTAGATGCTGCATAGTTTCTACGACGGACGTACCTTTCAGGCCAAAATGAGAATTGCTGGCAGGACATCCATCTGCTTGCGCGCTTGCGAGTCCTCATCCACCAGAATTCTCACGCCGCCGCCCTGCCGTCCACGTCGATACCGATTAGTTTGAGTCGCTGGCGTTCTTCGTCCGCCTCAGCCTCGATCAGATTCTGGTGTGCTTCGCAGTACGCGAAGACCTCTTCGCAGGCTTCCGGCGGCAAGTCCCAATGATCGGCCGCTTCGCGCGGTCCCAGGCCGTTGGTCAGCGCGTCCAGCCAGACGCTGGACGCCAGCAGCTTGCGTCCCTTGATCCAGAGCTGACGCCGCCAGGGATGCGGGCGCTCGACCAGCCATCGCCATTCCGGTTCGGCGCGGCCCTCCAGTTCGGGAATCACGAACCGCATCGCGGCGGCTGGGTTCCTGCCGACAAACAGCCGATTGCCAAGACGCATTTCACGGATCAACAGGGTCGTCAATTGCGCCGCCCGCAGCACGGCATCCTTGGTGCTGGACGCGGACAGCAAACCGCGAAGGTTCGTCAGCAACTCGTCCTGCTCGGGCGATAGATCGAAATTGGCGCGTTTGGTGTCGGAAGCCATGACTACCTCAAATGAGTATGATTAACTCATTATATGAGTAGACAGGTAAAGCTTCCAGGAATCGCCCTCGTTCAACGCAACAGAGCCACGTCATCCCGGTCCTTGATCAAGGTCGACCGTGCCGGCAGTTCGCTGAGGCGGCAATTCCTCAATTCGTCGACTGTCACGCCCCCACGCGCCGCCAAGACCGTCAACCAGACCAGCAGTTCGGCGGTGGCGGGTTTTTTGCGGACATCCCGGCCGCGCAATTCGAGAAAGCGCTGGATCGCGGCCTCCCGCACCGCGTCGGGGAGGTTGGGAAAATCGCCGCCGCGCGCGGCGACCACCCGCCGCAGCAGGTCCTCGGTGAATTCGATGTGATGGAAAACGCAGCGCCGTAGAAAGGGTTCCGGCAGGCGCCGTTCGCTGTTGCTGGTGATCACGACCACCGGCGGCAGACCCCGGCGGCGGATCGTGCGGTTGAGTTCGGGAACGGCGAATTGGTGCTGGTCGAGGACGTTCAACAGGTCGTTGGGGAAGTCTCGCGGCGCTTTGTCGATTTCGTCGATCAGCACGACCGAAGGGCCGTCGACCTCGTATGCCTTCCACAGCGGGCCGGGATCGATGAAGTTGGCCTTGTCCAGCTTTTTGTCCCGGTTTTCCGGATCGTTGGCGGCGTGCAGGTAGGCCACCGCGTCGAAGCGGTAGAGCAAATCCTCGGCGGTGGTCGTGCTGCGCACGAAGAGGGGGAAGAAGTTGTTTTCGACGTCGAAGTACCAGGCCAGGTAATGGGCGACCTGGGTTTTGCCGGTGCCGGGTTCGCCGGTCAGCAGCAGCGGCGCGCCGACCGCCAGAGCGACGTTGATGGTGTCCACCAGATCGGGGGCCGGTTGATAGTGTCGGGCGGCCTGGCGATGGCTGCCCAGGGTTTCGGGCCAGTTCCGTTCCGCCAGATATTGCCGGCGCGCGGGGTTGCGGTCGGCGGGATTCAGCAACTCGAAAGGAGGCATGGGGTCGGTTCCTGGGTTAAAACGGTTCATCATCGGCGGCGGCGAGGGCCGCACCTTGTTCGCGTTGGAGACGGGTTAACAGCGCATACCAGGAGCCACCCTGCTCCGCTTCCTCGATCAAGGCGACCAGCGGTTCGAAGTCGCCACCGGTTTTACCGATCAGCCGTCGGGCGACCTCCGCCTGAATGCCGGGATCGCAGTGCGATTGACCGTCCACCAGGAAATCGTACAAGTGTGACTCCTCAACCTTGCCGAGGGGCGGCAACACGCTGAGCCGGAATTCGGGCCGACGGCACCAGGGTTGCCAGCCGCATTCCTGTAAGGTTTTGGCCAGGCGTGGATGGTTTTGCTCGGCCGTTTCGATGGCGGCGGAACAGACGACGCGGAGATCGGTGGGGCAGTTGTGGCTGAGAAAATCGCTGCAAAGACGCAGCCACTCTTCCAGTTGCTTGGAGGTCAGCGACTTCTGCCGATTGTCGCCTTGGCCGAAAGTGCCCCAGTGTAACCAGAGCATGGCGCGTTTGCCCGAACCGATAACTCGCGGCGCGTGCCGGCGCAGCAACTGCCCTACCGACTCGCCGGCGTCGGCCCGGAGTTGCAGCTTCAATTCGTGTTCCAAATCCTGTTGCAACTTATCCCGAAGGTCCGGGAAGCGCAGTCGCTTCCAGTTGAGCTCGGCCAGATCCGCCATTTCCAGATCCAGATAAGCTTGCAATTGCTCGGGCAGGGCGTCGAGCAGGTTGCCGGGAGCGGCGTAAGCCACCAGCGCCATGATCCGTCGGCTGTCGCTGCGCGCCAGCTCCTTGAGATGTTTGCCCACCAACGCTTTCTGTTCGTCTCGATCCAGTTTCAGACGTGCCAATTGTTCATCCGAACTGGCGTGCTGCACGGTGGTCCGCCAGGTTCGGTAGCGACTATGGGCGACCAGCTTGGAGGACTGATCGACGGATTGCAGAACGGCAACCGGATCTTTGTTTTCTTCTTGATCTTTGTTTTCTTCTTTGAGCCAACGGTGCAACCACTTCGTCACTGTAGAGGCGGCATCTGCTTCCCATTCGGATGCCCGGCGCCAGATCACCAGCGGTACGCTGTTGCCGAGCACCTGGCCGGGCGTCAGCCCCGAATCGGTCAGCCCGGTCACGTTCAGAAAAACCACGGCGGGATGTGGTGGGTACCGCTTGAACCAGCCGGCCAGCTCGTTCAGGCTCAACCAGCCGTCGTCCAGTTGTAATCCCGGCTGTTTTTACTGCCGGCTTCCACTCGCACAAACGTAAACCAGATGCGGCCTCATGCCGCACAAGACGTTCTCCAACTCCCGGCGAGTGCCGACCTGCCGCACGTAATCCGCGTGGCGCCCGGCGGGGCAGATTTGCCGCAGGGTCTCGCCGATCGCCTGGGAATGGTGGGGAGCGAGTGTTTCCGACGCCGGCGCGACGATCAGCGCCGGGCAGGGGGTCGAGGTCTTACAATCCTCGGTCGGGTCCAATACGCCAGTGGTGGTGAATGTCCAGCCTCGCTCGCTCAACCGGTAGTGGTTCCAAGTGATCAAGCTCCACGGCAAGGCCAGCAACAGCGGTTCCTCGGTGCAGATGCGCAGGCGCACCGGATGGAGAATCGGATTGGGCCGGGGTTGCGGGGCAGGTTGTTGGAAGAGGCGGCGGAAAACCGGCTCCCATTCGGTTTCGGCGCCGAACAGCAGCGCAAACAGCGCGCCTTGCGGATCGCCCCGCGCCACCAGTACGTCTTGCCAAGCGTGTGTAGCGGAAGCGATGACTTCCGTCCCCGGCAGGTAATAGCGGATGTCGAGCGCCTGGTTGCGCTGTTCCAGGTGGATAGTGAGGGTGCTGGTCCGTTCAGTTCCCCCCTTTGAAAAAGGGGGGTTGGGGGGGATTTCCGATTCGCTCGGTCTTGGTGGTGGAACGGGTGTCTCCTTGACCAGCTCTCGGAGACGTTG
>JAVMKH010000126.1:0-3569 GCA_031732935.1 Candidatus Contendibacter sp.
CGGGGGCACTGACGGAAAGCGGGGGGCACTAGCGAAAATAAAAATTTCCGAAACTCTAATATGAAAAAGCGCCTTCGTGCGAGGTTTCCCGCCCGATGGATAGCCCGTTTTTCGCGGATTTCGCCTATACTTTCACCATCGGTTTTCATATTCTGATTGGAGAAATCAGTCTTTCCGAAAATTCAAATCTCCGCCTTCGACGCAGCAGGGTACCGAGAGGCGGGTGGAGTATCGCCATGAGTTTCGACCGGGAAATCTTCGACGCGGCCCGCCAGGAGTTCCTTTCCCACCTGCGCTACGCCAAGGGCCACCGCGCGACCACCTGCTACGCCTACCACGCCGACCTGGGCCAGTGGCGCGACTGGCTCCAGGCGGCCGGCAAGGACTGGCAGCGGGCGCGCGCCGGCGACGTGGAGCAGTTCGCCGCCTGGCAGTTGCGCGAGCGGCAGGTGAGCGCCCACATCGTCAACCGGCGCCTGAGTTGCCTGAGCAGCTTCTACAAGTGGGCGCTGAAGCACGAGATCGTCGAGGCCGATCCGGTCTACCTGGCCGACAAGCCCAAGCGCCCGCTGCGCATCCCGGTGTGGTTGGAGAAGGAGGAGCAACAGCGGCTGGAAGCGACCATCAAGAGCCGGGAGAACATCCCGATCAACATCTTCGGCCAGAACAAGCAGCAGATGACCGAAACCCGCCGCCGCTATGAACTGCTGTTCGGGTTGCTGCTCAACTCCGGGCTGCGGATCAGCGAGGCCCTGGGCCTCAAGGTGTCGGACGTGCGGCTGGTGGACGGCACGGCCAAATCCGTGCGGGTGATCGGCAAGGGCGACAAGGAACGGCTGGTGCCGTTGCCCGGCAGCTTCGGCCAGGTGTTCGGGTTCTGGCTGAAGGATCGGGCCAGGGGCGAGTACGTCTTCGCCCGCACGCTGGGCCAAAAGCCGGTGTCCGCGCAGGCGGCCCGCGCCTACCTGCGGGGGATGCTGGACAAGGCGGGCATCGAGAAGAAAATCAGTCCCCACAAATTGCGCCACACCTACGCCACCAATCTCCTCAACGCCGGGGCCGAACTGGTGGACATCAAGGCGCTGTTGGGCCACGAGAGCATCGCCACGACGCAGATTTACACCAACGTGGGGCAGGAACGGATGGAGAAGGTGGTGGGGAGGTTGTGAGTGGGCTGGCGGCATTCCCCGGCGCGCCGACCGGCTTGCTGCCGGGATTTTTCCTCCTGTAAATTTTTCTGTGATCCAAGACACAGGTCGGGTGAGAACATGGTGCATTAATCAGCAATATCAAAAGGTTAATGAGTTAGCTTACAGCCTGGCCCACGCTCGGACCCTCGCTATCACAGGAAAATTTACAGGAGGGATTCTTTTAACATCAACTCTTGGAAAGTTCATGATGAGACGAGCATTCGCTTTTCTGGTGTTAGAATGGATGGTTCTGACCGCTCAAGCCAACTCCTCCTTGCTGATCGAGAGTGCCTGGGCGCGGCCCAATCCAGCGGTTGTCCCAAACAGCGCGGCGTATCTGAAGATGACCAACACCGGCACGGTTGCCGACCGTCTGCTGGAAGTCAGTGGCGATGTCGCGGCTCGGGTCGAGTTGCACGAGGCCCGCCTGGAATCGGGCATGATGACCATGCGCCCGATGACCGAGGGCATCGCCATCGCCCCCGGCGCGACCCTTGTATTGGCACCCCATGGCCTGCATGTGATGTTGATCGGATTGCGCGCTCCGCTGGAGGTCGGACAAACCTTTCCGCTCACCCTACGCTTCGAGCAGGCGGGCGAGGTGACCGTCACGGTGACCGTGCGCGAGAGCGCGCCATGAGCGCTCCGGCAGATGCCGCCCCGTCGCGATGGCGGCAACCCCGTCGCGGGTTGCTGGCCGCGATGGGGTTCATCGCCGTATTGGCGCTGGTCCTGGGGATATGGTTTGGGCGCGCGTTGATGTCGCGGGTTTCGCCCGAGCCGCCGGCGATTGCCGGAGTGTTGATCGAACCGCCGATCGCATTGCCCGATATGATCCTGACCCAGCACACCGGCGAACCACTGACAACGGCGTCGTTCCAGGGACGCTGGAACCTGTTGTTCTTTGGGTTTGCTTCCTGCCCGGATGTATGCCCCACCACGCTGCAACAGCTCAAACAGGCGATGAAAACGCTGGCCGCGCGAAACCGCGACCGAGACGTTACGGTGTGGCTGATCTCGGTCGATCCCGAGCGCGATACGCCCAAGCGATTGGCGGAGTACGTGTCGTTTTTTGATCCGGCGTTTCGCGGCGCGACCGGTTCTCATGCGGAGTTGCGGAAGCTCGCCCAGCCGTTGGGGGTGTTTTACCAGGCCGAGCCGCTAAAGGACGGCGGTGACTATTATCAGGTCCAACACTCGGGAGCGATTTTTGTGCTTAATCCGGCGGCCCGGCTGCAAGCGGTATTCACCCACCCGCACGATATGAGTCCGGTGGCCCTCGCCGATGACTTCGACAAAGTACGCGACTATTTCCAGCAGGCAATCACCCGGGACTAACGTGATTGCCGATACTGGAGTCACCTCGCGAAACGGAAAAAAATCGTATGCAACGAACGGGCTGCATCAGCCGGTAAGCGTGTCATCCGCAGAGATGAGGTGGCAAGTACCATCCGACAGACCTTGCAGAATGCCACACGACTCCGTGGCTCTTGCCCCAGAGCATTTCTCGCGCAACGCAATCAAGTGCCGCTTCAACTGCAACAGATCTTCGATGCGGACCTCCACCTGATGGAGGTGATCGTCCAGTAGCGCGTCGACCTCGCCGCAATCTCGATCCGGGATATCCCGGTATCGCAGCAAGGCCCGCACTTCACCGAGCGTCATGTCCAGCGAGCGGCAGTGGCGGATGAACTGCAAGCGTTCCACCTGCGCTTCGCCGTACAGCCGGTAATTGCCTCGGCTGCGCGTGGGCTCCGGCAACAGGCCCTCTTTCTCGTAGTAGCGGATGGTTTCGACGTGACATTCAGCGCGCCGGGCGAGTTCGCCGATCTTAATATTCATATTTTCCTTCAAAAAATACTTTACTCTATAGTAGCTATAGGGTCTTTAATCGTCAACACCCAACGATTTGAGACTAGGAGTTGCCATGGGTGAGTGTGGTTCGAACGGCTGCGGCTGCGCTGCCCCCTCGATGACGTTATCGGAACCGAAAACGGCTGACGCCCCGCTGGCGCGGACGCTCTACCGCATCGAAAACATGGATTGCCCCACCGAAGAAGCGCTGATCCGCGACAAGCTGTCGAAACTGCCCGGTGTGGCTGGACTGGAATTCAATTTGATACAGCGCACGCTGGCGGTGAGTCACGAGCTGCCGTCGCTGGCGCCCGTCGAACAAGCGTTGTCGGCCATCGGCATGCGGGCGATCCGGGCGGACGAAGCGCCGGCCCACTCAAGCACGGTACTGGCCATCGCCCAGATGGATTGCCCCACCGAAGAGGGTCTGATTCGCGGCACGCTCGCCGGGACGGCCGGTGTGGCGGCACTCGACTTCAACCTGGTGCAACGCACGTTGCGGGTCACCCATGCGCCCGATGCGCT
>JAVMKH010000127.1:0-3561 GCA_031732935.1 Candidatus Contendibacter sp.
GTGAGGGTCGAGGCTGGCTCCCCTCGCCCTCCGGGAGAGGGGCCGGGGGTGAGGGTCGAGGCTGGCTCCCCTCGCCCTCCGGGAGAGGGGCCGGGGGTGAGGGCCGAGGCTGGCTCCCCTCGCCCTCCGGGAGAGGGACCGGGGGTGAGGGCCGAGGCTGGCTCCCCTCGCCCTTCGGGAGAGGGGCCGGGGGTGAGGGCCGAAGGGAGGGAGCGATTCGACTGGAAGCTGGCGAGTTGGACGCTGCGCGTGCCGATGATCCGCGCCCTGTTCGAGCAATTGTCGCAGCCGTCGCGGTTGTTGCCGCTGGGTTTGACCGAGGTGCTGGACTGGGTCAACGGGGTGTTGAACCGGGTGGATCGGGCGGCGTTCTTCGGCCAGTTCGCCGCCGCTGGCGCGGTCCAATATTTCTACGAGCCATTCCTGCACGCGTTCGACCCGGAACTGCGCAAGCAACTGGGGGTGTGGTACACGCCGCCGGAAATCGTCCGCTACATGGTGGCGCGGGTGGACGCGGTGTTGCGCGAGGAACTCGGCATCGCCGATGGTCTGGCCGATCCGCAAGTCTTCATTCTCGATCCCTGTTGCGGCACCGGCGCGTATCTGACCGAGGTGTTGCGTCACATCAAGGCGCGCTTGGACGAACAGGGTTTGGGCGACCTGGCCGGCGCCAAGCTGAAACAGGCGGCGCTGGAACGGGTGTTCGGCTTCGAACTGCTGCCGGCGCCGTATGTGGTGGCGCACCTGCAATTGGGGTTGCTGCTGCATCAGTGGGGCGCGACGCTGCAACTGGATGCGGCCACCGGCCAGACGGAGCGGCTCGGCGTGTACCTGACCAACGCGCTGACCGGCTGGCAGCCGCCGGACGAGGACGGCAAGAAGCGCATGGCGCAACTGGCGCTCAATTTCCCGGAGTTGATGGCCGAAAACAACGCGGCGCGGGCGGTGAAACAGGAACGGCGGATTCTGGTAATTCTGGGCAATCCGCCGTACAACGGTTTCGCCGGGGTGGCGGTGGACGAGGAGCAGGAGTTGACCCGCGCCTACCGCCAGACGCGCCGTGCGCCGCCGCCGCAGGGCCAGGGCTTGAACGATCTGTACGTGCGGTTTTACCGGATGGCCGAACGGCACATCGTCGAGCACAGCGGACGTGGGGTCATCTGCTTCATCTCCAACTATTCCTGGCTGGACGGGTTGTCGTTCACCGGAATGCGGGAACGGTATTTGGAGAAGTTCGACCGGATTTGGATCGACTGCCTGAACGGTGACAAGTACAAAACCGGCAAACTCACGCCCGAAGGCTCGCCCGATCCCAGCGTGTTTTCCACCGATTTCAACCCGGAAGGAATTCAAGTTGGGACTACGATTGCGTTGCTGGTCAGAAGAATCCAACACGATAATCCTCTAATCCAGTTTCGCCATTGGTGGGGAAAACTCAAACGCGAGGAACTGCTGAAAAGCCTCGACCCATCGCCAGCGCCACCTTACCAATCGCTGCAACCGCCGCTGGAATTGGGCCTGCCGTTCATGCCGATGCGAGTCCAAGCCCACTATCTCGCTTGGCCGCTCTTGCCAGAATTGCTACCGGCCTCTTTTCCCGGTGTACAAACCAGCCGTGATGACGCTTTGGTGGACATCGACCGCACGGCGCTGGAACAGCGAATGCGCCAGTATTTCAACCCAAACGTCAGCGACGAGGAGATGCGCCGTATTGCACCGAATTTGATGCAAGATACAGCGCGATTTGATTACAAACAAACACGAGCCATTCTTCAAAAGCGCGGATTTTTGCCAAAAAATATCTTGCGTCATGCCTATCGACCTTTTGACATGCGCTGGCTTTACTGGGAGCCGGAAACCAAGCTGCTAGACGAAAAACGCGGTGAATATTTCCCACAAGTTATCAAAGAAAATATTTGGATCGCCGTCGCTCAGAAACAACGACGTGACTTCGATCCACCCGTGATAACCAAGTGGCTTGGATCGCGGCATCTAATCGAAAGAGGCGCCAACCTCTTTCCCGTTTACATCAAACCCTTTCATCATCGCGACGAATACCAACCCAATCTCAGCAACGCCGCAACCAACTATCTCGCCCACCTCGACGCCGACGCCCCGGCCCTGTTTCATCACATCGTTGCCGTGCTGCACGCTCCCGCTTATCGCATCGACAACGTCGGGGCGCTGAAACAGGATTGGCCGCGCATTCCGTTGCCCGCGACGCGGGAACGGTTGCTCGCTTCCGCCGAACTGGGCCGGCAAATCGCCGCCCTGCTCGACACCGAAACCCCGCTGCCCGGCGTCACCCAAGGCAAACCGCGCCCGGAGTTGGCCAACATCGCCCTGTTGACCGTGGTGGACTCTGTCCCGCTCACGCCAGAACACCTGAAACTGACCGTCGGCTGGGGCCATGCCGGCAAGGGCGGCGTTACCATGCCCGGCAAGGGCCGCACGGAAAGCCATCCAACCGTCTGTTCCCCTCGCCCTCCGGGAGAGGGGCCGGGGGTGAGGGCCGAGGCTGGCTCCCCTCGCCCTCCGGGAGAGGGGCCGGGGGTGAGGGCCGAGGCTTTGGGCGACGAAACCCTGGATGTGTATCTCAACGCCGACTGCTACTGGAAAAACGTCCCGCGCCCGGTGTGGGAATTCACCCTCGGCGGCTATCAAGTTCTGAAAAAATGGCTGTCGTACCGGGAACTGGAATTGCTGGGCCGACCGCTCTGCGCCGATGAAGCGCTGGAATTCACCTGGATGGTCCGCCGGATTGCGGCGCTGATCCTGCTGCGTCCGCTGTTGGACGAGAACTACCGGCGGTGCGTCGATGAGTGCGCCAAATGGCCGCAAGACTGACGGGAGAATCTCATATGGTCGCCAATCTCGCTCATCGCCTGCTGAGTTTTGAAGAATATCTCGCCTACGACGACAATACCGACAACCGTTACGAATTGGTGGATGGAGCACTGGTTGCCATGACACCCCCGCTGATTTCCCATCTCGACATCGCCAAATTCATCGAGCGTTGCTTCGATCAGGAAATTCAACGGCTGGAGTTACCGTGGCGCTGCTATCGGGAAGCGGGACTTCGCGTCGGTATCCGCAAATCGAGGATCATGGACGTTTGCGTGATCGAAAAAGATTATGTCGATGCCCTGCGCGCCTCGGGATCGGTGGCCGTTTTTGAAAACCCTCCCCGATTGGTCGTGGAAATCGTCAGTCCCGAATCCATCCGCCGCGATTACCGCTACAAGCGCTCCGAATACGCCGCCGTCGAAGTACCGGAATACTGGATCGTGGACCCACTCGAACAGAAAATTTCAATTCTTCTGCTGGAAGAAGGTTTATACGAAGCCCATGAATTGACCGGATCACAACACATCATCTCGCCGAGTTTTCCAGAATTGAAACCAACGGCGGAACACATTTTACGAGTACGATAAGCTCGCGCTAATCGTGGGGTATGCCATGCATACCCTAGAAAGGTTTTATCAATCAATCAATCGGTTAGTTTTTATTGCGTGCCACGCGCCCGGCCCGCTCGCAGGGCGGTCAGGGCCGCCTCGTAAT
>JAVMKH010000128.1:0-88895 GCA_031732935.1 Candidatus Contendibacter sp.
CATCATGGTCTACCTGCACATGTACCGCGCCCTGATCTACGGCTCCTACAAGAAACCGCGCGAGCTGATCTGGATCTTCGGCGTGCTGATCTTTCTATGCCTGATGGCCGAAGCGTTCATGGGCTATCTGCTGCCCTGGGGCCAGATGTCCTACTGGGGCGCGCAGGTGATCATCAACCTGTTCAGCGCCATTCCCGGCATCGGCCCGGATCTGTCGGTCTGGATTCGCGGCGACTACGTGATCTCCGACGCCACCCTGAACCGCTTCTTCTCGCTGCACGTCATCGCGCTGCCGCTGGTGCTGCTGGGACTGGTGGTTGCCCATATCATGGCCTTGCACGAAGTCGGCTCCAACAACCCCGACGGCGTGGAGATCAAGAAACTGAAAGACGAGAAGGGCCGGCCGCTGGACGGCATTCCGTTCCATCCCTACTACACCGTCAAGGATCTGGTCGGCGTGGCGGTGTTTCTGGTTTTCTTCGCGGCCGTGATCTTCTTCATGCCCGAGATGGGCGGCTATTTTCTGGAGCACCCGAACTTCGATCCCGCCGATTCCCTGAAGACCCCGCCGCATATCGCCCCCGTATGGTACTTCACGCCGTTCTACGCGATGCTGCGGGCCGTGCCGTCCTTTGCCGGCACCCAAGTCTGGGGCGTGCTGGTCATGTTCGCCGCCATCATCGTGCTGTTCTTCCTGCCGTGGCTGGACCGGAGCCCGGTCAAGTCCATCCGCTATCGCGGTTTGTCGTTCAAGCTGGCGCTGGTCGTCTTCGTGGTCTCGTTCCTGATCCTGGGCTATCTGGGGGCGTTGCCGACCACGCCGACCCGCACCTCGGTGGCGCAGATTTGCACCATCCTCTACTTCGCCTTTTTCGCCGTGCTGCCCATCCTGCCGGCGTTTGAGAAGACCAGGCCCGTACCGGAAAGGGTGACCGAAAAATGAAGAAAATCATCGTCGCACTGGTATTCATGGCGCTGCCGGGCTTGACCGTCGCCTCCGGCGGAGAAGGGTTTCCGTTGGAAAAGGCCCCCATCGACCTGCACAACAAGGCTTCGCTGCAAAAAGGCGCCAAGCTGTTCGTCAACTACTGCATGGGTTGCCATTCACTGGAGCACCAGCGCTACAACCGCATGGCCCGCGACATCGGGCTGACCGACGAGCAGGTGAAGGCGAATCTGATCTTCACCGGGGCCAAGATCGGCGACACCATGAAGAACGCCATGCCCAAGGCCGAGGCCAAGCAGTGGTTCGGCGTCGTCCCGCCCGACCTGACCCTGATCGCCCGGGCGCGCGGGGTGGATTATCTCTATACCTACCTGCTGACGTTCTATCAGGACGCCACCCGACCCTTTGGCGTGAACAACGCCGCGTTTCCGAACGCTGGCATGCCGCACGTACTGTGGCAGTTGCAAGGGATGCAAAAACCGGTCTACGCGGTTCACAAGGACGCCGCCGGCCACGAAACCAAGGTCCTTAAGGAGTTCGAACTGGTTCAACCGGGGAGCATGAGCCCACCGGAGTTCAAGCAAGCCATGGTGGATCTGGTGAACTTCCTGGCCTATGTCGGCGAACCCATCCAACTGGAGCGCCAGAGGATCGGCATCTGGGTATTGCTGTTCCTGGGCTTGCTCTGCGTGGTGTTCTACCTGCTGAAGAAAGAGTATTGGAAGGACGTGCATTGACGCCGCCGCCGACGGAGAGCCGACCGCTCTCCGTCGGCGTTCCTTGATTCATTCCCCGCGCCTAGCGGGGAAATCCGTTATCCGCGCCTTGCCCATGAACCCTTCGCCATGACCTCGACCCGTCCCTATCTAATCCGCGCCCTGTACGAGTGGATTGAAGACAACGGCCTGACGCCACATATTCTGGTCGACGCGGAAGCACCGGGAGTCAGCGTGCCCAAGCAGCACGTGCGCGATGGGCAAATCGTGCTCAACATCAACCCGGCGGCGGTGCGCGATCTGCGGCTGGGCAATGAGTGGATCGAGTTCAACGCCCGTTTCGGCGGCGTGGCCCGCGCGATCCAGATTCCGGTGGCCGCCGTTCTGGCCATTTACGCCCGCGAGAACGGGCATGGCATGGCCTTTGGCGAGGAAAAGGGTAGCGACGAACCGCCACCGCCTGGTTCGCCACCGCCAGAGAAGCCAGACCGACCGGACAAGCCGGCGCGTTCCGACCGCAGGCCGGTGCTGAAGATCGTGAAATAGCCCCGTTTAGGGGATGTATTCGAACAGCGTCACCACCTGGTGTACACCGTCAACCTGGCTGGCCACATTCGCCGCCGCGTCCGCTTCCCGCGGTCGCACCAATCCCAGCAGATAGACCACCCCGCGCTCCGTCACCACCTTGACCCGGCTGGGATCGAAATCCGGGATGTCGTTGATCCGTAGCAACGCGGCCTTGACCTTGGTGGTAAGCAAGGTGTCATTATTGCGACTGGATAGGGCGCTGGGCGGGCCGATCACCAGTTCGTTGTAAATCTCCCGAACGGGGGGCTCGATGCGGCGGGCAATGGTTTCCGCCTGTTCCCGAGCCTGGGCCGACACGACCTCGCCGCTCAACAGCACGGCGCCGTTGTAGCTGGTGACGTTGATGTGGTTGCCCGGCGGCAGTTGCTGGTCAAGCGTATTGTAGAGCTTTAATGCAATCGTCTGATCGTCCACCACGGTGCCGGCCGTGCGTCGGTCGTGCGCCACGCCGACACCCACCGCCGTGCCGCCCACCAGTAGCGGGACGCAGCCGGTCAGTAGTGTCGTGGCCAAGATTGCCGCCATCAGATGGATGGGCCATGCATTCATGAGGGTTCCTCCTCGCCGAATAACCGATGGTCCACCAGATCGCACAAACAGTGGATGATCAGGATGTGGACCTCTTGAATCCGCGCGGTCGCCGTCGCGGCCACGCGAAGCTCGATATCCTCCGCGCCCAGGCAGCCAGCCATGCGCCCGCCGTCGCGGCCCGTCAGCGCCACCGTGGACAGGCCCAATTCGCGCGCGGCGACCATGGCGGTCAGGACATTGGGCGAGTTGCCGCTGGTCGAAATCGCCAGTAACACGTCGCCGGGACGACCCAGGGCGCGGATTTGCCGGGCGAAGATTTGCTCAAAGGCGTAATCGTTGGCGATGGAAGTCAACGCCGAACTGTCGGTGGTCAGCGCGATGGCGGCCAGTCCGGGCCGTTCGATCTCGAAGCGGTTGACCAGTTCGGCGGCGAAATGCTGGGCGTCGGCGGCGGAGCCGCCATTGCCGCACACCAGAATCTTGTGGCCCTGGCGCAGCCGTTCGGCCAGATGTTCGGCGGCCTGAGCGATGCGCGGCCCCAGGGTGGCGAGGGTCCGCTCCTTGGCCGCGATGCTGGCGGCGAAATGTTGCTCGATGCGCGTGAGTGGTTTCATCATCCCCGTCCGGTAAAGTACGATGAATGGGAAAGCTTAGCGCATTCCCGTTCGCTTCGATTCCTTGATGGTGGATAATCCGCTCCTTCCGCGTTCCATCCCACCCTCATGACTCTCATGGTTGCTTCCGCTTTTCGCGAATTCCGGGCCGGCGTGCTGGCGCTGGCGCCCTTGCTGGTTGGCGTGATGCCGTTTGGCATGATCTACGGGGCGTTGGCGCTGAGTCAGGGTCTGACGCCAGCCGCGGCGCTGGCGATGTCCACGATCTTATTCGCCGGCTCGGCGCAATTTCTGTTTTGCCAACTGCTCGGCGCGGGGGTTCCGGCCCCGGTGATAGTGGCCGAGGTCGGTCTGCTCAACCTGCGCCACGCCCTGTACAGCGCCGCGCTGGCCCCACGCATCGCCCATCTGCCCCGGCGCTGGAAGCTGGCGCTGGCCTATCTGCTGACCGACGAGGCCTACGCCGTGATTGCCCGACGGGAGGCGGCGGGACACGCGGGGCCTGAGCGGCACTGGTTCTATCTGGGCGCCGGGTTGGCCTTGTGGGGCGGCTGGCAACTGTCCACCGCCGCCGGGGTGCTGGTGGGCGCGCGGCTGCCGGCGGATTGGCCGCTGGATTTTGCCTTGCCGCTGACCTTCATCGCCATCGTGGTTCCGCTGATCCGCAACCGAACTCTGCTGGCGGTGGCGGCGGTTTCCGGGATCGTGGCGCTGCTGGCCGCTGGCCTGCCGTTCAAGCTGGGATTGCTGGCGGCGGCGCTGGCCGGGATGGCGGTCGGCTGGCAACTAGCGGGCAGGATACGATGAGTGTCTGGCTGATCATGGCGCTGTGTGGCGTGGTGACTTTCGCCATCCGCCTGTCGTTCATCGCCGCCGAAGGCAAGGTGGCGTTCCCGCTGGGTTTTCGCCGTTTGTTGCCGTTCGTGCCAGTCGCCACCTTGACCGCGCTGGTGATTCCCGAACTGCTGATGCCGCAGGGCGTGCTGTGGCTGGCCTGGGACAATGCCCGGTTGATGGCCGGGGTAGTGGCTATCGTCATCGCCGCCACGACGCGCAGCGTGCCGTGGACGCTGGTCGGGGGGTTCGTGGTATTGGGGGTGTGGCCCTTTTGAACGAGGAACCGGCCTGGGACTATGCCGCGCTGGAAAGCTCAACCTTGTCGTAAATCTCCGCCAGCGCCAGTTCGCAGTCGATGGCGTCCAGCCGCAAGCGGCTTTCCAAGCCATCGCTTTCCGTCAACACCCAGCGTTGATCTAGCTGTCGCCGATAGGATTCGACATGCGGGCGATGCTGGGCGATCAGCACGTACTCCATCAGCGATTCCAGCTTGCGGTAATGCTCGAACTCCCGGCCTCGGTCATAGGCTTCCGTGGAATCCGACAGGACTTCCACGATCAGGATTGGATTCAGCAATGTATCCCATTGACTATCGCCGAACTGGGCCTGGCCGCGGACCACCATGACATCCGGGTAGGTGAAAAGTCCGGTCGGGCTGACTTTGATCCGCATATCGTTGGAGTAGACCCTACAGGGACATTTTTTGAGTTGCTGCCGAACTTCGGACAAGGTATTAACCACAATCAGATTATGCGGCTCGCTTGCGCTGGTCATAGCGAAAATTTCACCGTCGAAATATCCGCTTTTGAGTTCGGCGCGGCGTTCGAGCGCGAGATAATCCTCAGGACTCAGATACGGTTTGGGTTGCAGGGATATGGCCATGCCTCCAAGAGGCGGTTGCTCGAACTGATTGTGCCATAACGGACGGATAACCCGCATAGTAGCCATTCCTGATATTTCTCCAAAACTGTCGATACCGGTCAAACTCTCCGGCCACGTATACCAACAACCCGATTTGGAGGGCGGTCCGCGCTTTGGCCGGTTCTCGCATCGCATCGCTTGGCCGCACGACACGGCGGATGGATCGCCTTGATCGCCAGGCGCTGGTTTCAAATTGAAACGGCGTGAAACTTCCTGTTTCAAATTAAAACCGCCTCGCCACTCAAGATAAAAAGCCAGCACCGATAATTTATTGATGGATAAAACTATTCGTAACGGGTGCGGCCGTGGCATGGAAGATGCTGATATTGCTTGGCGCTTCGCGCCAAACAACCCATGGATGAAGCCAGCTTGGGCGAAAAAGCCTTCGACTTTTTCGTTTTCACAGCTTAATCCGCCGTCTCGTTGGTAAGAATTTCCGGCACCATCCTGTCCACAAGACTCAAAACACAGTAAAGGTAAAGTAATGGAAAATGGTCACTATCGAACTATCGCCGAGCCCGTCCCTAGCAAATTTGCCTCAATCAGCCGCTACATGTTCATGTTGATGGCGCGAAACTTTGCTACTAGCCAGTGGGTATTTTCCAAGGATGTTGGTGGAATCCTCCTTCGCTCGGTGCCCGGATGCATCATCGCTTCGCCGTCCGTCCCTGGTGATATCGAGACCAACCAAGATTACGTACATTTTTGGGTGCGAGACGGCGCTCTGACCGTCAATGAATGCGTGTACCAAAATCTTCCGAGCGAGGAGATGCTCAACGACTATGTCTACTTCAGCCGGTTGGTGCAACAAAATGCCGCCCAGGCTGGAAAGCGAGCTCATGCCTGCTTCAAAATCGATGGAACACTACGAGACTGGGGGGAGCAAGGCGATGGTCCAGCCTTGCGCATTCTGTCGATCCTGGAAATCTGGGACCAACTGAGCGAAGACGCCAAGTCGGTTGCTCGTACCGTGCTATCCGAGGACCAGCGCTACATCAACGAGTGCCATCAAGAAAAGACTCATAATGCGTGGGAGGAAGTCCGTGGACACTCCTTTTTCGCCCGCGCCGCCCAACGGTATGCCACTGACCGGCTCTACCGCGCTGCCGCCAAGGTGGGAATCCCTCCGAACGGCAATGCGACCACCATCTATAACAACCTCTCCCAGCGGCTGGATGAACACTGGGACGAGGGACTTGGTCACTACCGGTCGGTTTTGGATGGGGAGACGGATGGGTCGCCACTACGGGGTCACCAACTCAACAGCGACTTGATCTTCGCCTGCACCTATGCGGGGATGCCTTGCTTCGACGAGCGGATGCTTCGCACGGTCGCCAAGCTGCGAGAGGTCTTCGAGCCCCTTTATCCGATCAACGCTGCCGATGCCGCGATTGACATGGGTCCCTCGATCGGCCGGTATCCAGAGGATTACTACGATGGCACCCCAAACGAAGGCGAGGACGGCGGGCATCCGTGGCCGCTCTGCACCGGCAATCTCGCGCGGTTCTACTATCAATGCATGATGGAGTTGACCGCCCAGCCTTCCATTGTGATCACCCCAGGCATGGGGCCGTTCTTCAAGCAGATCGGCTGTTCGCACACCGGTCAGATCAGTAAGTCGTCGCTCCAGTACAAGGAAGTGCTTAGCGCCCTGCTGACGGCTGGAGACCGACTCATGCGGGCAATCGTGCGCCATTCTGATCACCTGGAACTGAGCGAGCAGAATGATCGCAATACTGGCCTCTGCATGAGTGTGCGCAATCTAACGTGGAGCTACTCCTCGTTCTTGGCTGCTTCGAGAACGCGAGAGATGGCGGTGAGCGCTATTTAAACTGACAGGAAATAGCCGGTATTGGTGGTGGGAGAAACGATTGGAAAATTGGAAAGAATTAGGGATCTGGCCTGTGATCGTTCAGAATCCGCCCACCGTCCCGCTCCTGCCGCTGGCTCGCTACCGTCTGACCTTCCGCGCCGCCGCCGACCTGCGGTTACCCGCCTACACCGGTTCCGCCTGGCGCGGCGCCTTTGGTTACCACTTCGGGCCGTGGCCCTTGCTTTCGCGTTCGCCGTAATCCCGCAGGGCTTCGCCGGCGGCCTTGCCGACCGCCTTGGCCGCCTCTTCGATTTTCTTCGGCGCGACGTCCGTGAGGAACCACGGCACGACATCTTTCATATGGTTGACGAAATTGGTGTTCCCATACTGATAGTCGCAGGAGCCGTCCGTTTTGCGCTTGCAAACCGTCTGGAACTTGTCGATGTGGATGTCATGGTGGTGGGTCTGGCGCGAGGCGGAGCGGACCACGCAGACGTGCAGGCCCGCGCCGCCGGTGATCAACTCGCGAAAACAGTCGCGCGGGCCGTGCACGGTCGTCGTCGGGTCGTCCTCGCAAAAGAACGACGAACCCCGCAGGGCTTTGAGCAACTCGTCGGGTTTGTCGCAGAGGAAATTGAAACCCTGCGAGATGTTGTGGCCCGCGGCGTAGGTCCATGGACCGATGATCGCCTGGATGAACGGCCACAGCTTGGGTTCTTTCGTGCAGCGAGCGTACACGTCGCGGATCACCGCCAAGTGACCGCCCGAATCCAGGTCGTTGATGTAATCGACGAACGGACGCCCCGGCCAGCCTTTGACGTATTCCTGGTGCGATTTGGCGAGCGTTTGCTTGAGGGGGTCGGGGAGTTTGTTGTAAGTCTCGGGCAACACGGGATCGGCCATGGGTGTTCCTCCGAAGGACGCGACCTTTTCAGTTTAGCCGTCGTTGCCGTCATCCCGCCAGACGCCCCGCGCAAAATCGCGTTGCGGCTTCGCGGCGGCGACCGGCGTCCCGCTTCTAGGGGAAGAAACCCAGCACCGGCAGGGCCGGCAGGGCGGGTTAGCGGCGGTGTAACCCGCCATTTTTGGGGAATAGATCCAGCCTAACGGGATGCTGCGCCGGGCTCCACTTCGCTGCGTCGCTGAGCCTTATCGCTACCCTGCCGCCACCCATTCCCCATCGCCGGCACAACGCCTCGCACGGCGTCCCATCCTTATCCCGATCCAGCCGGCTCAATCCACATCGCGCGAGATAGAACCGTGCTTCCTCGCACGAAGTCATTTCGCGGCAGGTGCTTTTCGCCCCGCACCGCCCCGCAAAAGCTGGCTGAGTTGGGATCGGTTCCGGCCCTCCCGCCGCTTCACCGTGCCGCCAGTCCCAGGGCGGGATCGGGTTAGCATCGGCCCACAGCCCGCGTCAGGCCGCTTTCGCCTCCGCTTCCAGCGCCAGCAGTCGGGCGTCGTCGCTGTAATGGCGATACACCCACGCCAACCCGCGCCGC
The DNA here is from genome assembly GCA_031732935.1 of Candidatus Contendibacter sp. Taxonomy (GTDB): domain Bacteria; phylum Pseudomonadota; class Gammaproteobacteria; order Competibacterales; family Competibacteraceae; genus Contendibacter. The sequence continues at coordinate 8,469 of JAVMKH010000128.1, forward strand.
ACCTGCTCGGCTTCCACATCGACCCCGCCGACCGTCACTGTCCCGACAGTGCGCCCGTAGTCATCGGTTTTCCACACCATCACCGCCGCTGGTCGGTCGAGTGTCAATTCCGCCAAACTTTGCCGGCTGCGCTGGCCGAACGGTTGATCGTGTTCCGGCGCGTCAATTCCCGCCAGCCGTACCCTAACCGGCCGGTTGCCCTCCATCAGCACCGTCAAGGTATCGCCATCGGCGACGTTCACCACCCGGCCCGTGAGGGTGTCCACCGCAACGGAGATTTCCGCAACGGTCAGGACCAACAGCAGAAATACACGACCTGCGATTCGCCCAATTGTCATGCCCGATTGTCATAATTGGGTTCTGAGGTAGGATTCGAGAAAGAGGAAAGCATCTATCCGCCAACCGGCTCCTGACCAACGATCCGGCGGCGCGCTGGTCTTCGCGGGCTGCGACCGCTTTGAAGCCGTTGAGACGATCTTCGTCGAGCAGTTTGGACGAGTCTGATAGCGAGTCAACCATCATGCCTGACGCCATCAGCAATACTTCGCCGATGAGCCCCACCGCCAATATCCTCGAACGGCTGGCGGCCATCGAACACACCGAAGCAGTCCGCATCCTGTACGCCTGCGAATCCGGCAGCCGGGCTTGGGGCTTCGCCTCACCGGACAGCGACTACGACGCGCGGTTCATCTATGTTCGCCCGCGCGACTGGTATCTGAGCATCGACCTGGAGCACCGCCGCGACGTGATCGAACGGCCCATCGAGGGGGTGTTGGACATCAACGGCTGGGATCTGCGCAAGGCGCTGCAACTGATGCGCAAATCCAATCCGCCGCTGTTCGAGTGGCTCCATTCGCCCTTCGTCTATCGGGCGCAACCGGGATTCCGCGAAGCGATGCTGGCCCTGACGCCGACCTATTACTCCCCGCTCGGCTGCGCCTGGCACTACCTGCACATGGCGCGGGGCAATGATCGGGTTTACCTGCGCGGCGAGCAGGTGCGGCTGAAGAAATATCTGTACGTATTGCGCCCGCTGCTGGCGGTGCGCTGGCTGGAAAGCGGCCGGGGCATCGTGCCGATGCCGTTCCGCGAACTGGTGGAAACCCTGATTCCGCCCGGCGAACCGCGCGACGCCATCGAGCACTTGCTCATGCGCAAGCAGAGCGGCGCGGAACTGGCCTGGGGGCCGCGCATTCCGGCCCTGAGCGACTGGATCAAGACCGAACTGGCACGGCTGGCGAACGGCCCCGCCGCGCTGGCGCCGGCGACTAAACCCGGCCTGGAACCGCTGAACGCCCTGTTTCGGGAATGGCTGGCGGTGGATGCGACAACGACGGTGGCTGCGGGAATGGCTTGTCCCCCGGCGGGCAAGCCGCTACCCTGAATCCATTTTATTGCTCCTTGGATATCGTCATGTGTGGAATCGTGGGCGCCATCGCCGAACGCAACGTTACTCCCATCCTGCTTGAGGGCTTGCGGCGACTCGAATACCGCGGCTACGACTCGGCGGGCATCGTCACCCTGGACAGCCGCGACGAACGCTTGCACCGGTTGCGCACGGTCGGCAAGGTTCAGGCGCTGGCCGAACGCTTGCAACAGGAGCCGGTGCGCGGCCCGCTGGGTCTGGCCCACACCCGCTGGGCCACCCACGGCGAACCCTGCGAGCGCAACGCGCACCCGCATGTCAGCAACGACTCGGTGGCGGTGGTGCACAACGGCATCATCGAAAACTACCAGGAGCTTAAGGCCGAGTTGATCGCCGCCGGCTATCGGTTCGAGTCCGACACCGATACCGAAGTGATCGCTCACCTGATCGACCAGAAGATGCGGCTAACCGGCGACCTGCTGGCGGCGGTGCAACAGGCCGTGGCGCGCTTGACCGGCGCCTATAGTCTCGGCGTGATTTGCCGCCAGGACCCGGATCGGCTGATCGGGGCGCGGGCCGGCAGTCCGCTGGTGCTGGGCATCGGCATCGGCGAGCATTTCATCGCCTCGGACGTGTTCGCGCTGGCGCCGGTGACCCAGACCTTCGTATTCCTGGAAGAAGGCGATCTGGTCGAGGTTCAGCGCGAGCGCTTCGCGATTTACGACCGGAGCGGCCAGGTCGTGGAACGACCGGTGGCGTATTCGGGCCAGATGGGCGCGGCGGCGGGCAAGGGCGGCTACCGGCATTTCATGCTCAAGGAGATCTTCGAGCAGCCGGCGGTGGTCGCCGAGACCCTGGAAGGTCGGATTCATCAGGGCCACTTGCTGGAAGACAGTTTCGGACCGGAAGCCAACGCGGTGTTCGACCAAACGCGGGGCGTTCACATCGTCGCCTGCGGCACCAGTTATCACGCTGGCCTGGTGGCGCGCTACTGGCTGGAAAACCTGGGCGTGCCCTGCACGGTTGAGGTCGCCAGCGAATACCGTTACCGCCGAGGCGTCACGCCGCCGGGAACGCTGTTCGTCAGCATTTCCCAGTCCGGCGAAACCGCCGATACCCTGGCGGCGTTGCGCGCGGCCAGGGAGCGCGGCTATCTATCCACCCTGACCATTTGCAACGTGGCCGAAAGCTCGCTGGTGCGCGAATCGGCCTTGACCTTGTTGACTCGGGCGGGCCGGGAAATCGGCGTGGCGTCCACCAAAGCGTTCACTACCCAACTGGTGGCGTTGCGGCTACTGGCGCTGGCGCTGGGCCGGCGGCATGGCCTGAGTGAGAGCGACGAGATCGCTCTGGCGCGGGAGCTGGAACGGTTGCCCAAGGTGCTGGAGGAAGCGTTGATGCTCGATGGCGCCATCGAGCGACTGGCTGAACATTTCACCGAGAAGCATCATGCCCTGTTTCTGGGGCGCGGACCGCAATATCCGATTGCGATGGAAGGGGCGCTCAAGCTGAAGGAGATCAGCTACATCCACGCCGAGGCGTATCCCGCTGGCGAACTCAAGCACGGACCGCTGGCGCTGGTGGACGGGGACATGCCGGTGGTTTGCGTCCTACCCAAGGATGGCTTGCTGGAGAAAGTGCTATCCAATCTTCAGGAAGTGCGGGCGCGCGGCGGCGTGCTGTTCCTGTTCGCCGACCGCGCGGTGGATACCCATCTCAGCGGCGTCGATACCCACGTCCTGTCGCTGGGCGCGGTGCCCGAGTCCATGGCGCCGATCGTGTTCACCGTGCCGTTGCAACTGCTGGCCTACCACGTCGCGATCCTCAAGGGCACCGACGTGGATCAGCCGCGCAATCTGGCCAAGTCGGTGACGGTGGAATAAACGACAGCTTTTTCCTCCCCACCGGGGCGGGAGAACGTTCCGCTTGGCGCGCTGGCCCCGCCGTAACCGTTCGGAACCCCTGGTGGTTTCGCCCCGTATCGCTGGATTGCGCTACGCTCAACCCATCCTACGAAAAAACAATGGGTTGCAGGATGGGTTGAGCGTAGCGCAACCCATCATGGTGCGGGACGAGAGAGGTCCGAACGGTCACGCCCCGCCGTACTAGCCAGCGCATACCCTCGCCGCTATAATCGCGCGCCCTTCATCGAGGGTCCAAGCTTTGGAGGTGTGCCATGGACAAAAAGACCCAGCACCTCGACTCCAGCCGGTTTCGAGGCGACGAGCAAGCGTAAGCGCGGCTTCCCCTCCGAGACGCGCGTCAAGCGTGGCGAACAAGTCGTGAACGGCGACAAGGAACTGCTTGAGCGCCTCGGTCGCAACGACCCCTGCCCCTGCCATTCGGGTCGCCGGTTTCAAAAACTGCTGCATGCGCGGCGGCCGGTTCGACGGCAGTGATCGCGATCACTACTTTTAGGTCACGATGAGCGGCGGTGGGCGGAATGGGTTTGCTTGCCGGCCCAGGCTAGCCGCCCATTGAACATCTTGCGAGGAAAACCCATGCCCATGCACACGCGAAAGCTCCGACTCGGCATCGCTCTCGGCAGCGGTTCGGCACGCGGCTGGGCACACATCGGCGTCCTGCGGGCGTTGGAACAGGCCGACATCTTTCCGGATGTGGTGTCCGGTACCTCGATCGGTGCGCTGGTCGGCGCGGCCTATGCCAGCAACGCGCTGGATCGACTGGAAGAATGGGTGGCGCGGATCGACTGGTGGGAAATCATCCGCTACATGGATGTTCGACTCGGTGGGGTGGAGGGCGAGCGCTTGATGCGCGCCTTCCGCGAGCGGGTGGAGGATGCACCCATCGAGACCTTGCCCAAACCGTTCGGCGCGGTGGCCACCGATCTGCAAACCGGTCGCGAGGTATGGTTTCAGGAAGGCTCACTGCTGGAGGCGGTGCGGGCGTCCATCGCCTTGCCGGGATTGTTCAGCCCGGTGCGCCACCAGGGCCGCTGGCTGGTGGATGGCGGCCTGGTGGACCCGTTGCCCGTCTCGCTGTGTCGGGCGCTGGGAGCGGACCGGGTGATCGCGGTCAATCTAAACGGCGACATCGTCGGCAAGCATTTCAGCGGTCGGTCTCCGCGCTTGGTGACGCCGAGTCCGCTACTGGCGCGGCTGAGCGCCGGCTTGCAGGCCATGCTGGGCAACGACAACCGCGCCAAGGACGAGGCGGAAGTGGATGAACCGCCGGGATTGTTCGATGTCATGGCCGGTTCGATCAACATCATGCAGGATCGGATTACCCGGGCGCGGATGGCGGGCGATCCACCCGATGTGGTGCTGGCGCCGCGCTTGGCGCACCTAGGACTGATGGACTTCGATCAGGCCGACGAGGCTATCGCCGCCGGCATGGACTGCGTCCGGCTGCACCTGCCGCTGTTGCGAAATGTGCTGAATTTGCCGGAAGCCGAGGATTGAGCGCGGGGAGTTTCGCGTACAATGCGCGCTTTTCCGCGCGACCTTCCAAAGGAATTCATGCCAACCCTGCGCTATATCCTGACCATCGCCTGCCCGGATCGGGTGGGCATCGTGGCCACTGTGTCCAACGCGTTGGCCGCCCACGCGGGCAACATCGTCGAATCCAACCAGTTCAGCGACACCGAATCGGGTCGGTTTTTCATGCGGCTGGTTTTCGACCTGGACGAAACGACCGCGCCGACCCTGCTGGAGGATTTCGCCCCGCTGGCCCGGAACTTCGAGATGGACTGGCGGCTGTACGACCCACGCCAGCGACCGCGGCTCATGATCCTGGTCTCCAAGGCCGAGCACTGCCTGAACGATCTGCTGTACCGGCACCGCACCGGCGCGCTGCCGATGGAAATCACCGCGATCGTGTCCAATCACCGCGAGTTGGCGCATCTGGCGGAATGGCACGCGATCCCGTATCACCATCTGCCGGTGACACCGGAAACCAAACTGGCGCAGGAACGCCAAATCCTGGCACTGGTGGAGCAAACCGACACCGAGCTGGTCATACTGGCTCGCTACATGCAAATTCTATCGCCGGAGCTTTGTCGGGCGCTGGCGGGGCGGGCGATCAATATCCATCACTCCTTCCTGCCCGGCTTCAAGGGCGCCCGGCCCTACCACCAAGCTCATACGCGAGGGGTGAAGCTGATCGGCGCCACCGCGCACTATGTGACCGCCAACCTGGACGAGGGACCGATCATCGAACAGGAAGTGGAGCGGGTGGATCACGCCCACACGCCGGAGCAGTTGGCGGCGGTCGGCCGTGACATCGAAAACATCGTGCTGGCCCGGGCGATTCATTATCATTTGGAGCGGCGGGTGTTCCTCAACGGCGGCAAAACGGTGGTGCTGCGGTGAGAACCGCGCCGCCCCCTCATCACACCGAAGTTTGCCTTAGGAGGACGCCATGTTGCCCCAGAGCCGCGCGACTCTCCGTTTCATCGGTTTTCCTTTGAACCAGCGCCGCTGGTGGTTGACCGCGCTGTTCCTGCTGGCGCTGACGCCATGCGCCGTCCGGGCGCAGCTTTCCGACGCCAAGGTGGAGGCGCTGGTGGAAGCGCTGCGGCTGGCCGCTCCACCCGCCAGCGCCGACGCCGGCCTGTACAGCGACTGGCGGATCAAACCGGACAATATCGCGCGCTGGTCCAGGCGCTGTTTCGGTCAGGAGGTCACGCCCGAACAGTTCGCCGCCGATCCGACCCTGGCCCGGCCGATACTGGTTTGCGTGATGGGTCCGGTGCTGCGTGACCAGTTCGCCCAGAGCCAGCAGAACGAAATGGTCGCCGTGCAGCGCGCCGCCGCTTGGTGGATGACCGGCGATCCGGCGCAGTATCGGACGGGGTCCACTGGCGACTATACCTTGCGAGTGCTGGAAGCCTATCTGCGGTTTTTCTGAACAGGTTAGGAAGTTACGCAGCAGGGCTTTCAAGGTGGCTTCATTTTCGGCCGAGCCTTTCGCTCGTGCGGAATTCGAGCGACCGCGATATGAGATCGCTGCGGAAGGTATAAAGCGGATTGGCCAAATAAGCCCGTATAACAGAGCGAAGAATAGCGGTTTTGGCCTCAAACCAACTGAGGTCGGTCCGGTAGCAATGCCATTCCAAACGCAAGAAGGCGCGCAACCGCGGGCCGATGTGGTTGCGGCGGGCGGAAGCGGCACGGACTTGGGCGCGTTCCATGCCACGGAACTGCTTGATGCCGCGATGGTTGTACTCAATGGTCCTGGCGCGGGCGGCAAAACGTACCCAGGAAAGCCTGTGCAGGTCGTTGCCGGTCCACCGTTCAATGTCGCCGGGTCAAGTCTTATTGTTGGTGGAAAAATGGAGACGGGGTGCGGTGGATGAGGCTGCCGCTGTGGTCCGTTGCCGGAACTCGGTTTGCAGCTCGGTTTTCAGTTCCTCGATCTGTTTCAGTTCGAACTCGCTGATGACCCGCCGCCGCCAGGACTGACTGGCGCGGGCCAGGGCGGCGAACATCAGTTTCAATGCCGCCCGTTCGCCGAAGGCGTGGGGGATGGTCTTGGTCCGGCGGCGTTCCTCGCCAAACAGCCGCTCCAAGAGGTTGGTCGTCCGAATCGCCTTGCGATGGGCGATGGGCAGACGCAAGTGGGCGATACAGGCCTCGAAATCGTCCTCGAAGCAGGCCACCGCGCTGGGAAACTCCCGCGCGTGGCGGCGGCGGAACTCTTCGGCGGCGGCGCGCGCCGCCAGCGGCGAGAGAGCCTGGTACGCCGCGAGGGCGTGGGCCTTGACCTCGCGCCAGCGTTCCTCGGGCACCTTGGCCCCCAGATTCCGGAGTTTGTGGGCCAGACAGCGCTGGCGCGGGCTCTGGGGAAAGACTTCTTCCACCGCCCGAATCAGACCCGGCGCCCCATCGGGGGCGACCAGGACCGGCTCGTTCATTCCCCGGCCCTTGAGATCCCGCGGGCATTCGCGGGCCGAGGCCGCGTCTTCCTTGGACGCCGTATACAAGCCCAAGAGCACCTTGGCGCCCGAGGCCGCAAGGCCCCACGCGGCCAGCACCGGCTCGCGGGGCTGGCCCCGGTGGGCCGTTCAGCCACCCCATCCAGGAACCGGTAGAGAATCGGTTGCCCGGCCAGATCGCGACCGGCAAAGGCCAAATAATCCTCCCACCACCGCTCCGTCACCGGGCTGGCCGCGCTTTTCGTCAATACGCACCGCCCGTCGGCGCCGGTGAAGGCCGCCTCGATGTCGCGCATCGACAACCCCCGCGCGTACCTCTCCACCACCAGCCGCTCCAGCGCCTCGGTGCGCCCGGACAAGGCTTGCTTCACCTCGCTGGCCCACGGCTCCGCCGTGCCCGTCACCCGCGGCACGGCGTACTCCACGATCCCCTCGGCCGTCTTCAGCCGCCCCAGACGGTTGCCATTGCGGTATCCGGCCGGTTCGCCTCGTTCGTAGTCGCCTCGCCCCAGCACGTCGGTGACCTCGGCCTCCAACGCTTCCTCGATGATCAACCGCACCGCGTTGCGCAACAACGCACTCTGGTCAAAATCGCCGCTCAATACGTCCGCAATCCGTTTGCGGGTCCGGTCGCTCGCCGGTACTCTAGCCGTCATGGGATGCTCCTCTTGGGTTTGGAATCCGAACGCGCCAACGTTCAGACCCGAAGGATGCATCCCGTCTCTTCAATTTTCCAGCAAGTCTAGAACTTCACCATGTCGCCGTCTGGGGCGACGCTCTTAAACAGCCGAACTGAACCCTACCTTTTCAGATGGACGATGGCACCGGTGGTGGCATCGGCGTCCACCCACGCCGCCGGGCGCTAGCTGCTCCAGTCAAGGCTGGCCAAGCGGCTAGCTTTCAGCCAAATCTATCTAACTCAATGAATTTTATTAAATTATAAAACCTAACATCTATTGTGTAATGTTATTAAAAAGGAGACTGGAAAATTAGAGCGGATAAGCTACTGTATATCACAATAGTGGTATTTATTAGTGGCGAGTGTTAGAGCTAACCTTCAATGGGCTCACCACCGCGACTGACGCCAACAAAGCTGCAATAGCTGGATAATCAGACTGAAGTGATTCAAAGATAACACTCTGGAATCTGACTATGAACAATATGTTAGGAGTCGGACAGTGGCATCTGGGAATCAGAGTAGGGCTGCTCACGATTTTAGTGATACTGAGCATCTGTTGCTCCTCGTCAGAACCCACGCGGATCGGTTTCGTGGGGACTACCTCTGGCCGGGTCGCCGATCTCGGTGTTGCCGGGCGCAACGGCGCCATCCTGGCCGTGGAACTGCGTAACCAAGCTGGCGGCGTGGCAGGACACCAGGTGGAACTGGTCGTCGGGGACATCAAGCAGGAATCGGAGATAGCCGAGCGAGTGACCCGGGAACTGATCGCGCAGGGCGTCATTGCCATTGTCGGACCGATGACCAGCGCCATGGCGATACACATGGTTCCGATCACGGACGAGGCGAAGATTCTACTCGTAAGTCCCACCGCTACCACCACCGACTTGTCCAATCGGGACGACTACTTCTTCCGTGTCGTACCGTCAAACCGCGAGGTCGCGGCGAAAAACGCACGCTACCAATTAGCTCAAGGTCTACGGCGGATGGCGATCGTCTATGACTTGGCCAATCAACCCTATTCAGAAAGCTGGTTAAACAATTTTCGCGATGTATTTGTCCAGGGTGGGGGTGTGCTTACTCAGACACTCAATTTCAAATCAGGAAGTGACACCTTCTTACTACCAATCGCCACCGAAGTGCTCGCGACCCAACCCGATGGGGTGCTGATCATCGCCGGTTCGGTGGATACGGCGCTGTTGTGCCAACAAATCCGCAAACTCGACGCCCGTATACCGATCACGACAGCCGAATGGGGAGCAACCAAACGACTGGTTGAGTTAGGCGGCAAAGCGGTGGAAGGTGTAACGGCCATGCAACTCTTTGATCCTAATGATAGCACCCCCGCTTATCAAGCATTTCGCCAGCGCTATTTGAGCCGTTTTAGTCATGAACCGGGATTCAGCGGGACAGCCGCGTTCGATGCCACCAACGTGGTACTGGAAGCACTGGCTAGGCGCCGACCTGGGCAAAGCCTTAAAGAAGTTATTCAAGCAACGCGCCGGTTCAAGGGCATTCAACACCCACTCGAATTCGACGATTATGGCGATGCGAATCGAGCAATATTCGTCACTGCCGTGCACGATGGCCAGTTCGTCAAGGTCGATTGACGCCATGAAAGTACAACCTCTCCGGCGATGGCTGGTACTACGCATTGGGTGGGTAGCGGTGTTGCTCCTGGCCATCATCGCCGTGCTGGCGTGGCTATTTCTGGTTCCACAGATCCGCTCCGACCTTGCGGTGCGCCAACAAACTCTGGCGCGCGCCGTGTCTGGCCAGATCGAGACCTACCTGCGCGGCGTTCGGCACCAGCTTGACGCAGTGGCTAGAATGCGCCAAAACCTCGGCTACCGACCCTCCCCTTTCTGGTTCGATCTATTGGACTCGCATGTTGGCACCGACAAAGTGTTCCAGGCGATCTATCTGGTCAACGCCGCTGATTTGGTCCATTCCGTCGGCCTGCCCGAAGCCCAGCGCGGCCGGCGCCAAGATCTGATCGGACTGGATTTATCGCGGTGGGATTTTCTACGTCAGGCACGTGAAAACCAGAAACCGGCCTGGTCCGAGGTCTTCCTATCGGCCATAACCAGCCAGTTGGCAGTGGCGCTGGCGATTCCCGCAGACGATCAAATGATCGTCGGCGAGATCGCCATCGAACCGCTAGCTACCCTATTGAGCGATCTGCCCGGTCAATCGAAGCTAGCCGCCATGATTTTTGACCATCGCGGCCAGATCATCGCCCATTCCGAACAGACCCTCAACGGCCAGCAGATCAATTTAAGCTATCTGCCCATCGTCTGCGAAGCGCTGCAAGGTCATTTCATGACTCGGAACTTCCTATTCGAACGCGAACCGCTGGTCGGAACCACGATCGGGGTCTCACTGGTCGAATGGATTGTCCTAATCGCCCAATCGCAATACGAAGCGTCACGACCGACCATAACCCTATTGGAGGTGACGGCCTCCGTGCTGGGACTCACGCTGTTGCTAGCGACCGTGATCAGTTGGGTACTGGCACGAAAGTTTTCGAGGCACTTTGCCCGCCATGCCAAACAAGCTCGCGCGATTGCCGACGGCGACTACAGCAACCACCCGCAGATGATTTCCCAAATTGCGGAATTCGTCGACCTGGATAACGATCTACAACGCATGGCCTTTGCCATTCAACACCGTGAACAAGCGCTTACCGCCAGTGAAGCGCGGTTTCGCGATCTTTTGGCCATGGCTTCGGATTGGTTCTGGGAACAGGACGAGCACTTCCGTTTCACCTTTATTTCCTCGGAAAACGTGAAGCTTGGCCTGGACCAGAGAGAGACTGCTCCCATCACGTTACTGGGCAAGACCCGCTGGGAGATGCCCACCAACTTGACGGCTGGGCAATGGGCCACGCACCAGGCCATGCTGGAAGCTCACCAAGCATTTCGGGATTTCGAATATCGGCTACAGTTGGCCGACGGAAAAGAGCTTTGGTCAAGCGTCAATGGTCGACCGCTGTTCGATAGCTCCAACCGGTTTATCGGTTATCGTGGCACCGGTCGCAACATTACCGAACGAAAGCGGGCTGAAGCGCGTCAGCGGCTGGCGGCGGTAGTACTTGAAGCGGCGCGGGACGCCATTATCGTGATCGATAGCGATACCGCTTGGAAGATCATCGCGGTCAACCCAGCCTTTACCGCGCTCACTGGCTATACCGAAGCCGAGGCTCGGGGGCGAAGCGCGCGCATGTTATGGGCTGAACGCCAACCGGAGGACTACTTCGAGACCATCATACAAATTCTAGCGCGGGAAGGCATGTGGCAGGGCGAGCTTCGCATCCGGCGTAAGGATGGCGAACATCGCATCGTGCTAGCCAGTGTGGGCACGGTGCGAGACTCCGAAGGTCGAACCACCCGATATGTCGGTATCGCCACCGACACCACCGCGCTGAAGGCGGCCGAACAACGGATCGAACGCCTAGCCTACTACGACCCGCTGACCAACCTGCCGAACCGGGTACTGCTGGCGCAGCGGGCGGAACTGGCGTTGGCGCTGGCGCGGCGGCGGGACGAGGGAGTAGCAGTGCTGCTTCTTGACCTGGATCGGTTCAAGGAAGTCAACGATTCGCTGGGTCACACCGAGGGCGATACCCTGCTGGTGCAGGTGGCGGCTCGGCTGCAAGGATTGACTCGGGCCGAGGACACAGCATGCCGGTTGGGGGGGGATGAATTCGTGTTGCTGCTGCCAGCGACCGATCAGGGCGGAGCACTGCAAGTGGCCGAAAAGGTACTGGCGGCCTGCCACCAGCCGTTCGAGGTGTGCGGCCACCAGTTGAGGGAAACTGTGTCAATTGGCGTCGCCCTATACCCGCACGACGGCGCCAGCTTCGCCGAACTGCTCAAGAACGCCGACGCCGCCCTGCATCGGGCCAAACACGAGGGGCGCAACACCCGGGTGTTCTACGACCGAGCGATGAACGACGCCCTATTCGAGCGGCTATTACTGGAAAGCGATCTGCGCCAAGCCCTCGCCGATGGGCAGTTACGCGCCTACTACCAGCCTAAGGTGCAACTGGCCGACGGTACCCTAATTGGAGCCGAGGCCTTGGTGCGCTGGCAACACCCTGTTCGCGGCCTGTTGGCACCGGGCCAGTTTGTGCCGGTGGCCGAAGCCAGCGATTTGATCGTGGCTCTGGGTGACTGGATGCTGGCTGAGGTTTGCTCGCAATTGGCTGCTTGGCGTCAGCAGGGCTGGCCACCGCTCCCCGTGGCGATCAACCTAGCCGCCCGCCACTTCCGTCGGCTGGACCTAGTCGACCGCATCAGCAACCTACTGGCAACCTACAATCTGCCGGCGTCCGCCCTAGAACTGGAACTGACCGAATCCACCCTGCTTGAGACCGGTTCCCAAACCACCGACACCCTACGGACATTGCACCAGCTCGGGGTCGGCTTGGCCATTGACGACTTCGGTACTGGCTACTCCAGCCTGAGCTACCTCAAGCGTCTACCGCTTACCGCTCTCAAGATCGACCGCAGTTTCGTGCGCGACCTCGTCACTGACCCCGACGACCGCATCTTTGCTGCCACCATCGTCGCCCTTGGCCACCAACTGAATCTAGAAGTTGTGGCCGAAGGCGTCGAAACCGAGGATCAGCGCCGCATTCTACTCGACCAGGACTGCGACCTTGCTCAGGGCTATCTGTTTGGCTTCCCCATGCCTTCCAACGCTTTCGCCAACTGGCGCACCGATCATCTCAAGACCGCCTGCCTCGACACCGGTGAATCCACACCCACTCGTCAAAATAGATACCCCTAACTAGCGGTGATGGCCGGGCTTGCTCCAGGCCGCGTCGGTATCGATCGCGGTTCTGGCCTGTGCCAGTCGGCCTGGGTGGCACTCCGTCACTGGCGAGATTGAACTCACATAAATCGAGGAACTGAAAATAGAACTGCACACAAGATTCTGGTAATGGACCGCGTCGGCAGCATTACCCACCGCATCTCCCGTCTCCATTTTTTCAGCAAAAATTTTTTCAGCAAAAAAATCTTGACCCTAGATTCTTCAAAACTCCTATCCTAGAATCAGATATATCGGTAGATATGCATATCATCAATCAATAATCAATAATCAACTAAGGTTTATATATTCCTACACTGCCATTTAATTTATATGGGATTCTAGTAAGCAGCTTTATAAGAATTTTGCTTCAATTGATTGATTTATAAAGGTAATTCATTGTTCAAGGACTTTTTGTGGAGAGGGACGGCTAATTGATGAAGTTTTAAGACTTGCTGGAAAATTGAGCTGAAAGCGGAGGTAACCGACGTGCTGAGGCGCGGCTATTACGAACGAGGCGAAACGGCTGGCCATCGCAACGGTAACCGTTTCGCTCGGACCACGAACCTGCTAGAGCGACTGCGTGGTGAGGAACGCCGCTGGATCAAGACCATCCCCCACGTCTTCGGCGAACGGGCGGTGTTGGAATCGATGTTCGCGGCCCTGGCTCGCGCCAGCCGGTTCTGGCGGCGGCTAGTCATCAACGAGTTTAAACTTAAACAGCTCAAGAAACTGAAAGCCGAACTGCACATTGAGTTGGGGCAACGGACTGCGTCGGCAGCATTGCTCACCATATCTCCTCCGCCTCTATTTCTCCAGCAACAATTAAGATTTGACTTGGCTAACTCGTATAAACAGCACTTTAATTTTACATTAATGGACTGGATCCTAAATTTTTTTGTAGCAAAAAATCGCTGAAGAACCCAATAGCTTCAGCTCCTTTAAGAGTTTTATAACCTGCTCGGGTTAAATCCGTACCCATGCGCCAAAAACTCAAACTCGCTTCTATTCATCTGTCTGAAAACAATATAATGATTTTGAACGTTTTTCTTGATTTAACTCGATCCAGTGAAGTAGCCGTCTGGGAGTATACCGATAGCCCAGAAACAGCATCGGCACTGTTATTCGATACCGATAGTGAAGAAGGCAACCGCGAGCTTCGGAGATGGATTTCCAGAAACAGCCACCAAGTGCTAATTGCGTTCAGCGGCAAACCTGAAGACGTGCCGCCTGGTCTCTTGGTTGTACCTCGACCGTTACGTCTTGCCGGATTAATGCAGGCCTTGCAGGAAGCCCAGAAGCAAATCCTCAATCACTCTAGGCGGGCTGATAGCGCCTCTTCCACCGCAACACAGCGAGTTTTTGAAGTTTTATATAAAAATAAAAACCTCTTTTTAAAGATCACTGATCAGGCTTATCGGTTAATTATTTTTAATACGGAACAGCGCAGTTACTATACGACGAGTTTAATCCGGGTGGATGTTGAGCGTTTGCTTATCTCACCGGTTACCAGCGTTCAGGTCCAAGAAATCAGCGCTGCTCGGTTTGTGAAGGAAACACAGAGCATGAAAGCACAGGATCTGGAACCACCGCTTTGGCTGACAGCCCTAGCGATCTCTAATGGAAAGCTGTTCGATGGACTTGCGCGGAATGGTTTTTATCGGTTAAGTCGCTGGCCTAATTTCAAGAAGCTAGGCCAGGATACGCTACACTTGAAGCTGACGGTCTTGTTAAGGCGTGGTGGCACCATTGATTCTTTCGCTAGAGCCACTGGGGAAACCCAAGAAAACATTATCGATTTCATCAACGCCTGTCGAGCCCTGCATTATCTGGAAATGCAGGCCAATCCACTAGGGACCACCCAACAGGCAGTCGAGCAAAATCGATTAAACTCTGAAAAGCGCAGCTTGTTAAGCAGAATTCGTACTCGGTTGGGGATCTAATGAGCCAACAAATTAAATTTATCTTTACCGGGCCGCCGGGCGCTGGCAAGACTACAGCGATTGCCGCAATCAGTGAGTTTCCACCAATTTCGACAGACGTATTTTCTACCGATGAGTTGTCAGCGGTTAAGGAAAAAACAACTGTAGCCATGGATTTTGGCCAAATCACTTTGGATAATGGCCAGAAAATCGGCCTCTACGGGACTCCGGGTCAGAAGCGCTTCCAATTCATGTGGGAAATCCTGATTCGTGGAGGGTTAGGGCTAATTATCCTGGTCGATAACCGCCGATCGGATCCACTAAAAGATTTGAGCATTTATCTGGACAATTTTTCTGAGTTCATTGCAAAAACGGATGCGGTCATCGGCGTTACCGGATCAGACATTAAGGATAGCCCAACCCTTGATGAATACCAAGACTTTCTGCAATCACGAGGTCAATTCTATCCGATTTTTCCGGTGGATGCTCGTCAAAAGGAAGATATCATCCTGTTGCTGAATGCGTTATTGACGTGCTTGGAAATATAGTCTGTGGAGCCTGAACAGGTGTCGGCTAGCTCGTAGCCAACACGGGTGGGTGGGTATATGAATTTTGTCTCGTTGAAATTCAAATCGGGGTAAATCTTGATGAAACTAAAAAAAGGCAAACTTGCTTCGATTTTTTTCGGCTTCAGAAATCCGGTTGGTCAAGTTGATTTGCCAGAAAAATCTGAAGACTTCCAGTCTGGAGAAACCGTTGCGAGTGATACTCCATCTAGTCAGTCAGTGGCTGATCAATTGATCAGTAATGAAATACCGAAGCCTTCCGATCAAAGTGGAAACGCCAGTGTTGTTTCCGTGAATGAACATTACAGCGATAAATACCCAGTTGAGAATCAGGAATCCGAAATGATATCAGATAATTATGACGAACATGAAGAGCATCGACACATCATTTTCACATACAGCAAGCTGCAACTTGCCCAGTGTGAAAGGCAGATCGAAAATCTGATGCAGGTTTGCCCAGAAGCCTATGGCGTTCTTATTTCTACCGTTGACGGTCACGAAGTGGTGCATAGGGCTAAGCGTGACTTACCTATTCATAAAATATCGACCATGAATAGCTCATTGCTGGCGCTCGGTGAAACTATCGCCCGTGAATCCAAGCAGCATCTCTGCCAGTTTGTTATTTTGGAAAACAGTGATGGTAGGATTGTTTCCCTGCGGATCAATGACTTGGTAATGCTCACCTGTATCTCATCGAAGGAAGTTAACCTTGGAATGCTGTTGAGTATAGGACGGAATGCCGCGGGCGTAATAGAACAAATACTAGCGAGTTAGGCTGCGCCTGCTTACGAACAGATGCGCACCTAATTTTATGCCAATTAATTCCCAGATATTCGCTATTACTCTTGGTCGAATGGTAACCCATGATGGACACTAAGGTCAGTGTCAGCTTATTCAAAGCTAAACTGTCCGAAAATGGAGAGTGGTGAAGTTGGGGATGAGGACTGGCGCGTATTTTGCGTAGCGTGCTGGTGAAATTATAGGGAAAACGCAAATCTTGATTCCAACCCTTAGTCTGAAAGGAAAACGTTATGGCTTCAATTAAAGAGTCAATCGATCAACTTTTGGGTATGGACGGCGCGATGTGCGCGGCGGTTGTCGATTCCAACAGCGGGATGGTGCTGGGTTCGGGAGGATCGGGTATCGATATTGAAATCGCAGCGGCGGGTAACACGGAAGTGGTGCGTGCCAAGCTGAAGACTGCGCGTGCCCTGGGACTCAAACAATCCATCGAAGACATCCTGATTACTTTGGAAAGTCAGTATCACATCATTCGCCCGTTCGCACGCCATGAAGGGCTGTTTCTCTATTTCGTGCTCGACAAGCAACGTGGCAACTTGGCCCTGGCCCGGCGCAAGGCGCAGGATGTAGAAAAGGATATGAAAGTCTAACTTGCTTTGGGTGGGTTTAGCGTATCGCTTTATTCAGCGCTCTACCCCCTCACGCAAAAACCCCCGCCTTGTGGGGGCGGGGGTTGAACGGTTCCAGCTTTTCAGACACTAGAGACCCGTCCATTGTCTCCTGACCGCGCTTAGCGAGCGTGGCGACTGATGCTACGTGGGAAGAAGGTGCGCCGATCATAATCGCGAAAGCGGTAAAGCTGCGCTGGCCGGCCAAAGCCATCGCGCTGCTTGCCAGTCAACTCTTCCAGCATGTCGGCCTGGATCACCCGACGGCGAAAGGAGCTTTTGTCGAGCGGTTGCTGCAAGATGATTTCGTAGGTCCGCTGCAATTCCGGCAAGGTAAACTCCTCCGGCAACAGATGCACGGCGATATGGGTGTACTCCAGCTTGGAGCGCAACCGTTCCACGGCGTCGGCCAGGATGCGAGCGTGATCGAAACCCAACTCAAAATCCACCTGGTCGCCTCGCACCCCCACCCAGGATGCCTCCGCCTGATTACCCAGCAGATGTACCGATTCCGAGGCCATCAGCGCGAAATAGACCGTGGTGGCGGTCCAGCCGCGCGGGTCGCGGTCGCGGGAGCCGTAGGTTTTGAGCTGTTCTAGATACGGGGCGCGCAAGCCGGTCTCCTGAATCAGTTTGCGTGCCGCGCAAGCGTCCACCGATGCGTCGCGCCGCAGGTCCAGAAACCCACCCGGCAGCGCCCAGCAACCCTTGAACGGGTGCTCGGCGCGCTTGACCAGCAGTACGTGCAGGTGTTCGTTACGCACTGTGAAAATCACCAGATCCACGGTAAAGGACGGTTTTTCATACCGCGCGGTGTCGTAGCGACGGAGAAATTCCGCTTCGTCCGAATTGGTGATCGTCAAGCCGATTTTTCTTGGTTCCGCCGGATCGTCATGTTTGATCATGGGAGAACCTCTGGGGCGGGCATTTCACCCGCCCCCGATAGTGCGCTCGTCTCCAATCCATCCGCCAGGCGGACGAACACCCCCAACCCGATGTCGTCCACGTTGAGCACTCGCTGCTGGGCATAATCGACGAGCACTTGGCGCAACTGGCGCTGAACGAAGGCGCCGTCGAGGTTTTGAAAATCCAGCACCGCCCGCGCCACGGTCCGCAAATTCAGCCGTGCGCCGGTTTCAGCCGCCACGAACGAATCCAGACCATCGGTGGCGGCCGCCACCACCGGAAACGTGGTCAGGTCGAAATCGAACACGGTCGGCGCGTTGAAGCGCTCCTGACGGATGCTATCCCCGGTATCGATTTGATAATGAATGCTCTGGGCGGTGGCCGGCTCGCCGATGGCTTCCTGGTAAAGCACCCAGCGCTCCGGGTCGAGCAGATAAGACAGATAGTAGGGCGCGTTCTCGGCATATTCGACCCGAATCGTCCCTACCCCACCATCGGCGCGACGGACGGCGAGACACCCATCGCCATAAAGATGGACATGCACCGTTGTCCCATCGCACCAGGCGACCAACAGAGTGGCGTCGAGCACGCTGGGGTCCAGTCCCAAATCTCGGGCCTGCCGGGCGGCGCGGCGCACGATGCGCTGGCCCAGCGGCCAGTGCCGGGCCAGTCGTTCGTTCCCGTTCGCGGCGTGGACGAAGCGCGGCAAAAGCTGGCGGGCGTTCAGCGCTAGCAGGCGCGCGCCTAGATCGCTGTCGGGCGCGGCTGAACATCCATCGGCCAAAATCAGATGAGGAACCGGCTCCCAGCCGTGGAGGGCATAGTCTTCACAAAACAGATGCAATCGACCGATGGTGTAGTAGGCATCCAGCAGGAGAGCGACGCGCTCCCCAGCACGAGCGTCGTCGTTGGGGCTCAGCATTGGAATTCCGCTGCTTTGGCGGTTCTCATGCCAAGCTGGCGCAGATCGGCGAGGAACCGTTCGGCCAAGCCCTCGAAACCAGGCACCGGCGAACTGGTGTCCTCGATCAGCACCAGCTTGCGAACACTTTCTCGGCCCAGGCAATCGGCGATGTCCCGCACCGTGTTGGCGACGCAGTGCGACAACGCCTGACCTGATAAAGCCACCTGATCAGCATTCTCCAGGGTCTGGATCAGTCGGGTGTTAAGCTGAGTGCTAGGATCGGCGGGATCGGGCACGTCGGCGCGCACCGCCGAGTAGTGTTCGGTCCAAGGGTTGTGGCCCTTGGTCACGTAGTCCACCCGGGCGAACCGAGTTTCCTCCCAGCACCGCAGCGCTGCGGCCACCGCTGGCATGACACCGTGTCCCCAGCTACCGATCAAGCAATGGGGCGGCCAGAGGGTCAGGGTGTAGCGACCGTTGTCGCGCAGGGCGCGCACGTAAGCCAGCGCCCTCGACCGATGTTCCAATTTGAACGGCCGCCAAACGCCTTGCTCAACATCGGCGACCGCGATTTGGGTAAAAGGTGGCGGCGGCTGACCTCGCTCATTCCGCCAGAAGATCGGGTGGGAAATATCCACCAACTGGTGGGTATCGAGGGTAACGTGAATGGCGGCGATACGGCCGCCCAGGCGATCCAGCAAGCCCGCCAGGCGTTCGGCGTCCGCGCCAGCACCCGGTACCGGGAGCGCGGCTCCGGGTGCGTCGCTGAAATCGTTCTGTGGGTCGATGATCAGAAATTCGAGGCGCATGGCGGCTCTCCTCGGCAGGCTTCTTAGTGACTTAACCATTAACCACTATGTATTATTGTGTATTATAGTTGCAAAAAGCAACTATTCTTTTCCAGATCCCAGAGTGGTTACCTTGTATATAATTAATTGATTTAATTTGATATTAATTTATCGACACGCCACGACGCCATTTTCAACCACTTGATAAATAATCAGAAAAACCCAACATGATTGCCTGTTTCAACGTTGGGCGGCATGCTTGGCTTGTGCTCCGCGTGCTATGCTGAAAATTCAGACTGTTTTCCGTGAAGATTCCACGCCATGAGTCCATTCCCGATCCCCGCTCCGCTTGTTACTCGCCTGCGCGCCGCTCGCCGGGTCGCCGTATTGACCGGCGCCGGCATCTCCGCCGAGAGCGGCGTACCGACCTTCCGCGAAGCCCAGACCGGATTGTGGGCACGCTACAACCCGGAGGAACTCGCCACGCCGGACGCTTTCCGCCGTAACCCCAAACTGGTCTGGGAGTGGTATGCCTGGCGGCAGGAGCGAGTGCGTCGGGCCGAACCGAATGCCGGCCACGTCGCCCTGGTCGAGATGGAACGGCGCATCGCCGAATTCACGCTGATCACCCAGAACGTGGACGGTCTGCACCGACGGGCCGGTAGTCATCAGGTGTTGGAACTGCACGGCAACCTGTTCCGCGCCAAGTGCCTTGACGAGGATCGGCCAGTGGAAAGCTGGCCGGACAGCGAGGAAATTCCACCGCGCTGCCCGCGTTGTGGCGCCCTGTTGCGGCCGGACGTGGTCTGGTTTGGGGAAATGCTGCCCGCGAGCGCGCTGCGGGCGGCGGAACAGGCCACCGAGACCGCCGAGGTTTTCTTCAGCATCGGCACCTCGGCCCTCGTCTACCCCGCCGCGGATCTGCCGTTCATCGCGCTCCGGGTTGGGGCGACGGTGGTGGAAATCAATCCCCAGCCGACCCCGCTCAGTCCCCACATCACCTTCAGTTTGAACGGACCAGCGGGCGAGGTTCTGCCAGCCCTGGTCGAACAGGTCTGGGGCGCCCCGGTCGGCGGAGGCGAAACCCACGCATGAGTCCCTTCGCTTCCCGCCCCGAACGGCTGGCCCTCGCCGACGGGACGACCCTGGCCTATCACCGTCGGCCGGGACGCCGACCGGGCGTGCTGTTCCTGGGCGGTTTCACCTCCGACATGACCGGGATCAAGGCAACCACGCTGGATTACTGGTGCCGGGAACGCGATCAGGCATTCGTGCGCTTCGACTATTCCGGCCATGGCGCGTCCGGCGGCCGGTTCGCCGACGGGACGATTGGCCGATGGGCGGAGGAAGCCATCGCGGTGCTGGACCAGTTGACCGAGGGGCCGCAAATCCTGGTGGGCTCCTCGATGGGCGCTTGGCTGATGCTGTTGACCGCGCTGGCGCGACCGGAACGGATCGCCGGACTGCTGGGTCTGGCCTGCGCGGTGGATTTCACCAGCTATCTGCTTTGGGATCGACTCGATGAGCACCTGCGGGAACGCCTGCGGCGCGAGCGGGTGATTTCCCTGCCCTCTCCTTACGGCGAACCGTATGTCATCGCGCTGAATCTGATCGAGGAAGCGAAGCAACACCGGTTGCTGGACCGGGCGGCGCTGCCGATCCACGGACCGGTGCGGCTAATTCACGGGATGGGCGATACCGACGTGCCGTGGCGGATCAGCCTTGAAGTGGCCGGAAAGCTGGCCAGCCCCGACGTGCGGGTGATTCTGGTCAAGGACGGGGAGCACACCTTGTCGCGGGAGCAGGATCTGCGGCTATTGACCCGCACATTGGGGGAACTGCTGAACGGTCAGTAACCTTGCTCCGCCAGCGCCCAGGCGATGTGCTCCCGCACCAGCGCCGACGGATGGGTCAGTCGTTCTCGCAAGGCGGCGATGATCGCGGGCGAGCGGGGCGCGTTGCCCAGCGCCACCGCGATATTGCGCAGCCAGCGTTCGTGGCCAATCCGGCGGATGGCGCTGCCTTCGGCGCGGCGTAAAAACTCCGCTTCGTCCCAACCGAACAACTCCACCAATCCCGACGCATCCAGTCCATGTCGGACCCGAAAATCCGGCTCCACCGTCGGGCGCGCGAAGCGGTTCCAGGGACAGACCAGTTGGCAGTCATCGCAGCCGTAAATCCGGTTGCCGATGGCGCGACGAAATTCCAGCGGAATCGGTCCCGCCAGTTCGATGGTGTGGTAGGAGATGCAGCGATGGGCATCCACTCGGTAGGGCGCGACGATGGCCTGGGTCGGACAAACGCCCAGACAGGCCACGCAGCGCCCGCAATGCGCGGTCATGGGCGCATCCACCGGTAGCGGCAGGTCCACGTAGATTTCGCCGAGGAAGAACCACGAGCCGGCTTGCCGGTCCAGCAGGTTGCTGTGTTTGCCGATCCAGCCCAGTCCCGCTTTTTCCGCCAGCGCCTTTTCCAGCACCGGCGCGCTGTCCACGAATACCCGATGGCCGAACGGCCCGATGGCGGCGACAACGCGATCGGCTAGCCGGCGCAGCCGTTGCCGCAGGACCTTGTGATAATCCCGGCCCAGGGCGTAGCGCGACACATAACCCAGTTCCGGGCTTTGCAATACACGCCACGGTTCGGCGACTTCCGGCGGCCAGTAATCCATCCGCGCCACAATGACGCGCGCCGTGCCGGGAATCAGTTCCGCCGGCCGGCTGCGTTTGACCCCGTGTCCAGCCATGTAGCGCATCTCGCCGTGAAATCCCGCCGCCAGCCAATCGAGCAGGCGCGCTTCGTGTTCGCCGAGGTCGATGTCGGTGATGCCGATCCGCTGGAACCCCAGTTCCCGCCCCCAGGTCTTGATGGCGGCGGCTAGTTCGGCGAGCTGGGCGGCGGTGAAAGTAACGGTCATGGCGATAGCTGGAATTGGCGAAAAGACGGGCGTATTGTGCCTTCAATCACCACGGCCACGGAGATTTCCCATGCGCGAATTGCCTGTTGAATTGTACCGCGCCGTGCAGGTGCGGGAACTGGATCGTATCGCCATCGAGGAGCGCGGCATCCCCGGTTATGCCCTAATGAGTCGAGCCGGCGCGGCGGCGTTCGATCTGCTGCGCCAGCGCTGGCCGGACGCACGCCGGATCAGGGTGGTTTGCGGCGGCGGGAACAACGCGGGCGACGGTTATGTGGTGGCCCGGCTGGCTCGCAAAGCTGGTTTGGATGTCCAGGTGTTGGCGCTTTCCAATCCGGACGCGCTGCGCGGTGACGCCTTGACCGCCTGGCAAGACGCCTGCGCCGCTGGCGTGCCGACGACAGCCTTCACCACCGCCGGTTTGGATGGCGCCGATCTACTGGTGGACGCCATCCTGGGCACTGGGCTAGAGCGAGACGTGAGCGGTGTCTGGCGCGAGGCGATTGACGCCATGAATGCTCATCCCACCGACCGTTTCGCCCTGGATATTCCCTCCGGGCTGCACGCCGACACCGGCGCGATCCTGGGCGCGGCGGTGCGCGCGGCGGCCACGCTCACCTTCATCGGCCTCAAGCAGGGGCTGTTCACCGGACAGGGCCCCGCCTGTTGCGGCGAGGTCCATTTCACCGATCTGGAGGTGCCGCCCGACATTTATCCAGCCTTGCATCCCGCCTGCTGGCGTTACGTCGGCGAGGATTTGCCGGCATTGCTTCCTCGCCGCTCGCGCGGCGCCCACAAGGGTCATTTCGGTCACGTGCTGGTGATCGGCGGCGAACTGGGGATGGCCGGCGCGGCGCGGATGGCCGGCGAAGCCGCCGCCCGCTGCGGCGCGGGGCTGGTCAGCGTCGCCACCCGCGCTGTTCACGCCGGCTTGCAGGCGGCGGCGCGACCGGAACTGATGTTCCACGGCGTCGAAACCCCAGACGCGCTGGAACCGTTGTTGAACCAGGCGACGGTCGTCGCGGTGGGGCCGGGCTTGGGGCGCGGCTCCTGGGGGCGGGCGATGTTGCAAGCCGCGCTCGCTGGCGACCGGCCGCTGGTGGTGGACGCCGACGCACTCAATCTGTTGGCGGTCGAACCGGTCTTTCGCGACGACTGGATTCTGACCCCGCACGCCGGCGAGGCGGCCCGATTGTTGAAAATGACCCCCGCCCAAGTCGAAGCCGATCGTTTCGCCGCCGTCGAGGACCTGGCGCTGCGGTTCGGCGGCGTGGCGGTGCTCAAGGGCGCCGGCTCACTGATTGCCAGCCGGGCGGATGGACTGGTGGCGCTGTGTCATGCCGGCAATCCGGGCATGGCTAGCGGCGGCATGGGCGACGTGCTGACCGGGGTCATCGCCGCGCTGCGGGCGCAGGGCCTATCGCCGTTCACGGCGGGCAAGGCGGGCGCGTATCTGCACGGCCGGGCCGGTGATCTGGCGGCGCGAGCCGGTGGCGAACGCGGCTTGCTGGCGACCGATCTTCTCCCCTTCCTGCGGCAACTGGCGAATCCAAACTGAGTCATGCTGAATTTTATGCTCAATTCCGCCACCGCCACCGAACGACTCGGCGCGCGGCTGGCCGAGGTTCTCAAGCCCGGCGGCGTGGTTTATCTGCGTGGCGAGCTGGGTGCCGGCAAGACCACCCTGGCGCGCGGTTTGCTGCGCTCGCTCGGTCATCGCGGCGCGGTGAAAAGCCCCACTTACACCCTGGTGGAACCGTATCAGTTGGACGGCTGGCGGCTGTTTCACTGGGACTTGTATCGGCTGACCGATCCTGGGGAACTGGAATTCCTGGGCCTGCGCGATCAACTGGACGGCGAGGCGGTGCTGCTGATCGAGTGGCCGGAGCGTGGCCGGGGTGAATTGCCAGCGGCGGATCTGGAAGTCACCCTCGACTACGTCAGCGAGGGACGGGGTTGCCGACTGGAAGCACGTTCTCCAGCCGGCCAGGCTTTGTTAGCGGGATTAGCCGGTTCAGCGTAACCGTTCGTTGCTTAAGGAACTGTCCTCTCACCCTGATCCTTTGTCGGCTTGCGGACGAAGGATCAGGGTGAACACAAAGGTCTCTCTTAACTAGCTACTGGTTGCTCTGGGTCTTGGCCACGACGTTGCCGTTCGGCCATGAACTGGTCGAACTCCGCTTGATCCCGCGCCCGGCGGAGCCGGTCGAGAAATTCCATGAACGCCCGCTGTTCCTCTTCCAGCCGACGCAGCGTTTCGCTGCGGTACTCGTCGAAGGCCGTGTTACCGCTGACGGTCGACCGTCGCCGGTCGCAACACCCTTTGCCAGCGGCATGGAAAAATCGCCCGAAGCCATGGTATCGAGAAGGGTTCGGGCTATCGGAATATCCACATTTCATTCTTCCGCTCCAGATGAGATAAGCCAGAATGGCGAGACCGAGAGGCCACCAGAACACCAGGCCCAGAACGATCAAGCCGGTCCAGGCCAGTTTGTCGACGGGATGGGAATGTGTCGCAAGAATCATAGGCCCTCCATGTAAATGTTAATCACATTTACAATCCTAAGCGTCCCAAGCCCTGTTGTCAAGCGGTGGCAGAACCGTCAGCGGTCTGCTGGGACGGCGTTACCGCCGCCGAGGCCCAGCCCGCGCAGATAGACCAGAATGCCGGCTTCCAATAAATCCTCCGGCGTCATGGGCAGCGGTTGCCGCGACCCTTCGCAGCAGTTCAGGAACAGCGACGCGATCCCATGCGCCAGGGACCAGATGTGGAGAGCGACCATTCGGGGGGGCGGTGGCTGATCTTTCGGGGTCTGGGCCCACAGGATGTCCGCCGCATTCATGAGCACGGCGAGAGCCCGTTCGCCGGCTTGGGCAAGGTCAGCGTCGGTTTCCGGGGGAAGCCCGGCTTCGAACATCGCGGCATAGTAGGCGGGCCGCTGTCGGGCGAACGCCAGATAGGCCCGGCCGCAGTTGACGAGCGCGCGCAGCGGCTCGGGCCGGCCGTCGTTCCAGGCTTGGATAAGATCGGTCTCGAACTGCCGAAAGCCACGGCGGGCGACTTCGGCAAGAAGAGCGTTGCGGTCGCGGAAATGTCGATAGGGGGCGGCTGGACTGACTCCAACCAGGCGGGCGACTTCGGCGAACGTGAAGCCGGCGGGGCCGCGTTCGGCGATCAAATCCAGCGCGGCTTCGATCAGCGCCTCGCGCAAATTGCCATGGTGATAACGGTCGCGCCCGGTTCCCTGGCCGTGTTTGCACCAGATCATGGAAGGCTTGCCGACGAATAAGGTGGGTTAAACGGGCCGACGGCGCGGCGACGCGGCTTCACACCGCCTGACTTTTCTCCTTCTGTTCTTCCAAATGCTTGCAGTCGATGCACAATTCCGCCGTGGGTCGCGCTTCCAGCCGCCGCAGGCCGATTTCCACGCCGCACGCTTCGCAGTAACCGTAGTCGTCGCTAGCCAGCCGGGCCAATGCCTTGTCGATCTTGTGCAGCAACTTGCGTTCCCGGTCCCGCGCTCGCAGCGCGATGGAAAATTCCTCTTCCTGGCTGGCGCGGTCGTTGGGATCCGGCAGATTCAACAGATCGTCCTGCATGTGATGAACGGTGCGTCGGCTTTCCTCCACCAGTTCCTGCTTCCAGGCCAGCAGGATGGCGCGGAAATGCGCTTTCTGCCGGTCGTTCATGTAATCCTCGTCCTGCTCGGCGCGGTAGGGCGCAACTTCCGCCAAGGCCTCGGTCATGGTCATCCACCTTTGGTTTTTTTAGAGTCATTGGGTCGAAACGACAAAAACGAACCGTCGGCGACCCTGCCAGGCGAGTGGCGCGCGACCGACGGTTGGCTTAACAGCATAAAACATTCGGGGAGAAATTTCCGCCGACTCTGACCGTGGTTGGCGTTCAGAAAGCGATCCGTTTCGGCGGAGCCGAACCACTTGATTTGTTGCCTACCCTCGATCTCGCCGGTGTTGTCGAAGATCCGTCCAGGAAAGAACTTTGTCGTCTCGTGAAATTGTACGATCTTGCCGGTGGAGTTGAGCGCCACGCTCGAACGTCTACCGCTTCATTCCTTCTCCTTTACAGAACAGAGGGTATGGGGATAGGAAATCAAATAGTTATCGAGAAAAATTGCTCAAGTCCCCCGTTTCACGCCATTAGTGTGTTTATTCTAATCCATGCCGTTACCATTGGAAGGGACGGTGGACCGGAGCGATGGCCCAACTGCTTGAACCGCCATAATCTGGAGGGTAACCAGCGGCTCGAAAAGCTTTTTGAGGTCCGCCACGGAGAATCGGCACAAGGGTTCGGAACGCCCCGAACGTGTTGTCACGGAAGACCGTTCTTGGGGTTTGGCGCGGGAGTGGCAACCATGGCGTACCAACAACTACGGAAACACATGCGCGAAACGCGTAAGTTGGAAGACACGCTGGCCTTGGCCAATCAAATCTGGCTGGCCGGAATCGGCGCGCTGGCGCGGGCTCAGCAGGAGGGCCACGATTTCTTCGACCAACTGGTGCAATGCGGCGAGGTCGTGGAAGCCATCGACGAACAAGACGATGGCCTGCGCGAGCTCAAGCGGCTAGCTCGGTTGGTGTTGGCTGGGGCCGGTTCCGGCGTGGAGGCGGCGAACGCGCCCACACCGGAGGAAATCCGCAGCCTGGCGGAAATGATCCAGAGCTTTGACTTACATCTGCACGAACTGGAAATGCGCTGAATCGGCGCCAATTTGGTAACCCGATCGGCGCATTCCACCGCCCGCGCTTTAGCCTTTTATCCCACCCAGCAGAATCCCGGCGATGTAATATTTTTGCAATGCCACGAACAGCAGCATCACTGGCAGCACGGTCAGTACCGAACCGGCCATCATCAGTTCGGTATCCTGTACATGTTCGCCCAGCAGGTTGGCCAGCGCCACCGGCAAGGTATGCATCGAACTGTCGGTCAACACGATCAATGGCCACATGAAATCGTTCCAGGCGCCGAGAAAGGTGAAAATCGCCAGCGTCACCAGAATCGGCCGGCACAGCGGCAGGATCAGCGACCAGTAAATCCGAAATTCACCGGCTCCGTCCATCCGCGCCGCGTCCAGCAGGCTGTCGGGAATCGCCAGCAGGTATTGCCGGATCAGGAAGATGCCGAAGATGCTGGCCATACCGGGGATGATCACGCCCCAGTAGGTGTTGATCAACCCGAACTGTTTGAGCAGCAGGAACAGTGGCAACATCGCCACCTGAGCGGGGATCACCATCGCCGCCAGCAAACCCTGGAACAAGCGGTCGCGGTAACGGAAGCGGAATTTGGCGAAGGCGTAGCCGGCCATCGAGTTGATGAACAGCGAGATGACGGTGACCGCGCTGGCCAGCAGGGTACTGTTGAGCAGGTAGCGACCCAGATCGAGGCGTGTGAACAGCGCGGCGTAATGTTCGAAAGTGACCGTGCTCGGCCACAGGCGCGGCGGATAGTGGTTAGCTTCGCCAGGCGGCATCAGCGACACCGCCAGCATCCATAACAGCGGCAGCAGGGTCAACGCCGCGCCCGCCGCCAGCGCGCCGTGCAACAGTAGGAAGGGAGGCAGACGATCAATCCATCGACTCATGGCGATTTCCACCGCCGCAGTTGCAATTGCAATACAGTTCCGGCCAGGATCAGCACGAACAACACGAACGCCGCCGCCGAGGCGTAACCCATGTTCCACCAGCGAAAACCTTCCTCGTACATCAGCAGCACCACGCTGAGCGTGCGGTTGGCCGGGCCGCCCTCGGTCATCACATACGGTTCCGCGAACACCTGGAAATAACCGATCATGGTCATCAGCGCCACGAACAGGAAAGTCGGCCCCAGCAACGGCAGGGTGATATGGCGGAACCGCCGCCAGGCGTTGGCTCCATCGATCCGCGCCGCTTCGTAAAATTGCGGGGGGATGTTTTGCAGGCCGGCGATGAAGATGATCATGTTGAAGCCGAAATTCTTCCACACCGCCATCAGGATGATCGCCGGCATCGCCCAGTCCGGATCGCCCAGCCAGTCGATGGGATCGATGCTCAACAGACTCAGGCCGTAATTCAGCAGCCCATAGCGTGGATGGTAGAGATAGCGCCACGCCACCGCCACCGCCACCAGGGTGGTGACCACCGGCAGAAAGAACGCGGTGCGGAAGAAGCCCGAAAAACGGGTCAGGCGGGCGTTCACCAACAGCGCGGCGCCGAGCGATATCGCCACCGACAACGGTCCGCCCACCAGCATGAAGTAAAGGGTGTTGCCGAGCGCGGTCCAGAACAGCGGGCTTTGCAACAGTTGCAGATAGTTGGCGAAACCGATGAAACGTAGTCGGTTCAAGTCGCCCAGCGCGTAGATGTCGAAATCGGTGAAGCTCAACAACAGCGCCGCCAGCACCGGCAGGAAGAAAAATATCGCAATCAGCAGCAGGGCCGGGGCGAGAAAAATGCCAGCGCTTAGAGTGGCATGGCGTTGGTGGCCGGTCACGGCTGCAACCCCCGGCTCAGCAACCAGCGCCGCTTTTCCAGAATCCGGTCCACGTCCTGATCCAGAGCCGCCAGCGCCTCGTCCGCGCTGACCTGCCGGCGAATGGCCCGCTCGGCGTGATAGGCCAGTTTGTTAGCGATGCGTTCCCATTCAGGAATCGCGGGCGTCGCCCGGACCTGCTGTAACTGGCGTCGGAACGCCTGGGCATAACGGTTGTCGGCTAGCGCCGGATCAGCCCAGGCCGACTGTCGAGCGGGCAAGTCGCCGGTCAGTTGATAAAATCGGGCCTGCTGTTCCGGCTCGGCCAGAAATTTCAGCAACCGCCAGGCTGCCTCGCGACGCGGCGAGGTTCGGCTGAGCGCCAGGCTGGCGCCGCCGGCTAGCGATAGGCCAAGCCCAGCGTCGAAACCGGGCAGCGGCGCGGTATTCCAGTAGGGCTGCACCGCCGCCGGCAACCGCCGCCCGAATTCGCCGATGTTCCATGGTCCGCTGACGCAGATCGCAAACGCACCGTTGGCGAATTCCTGATAAAGGTTGGCCATTTGGGTATTACCCACCGGCGGCGCTAGGCCCTGCTCAAATAATCCGAGATAGAACAGGAACGCCTCGCGGAAACGCGGTTCCCGAAAATTGCCGTATCGGTCCTGGTCGCGCAGCAGGGTCGCACCGCGTTGCAGGGCCAGGATCACCGGTAACTGCCATTCGTTGATCGAGAGCAGGATGGCGTGGCGTTCCGAACCCACCTGTGCCTTGAGTCGAGTCATGGCCCGTACCCACTCCTCCCAGGTCGTGGGCAATTCGGCGAAACCGGCGGCGGTCAGCAAGTCGGTGCGATAGAACAACAGCCGGGTATCCACGTACCACGGCAGGGCGTAGGTTCGACCGTTCAGTCGGTTGGTGGCGAGGATGCCGGGGAAGTAGTCGGCCAGCGCATCCGCTGGCCAAGCCTGCAACCGCGAATCCAGCGGTTCGACGGCGCGCAGGGCGACGAATTCGGGAATCCAGGTATTGCCGAGCTGGAATAAATCCGGCATGGCGTCGCCGGCATAAGCAGTCAACAGCTTCTCGTGGGCCGCGCTCCAGGGAATTTGTTGCACCCGCACCCGCAGGCCGGGGTGACGGCGCTCGAATTCCGGCAACAGCGCCTTGACCTGCTCGCCCTCTTGACCCATCGCCCAAAACTCGACCATGACGGTCTGGTTGGCGGGGGCACCGCAGTTGGACAATCCCAGGATGAACAGAGTGGCGAACAACAGGCGAATGGGCGGTGACATGTGAGATAGTGTAACCACAATCGCGGCGGCTCGGGTCAGCGCCTTGAAATCGCTCTCCAATGCTCCCATCTAACCAAGCTAGATTCCCAACCATTCCGTTAGTCCACGAGGTGCGTCATGCCGATTTACGAGTACCGTTGTCAGTCCTGCAACCATGAACTGGAAGCATTGCAGAAGCTTAGCGACCCCGAACTCAGCGACTGCCCGAGTTGCGGTCAGCCGAAATTAAAAAAACTGATTTCAGCGGTGGGATTCCGGCTCAAGGGCAGCGGTTGGTACGAGACCGACTTCAAGAGCGGAGGCAGGAAGAATGTTGCCGAGACCGACGGCGCCCCAGCCAAGGGGAACCAATCCACCCCCACCTGCGATGGGGCCGGTGGATGTGGGGCCTGCGCCACGCCAGTGGCAACCACGGGTTAAATTTGACGATGCCAATCTCCCCGCCGCCATGGTGGGGATTCCGATCTAGCGGTCAAGAACCGCGATCTCGGTTCCCTGAAAATCGTAATGAAGAATTAAAAGTAAAAACATATAGTTGGTTTCATTTTTCAGGTTTTCCAGACTAAAATCAGGTTTTACGCCCCCTTTAAATCAGGTTTTCCCTGATACCTTTGCTTAACCTTGGTTGTATAGGCTGCCCACCGTTTCGATCCCCACAGGCTGGATTTAAGGTACTAATGTATTTAGAAAATTGCCCAATGGTTATGGTCGGATACCCCACGGCTGGTCTACAAGGGCTGTCGCATAACCTCTTAACCAAACCCTCGATCAGGTTCACACCCCCCATGTGACAGGTTCCGTGGAATCGGTCGAAAAACCGGGAATTTTGGTCTATACTCACAAAATTGTAACAATCGCCTGGGTGTCCATGCGCCGCCCCCGCATTCCGTCCCAAGCCGGCATCAAGGGACATTTCTATACAACTGATTGATATTATAAATAAAAAATCCACCAGCCTGTGGAGAAATAACAATGAGCGATGGGAAGACTTTCGCGGTCACCGTCATTGGGATTCCCGAGCAAGAGCGAAATGTCCTGAAGAATATCTTCAAGCTTTCCTTGTATCGCGCTTACACCTATACGTTGGTTTCGGTCGACGAGCCGGGCCAAATTCTGATGGTGGACGCGGATGATCCCAGCGCCCTGGCGGAATGGCGCGCCTGGCGCGGTGGCGATAGCGCGAGTCAATCCTCGCCACCCAAATCGCCGATCCCAACCGTGTTAGTTACCAAGGAACCGCCCGCGAACAGCACAGCCTATTCCATTCGTCGGCCTTTCATCGCCACCCGCGTGCTCGGTGTGTTGGATCAGGTCGCGGCTCAGGCGCCTAGCACCGCTCCAGAACGAATTATCGGTGAATCGGCGCCGGTGTCGGCCCCAGCGGAAGAGCCGCCGCCCGCGCCAATAGCCTTGGTGGTGGATGACAGCAGCACGATCAGAAAACAGATGGAGCTGGAATTGAAGTTGCTTGGCGTCCGAGTTGATGCGGTCGAATCCGGTGAACAGGCGTTCGAGGCACTGGCCCGAAAAAATTATGACCTGATTTTTCTGGATGTGGTGTTACCTGGCGCCGATGGCTATCAAATCTGCAAGACGATCAAGAAGGACAAGATCAGAAAAAAAATACCCGTCATTATGTTGACCAGCAAATCATCGCCCTTTGACCGAGTCAAGGGTGCCTTGGCGGGATGTGATACCTACCTGACCAAACCCGCCAAGCAATCCGTTTTCCAGAAGACCGTTAAGAAATATTTGAAAATTCCCTAACCCGTCGCCAGGCGGAACTTTAAATGCGCGCCAAGCTTGAAGATACATGGCGCGGTTTTTTCAAGAGGAGATATTCATGCCCCTGCGAAAAGTGCTCGTGGTTGATGATTCCCCCACGGAGTTGGCCAACATCAAGAGCATCGTAACTGAGGCTGGTTATGTTGTGATCGCCGCGACTAATGGCAAGGAGGCAGTTGAGAAAGCCAAGGCGGAAAAACCCGATCTCATCTTCATGGATATCATCATGCCGGACATGGATGGTTACGCCGCCTGTCGGCTGCTGAGCAATGAAGCCGCCACCAAAGACATTCCAGTCGTGTTTGTCACCAGCAAGAAACAGAAGGCGGATCGCCTCTGGGCACAAATGCAAGGCGGGAAGGCATTCGTCACCAAGCCCTACTCGCCCGACGCCATCATCGACCAGTTGAAGGCGTTTTTGTAAGACTGACGGTGACTTCAAATAATCATGAACGAAAAGACCGCGAGGATTTCCCTCCGGCGCTGGCTCAACCCCAGCGCGGCACTGAGCCGCTTTAAACCGCCAAGCAGTGTGACGACCGGCATCGCCTTGGTCGAACAGCAGCGTGCGCGATACGGCTTTCGGATCGGTGGCATCAACTTGCTGGTCGGTCAGGATACTGTCAGCGAGGTGCTGGAACAGACGTTGATTTATCCGCTGCCCAACGCGCCGCCCTGGATGTTGGGGCTGATCAATTTGCGCGGTAATTTGGCCCCGGTGTTCGACGTGAAACGGTTTCTGGATTTGGGAGACGGCGCCGCCGATCAGGAGAAGCGTCGACTATTGATTTTCGATCAGGGCGACAAGGCGGTCGGGATTTTGATCGATGGGTTGCCCCGACTGGCGGTCGCCAGTCAGGCCCTCTCCCGCTTGCCGCCCTTGCCTGCCTCGTTACGAATTCATGTCACCAAGGCTTACGCACAGGATGACATCGTATGGCTGGAATTCGACCACCAGGATTTTTTTCAGGCACTGGGTAGGCATATGGCTGGCATGGATTGATCGTCGTCGTACCCAAGGAATGAATGATTCCCCTCTCTTCCTTTCCTTAAAATGCATTAGGAAAGACTTTTAAGGGGAGCCAAGCGGCTATAAAAATAACTATAACGCTGGCGCAAGATTAATTTGATCAGAGATAACCCCAAAGGAGATAACGCGTATGCGTGCACGATATGATTCCAATGGCGCCACCGGAAGAGCGGTGGGTTGGCGATGGCTCAAAAATAAAATGGCGCTGGGGTTGTTGCTGGGGCTGTGCGCGGTCGCGCCTTGGAGTTGGGCCCAGGAAGCGGGCGTCACCGACAAAGTCATTCGCATCGGAGCCACCATCCCCCTGGAGGGGGATTACAAGGTTTACGGCCTCCTGCAGAAAAGGGCGGTCGAAGCGGCGCTCGCCGGCCAAACGGTGCAGAAACGTTCCATTGAATGGGTGGTCATCAATGATTTCTACGATCCACCCAAAACCGTCGATGCCGCCAAGAAATTGATAGGGCAAGGTATTTTTGCGATGGTGCATAGTTTTGGCTCGCCAACCACCCGAGCCGTGCTGCCGGTACTGGCCGAAAACAAGGTACCGGCGTTCGGGTTCTACACGGGCGCGGCCTTCACGGGGCCGGGCGATGTGCTGAATTTCCGCGCCAGTTACGTCAAGGAAGTGGAGACCGTGGTCGACGCGGCGCTGGCGGCGGGCCTCAAACCGACCGAGATATGCGCCTACGTCCAAAACGACGCCTACGGAATGGGAGGCGTCCAGGGGCTTCGCGCGGCTCTGGCCAAGCAACCCGGTACCGAGTTGATCGTCGCCAGAGTGGACCATATCCTGAATCTGTCAGGGGATAATCCCGAGCGCAATGGCATCGGCCCAGTCGGCGTTTATCAGCGAGACACCACCAGCGCGCGCGATGGCTATCAATCGTTGAAGAAATGGGAAGCCGACAGCGGCAATCGCTGCCGACTGGTGGTAACCATGGCGGTCTACGATCCGGCGACCGCCCTCATGGCGTATGCCCGCTACAAGGGCGAAACCTGGATTTTCAGTTCGCCATCGACGGCGGCGGGCAGCCAACTGCAACAGATGCTTAAGGAACAGCAAATCACGGACAAGGTGATCGCCACCCAGATCGTGCCATCTCCCAATTCGTCGCTGCCGGTGGTGGTGGAAGCGCGCAAGGCGCTGGGCAGCGACTTGAATTATGTATCGCTTGAAAGCTATATCATCGGCAAGCTGTTCGTGACGATCATGCAAGCGATCGAGGGGCCGTTGACCCGGGAGAATTTCCTGAAGGCCGCGCGCCGCCAGCCCTACGACATCGGCGGCGTCAAGGTGGATTTCACCACCGATAACCAGGGTTCCGATTTCGTTCTGATCACCGTGCTGCGCGACGGTCAGTTCGTCATCGTCACTCCACAGGAACTGGCGGGACTGTTTAAGTAACGGTTTCAATCGGACAGGCGCCGCGGGGAACAGCGTCGGACACAGGAGCCGTCACTGAAATAGCCGGGGATCCATGAACCGGCCAAGCGAGACGGGATTCAATCACCTGAGGAGGTAAAAGCCATCATGGGCGGTCAAAAAATCAACGCGCGGTTAACCATTACGATTGTCGTGCAACTTGTGGTTCTGGTGGCGATCGGGTTGACCGCCTATTTAGGCATGAATCGTGTCGGCGGCGCTGTCGTCCAGGTCGGTCAATCCGTGACCGAGGAAGCCAGCCTAGGCCGACTGGGCGAAATTCTTCGCGCCGATGTGCTGGCCATGGTCAACAATGTGGCGCGCGGCACCGCCACCTGGGAGCGGGGGAGCACCACGCTGCCGGCGGCCAAGACGAGCTTTCAGAACAGTTGGCGGGCGTACCTCGACTCCTTGAGCGCGGGTGATCGGGCGCAGTGGGAAACTACCTTCAAGACTCCCATGGACAGCGTCAACGATGTCTTCGCCGAGCTGGAAAAATTGTTGGCCGCGCGGGATCGCGGCCAGTTGAATCTGTTCATCGGTAACGATCTCGATGTGCTGATCAATCCTTTTTTCAAAACCCTGCAGGCGAGCACAACGCAAGCCGAGGAACACGCCGCGCAGAACGCGAAAGCCGCGAGGAACACCATCAACGTTTTCACGGTCGCGATTGCGGTAATGGTCTTGCTGGGTTTCGTGATTACCTTCGGTCTGGGCACCGCCACCTATCGGGCCATCGTGAATCCGCTCAACCAGATCATGGCGACCGTGAAGCAAATCGGCGAAGGCAACTACGAGTCGCGCACCAACCTGACCGGCGGCGACGAGCTGTCGGAGCTGGGCCAGGCGTTCGACCAAGTGCTGGGCGAGCGGGTGAGCACGCTGGTGCAAGCGGAGCAGGAAAACGAGCAACTCAACGACTCGATCATCAATCTGCTGCAAGCGGTGTCCCAGCTGAGCCAGAGAGACCTGACCGTCAAGGTGCCGGTCACCGAGGACGTCACCGGTCCGGTGGCCGACGCGCTCAATCTGCTGACCGCCGAGACCGCCGTCGTGTTGCAGGGCGTGACCCAAATCTCCGAGCAGGTGGCGGCCGCCTCTGACACGGTGAAGGCGCAGTCCGACACAGTGATCGCCGTGGCCGAAAACGAACGCCGGGCGGTGGAGCAAACCTCCGCCGATCTGACCGCCGCGGCCGAGACCATGCGGCAGATCGCCGAACTGGCGCAAACCTGCAACGCCGCCGCCGAAACCACCATCAAGACCACTCAAACGGCGTTGCAGACGGTGACCAGCACAGTAAGCGGCATCAACAGCACCCGCGATACCATCCGCGAGACGGAAAAGCGCATCAAGCGTTTGGGCGAGCGCTCCCAGGAAATCAGCGGCGTGGTGAACTTGATCAATACCATCGCTGAACGTACTCACATCCTGGCGTTGAACGCCAGCATGCACGCGGCCTCGGCCGGCGAGGCGGGCCGTGGTTTCGCGGTGGTGGCGGGCGAAGTACAGCGCCTGGCCGAGAACGCCCGCGAGGCGACTTCGCAAATCGCTACCCTAGTCAGCAACATCCAGATCGAAACGGCGGACACGGTGAACGCCATGAACGCCGCCATCAGCCAGGTTGTCGATGGCAGCCGGCTGGCGGAGCAGGCCGGCGACCAGATGAAGCGGACCCAAGAAACCACCGCCGAGTTGGTGGCCGCCGTGCAACAGATCGCGTCCCGCTCTCAGGAGCAGGCGCGCGTCAGCGATGAGTTGCTCGGCCGCGCTCGACAGATTCAGGAAAGTACTCGCCAGACCAGCCAACAACTGCAGGAGCAAACGGTTCAGACCACCAATCTGGTGGAATACGCCAAGGGTTTGCTGGATTCGGTGCGCGTGTTCCGGTTGCCGGCATAAGCGAGGTGCACCCGCCGCCATGGCCGCCATCACAGGGTTACTGCCGCCCGCGAGAGGGGTTTAGCCGCCATGCTCATATCGGAAGAACAGGTTGCGGCGCTGGAAGCACAGATCGCCGAACTACTCGGCCTTTTGGAGTTGCTTGATGAGGATGGGATCACCGATGGCATCCGCCAATACGCCGAACAGGTAGGGCGCGTCGGACAAGCGGCCGATGACGCTGGCTCTCCAGGATTGCGAGAAGTTTGTCGCTTGTTTCAGAACCATCTGGCGGGTTTGAGCAGCGATGGCCGCGGTTTGAGCGATGCGGAGCGGGAACGGCTGGAAGAATGGCCGATCTTGGTGATGGGCTGCCTCGGCGCCCCAGACGATCTGACAGCCATCGAACCGTTGATCGAGCATTTGTCCAACCCAGTTTGGAGCGCGCCACTAACGGCGGAAACAGCCAAGGCATTGCGCGCCTTGCTAGCTGGTGAGACGCCGACGGTCGAACCGACCCCGGTGCCGCTGCTGGCGACAGCGGTTGAGAAGTTGGTCGGCGACGGCGTGGTGGAAGTACTGGAGAAGACCTTATCCAGCCTGACCGTAGCGCCCGCCGCGCCAGCGCCACGGCCGTCAGCGGTCGAGACAACGGGACCTGTACTGGCCAAACCCGAATCCATCGAATCGTTCATCGATGGGGTTTCCACCAACACCAGTGGCACCGAACGGTTGACTGAAGTCGTGGCAATAGCGATGGCTAAAGTCGAAACCGAAACCGAGGCTGAAATCGAGACTGAAGTTGAGATGGAGGTTGCGACCGAAGCCGAGACTAAAGTCGAAGTGGGGGTTGCGGCCGAGGCCGAAGCCGAGACTAAAGTCGAAGTGGGGGTTGCGGCCGAAACCGAAACCGTGGTGGTGGCTGAGGCGGGTATTGAAACCGAAGCCGACGCTGGAACCGAAACTGAAACCGAGATCGAAGTCGACGCTGAGGTTGAAACCGCGCCTGAAGCTGGATTCGAAATGATCACCGGGGTGGAAGCCGCGCGACCAACATGGGCGGAAACCTTGGCGGGAACCGTACCGACAGTGGTGACGGATACCCCCGTTGCCAGCGTCGAGGAAGAATCGGCGGCCCTTATCGTCGCAACGGTGACTGAGGGGGAAGAACCGGAAACCGAAACGGCGGCCGAAGTGGAGGAATGGACGTCGGGCGAGGAAGACGAGGACGAAGAACTTACCGAAACAGTCGGATTGGGTGAAGCCCGCCAGGAATTACTGGATATCCTGAGCGCGGAAATCGCCCAGATCGTCGAAACCTCCGATGAAATTCTGACCCTGGTTACAACCGCCGACAGCGCGCCCGTTGTCCGGCGCGAGACTTTATCCGATTATGCCGAACGCTTGGAGCGACTGGGAGATGCCTCGGCCTCGATCGGCTTGACTGGTTTGCAACAGGTTTGCGGCCGGTTGCAAGTCAATCTGAACCAACTGGCCGCTCAAGATAATCCGCTTACCGCGGAACAGCGGTGGGTGGTGGAAACCTGGCCTGTCCTGGCGCTTGGCTATCTGCAAGCGCTGGATGATCGCGCGGTTTGCACGGCCCTAGTACACCATCTCCAGGATACTCACTGGCCGCAACCGTTGGCAACCTTGGAGGCGGCTCCGCTCATCGACCTGCTGGTTGCGCCGAAATTGGTGGCCGAGGAACCCGAAGCGGAAGCCCGACCCCGGCAAGCCCAGCCCGAGGATGTATCGCTGGCGTTGCCAGCCGATGTCAATCAAGAATTGCTGGACGGCCTGCTACAGGAATTACCTCACCAGGCCGCCGAGTTTTCCACCGCTATCCAACGCTTGGCCGCTGGCGATGGCCAAGTCAAGGATGTGGATGTGGCACGACGCATCGCCCATACCCTGAAGGGTGCCGGCAATACTGTCGGGGTGCGCGGTATCGCCACGCTGACCCACCATGTCGAGGACATTCTACAGGCGCTCGCCAAGCACGGCGTGTTACCCAACCGACCACTGGCCGAAACCCTGCTGAACGCGGCTGACTGTCTGGAAGCCATGAGCGAGGCGCTGCTCGGCATCAGCGCGCCGCCGTTACAGGCCCCCGCTGTGTTGCAAGAGGTGCTCGATTGGGCCAACCGGATCGACCGGACGGGGATACCGACCGACGACGCAGCGCCATTGCCGGCGGCAACCCGACTGGAACCGACCAAACTCACCGAACTCGCCGAACTCGCCGAACCCGCGCCGCAACCCGTGGTCACCGCGCCCGAAGCGACTCTGCGCATTCCCGCCCATCTGGTCGATGACGTATTGCGGCTGGTGGGCGAAAGCATCATCCTCACCGGCCAAGTTCAAGAGCGGATTCGCAAGACGGTTGCGCAGACTCGGGCGGTGATGGCGCAAAACCGTCTGTTCCAGCAACTGACCGCTGAGTTGGAACAATTGGTCGACATCCGCAATGTGTCGTCGCCGCTGTCCCGGTCCATCCAGCGTGGCGACTTCGATCCGCTGGAGTTGGAGCAGTACAATGAACTCAACACCGTCACCCATCGCTTGGTCGAGGCAGCCACCGACACTCGCGAGTTGGGCCGCGCCATCGAGGAGAATCTGGCGGCGCTAGATACCTTGCTGGTGGATCAAGGCCGCCTGCATCGGGACAATCAGGAGGCTGTGTTGCGCACCCGCATGGTACCGATCCAGACGGTGACGCAGCGCTTGCAACGCAGCGTGCGGCAGACCTGCCGACTGGTGGACAAAGACGCGGAATTGATGGTGCGTGGCGCTGGCACGCTGATGGACAGCAACATCCTAAACGACATGGTCGATCCGTTGATGCACATGCTGCGCAACGCCGTGGACCACGGCATCGAACCCCCGGCCCAGCGCAAGCGGTTGGGCAAGCCGTCGGCGGGGCGAATCGAACTGAGCTTCGGACGCGAGGGTAACAATATCGTCGTCCGTTGCCAGGATGACGGCGCTGGGCTGGACCTGGCGGCGATTCGCCGAACGGCGATTGCGCGCGGTCTGCTCGCCGCCGACCAACCGCTGTCGGACGATGAGTTGATCCGGTTGATCCTGTTGCCGGGCTTTTCCACCCGCGACGAAGCGACCCAAACCTCGGGGCGCGGCATCGGCATGGATATGATCTACAGCCGACTGTTGGCCATGAAGGGCTCGCTACGCATCCAGACCCAGGCCGGTCAGGGCTGTCTGATGGAGTTGCGGTTGCCGGTCACCTTGATCTCCACCCATGCGTTGCTGGTGCGCCTGCGCGATCAGATGGTGGCCCTGTCCGACCGGGGTATCGAGCAGATTCTGTATTCCGGTATTGGCACGATTCAGAAACTGGGCAAGATCACCACCTATCAGATGGGTGACGAAATTTACGAGCTGACCTCTCTGGATGCGCTGCTCAACCTGCCGCCGGATCACCGCGCGCGGAACCGATCCGTGCCGTCGGTGCTGCTGGTGCGAGAGGACACCGGCGCCGTTCGCGCGGTGTTGGTCCAGGAAATCATCGATAGCCGCGATTTGGTGGTCAAGAACCTGGGTCAGTACATTCCCAGGCTCAACGGTATCGTGGGCGCCACTATCCTGGGCGACGGTAGCGTGGCGCCGGTGCTGGATGTACCAGAGCTTCTGCGCGCCCCGACCACCGCTCAACCCGCGTTGGCCGCCGCCCACGCGACGGCGCCCGCCGCAACCGCCTCTCATCGCCTTTTCGTGCTGGCGGTGGACGATTCCCTGAGCGCCCGTCGCTCGTTAGCGCAGTTCGCGCAGGATGCCGGTTTCGAGGTGCGCACCGCGCGCGATGGCCTGGAAGCGATCGAGATCATCAACGGCCGGCGCCCGGATTTGGTACTGGCCGATTTGGAGATGCCGCGCATGAACGGTTTGGAATTGACCGCGCACCTGCGAGCCAATCAGGCCACCCATGAGTTACCCGTCATCATGATCACCTCGCGCTCCACCGAAAAGCATCGGCGCGAGGCTGAAACGACCGGAGTCAATGTTTACCTGACCAAGCCGTTCCTGGAAGACGAACTGCTCGGGCACATCCACCAGTTGTTGCGGCGCGCATGAACCGACCCGCGCAAGCAACGGCCTTGGCCGATCTTCAGACGATCCGGGCGTTCGCCGTATTGACTCTGGACGGGCGCAAATGGCTCCTGCCGCAAGCGGAAATCCAGGCGCTGGAGTCGCTGCTGGACATCGACCGCGAGGTACGCATTCCATGTAGCATCGGGGCGGTGGCGTTCGCGGACGAGTGGTGGCCGGTGTACTGTCTGTCGGGCGAATTGCGGATCCTATCGGACTTGCCGGATGGTCGCCGGGCCTGCCCGTTGTTGGACAACGGCGCCGACCGCTTCGGTCTGGTCTGCGATCAGGTGGAAGCATTGACGGCGGCGCCCCGTCTGCTGGCCCCGCCGGCCTGCATGACCCCGCCGGATTCGCCGATTGGAGCGCTTGCCCTGCTGAACGACGAGTTGGGTTATGTGACCACCACCGAGCATCTGGCGGCCCTGATCGCCGCCGCCTTGGAGAACTTCGATGGCTGAAAGCGCCGCCTGGGTGCTGGCCTTGGATCACCAACTGCGCGCCGCCGTGGGCGAGCGCGAACTGGTGCACCTGATCGAGACGCCGATCTTGCTGGATGTCCCGCGCAGTCCGCACTATTGCCGGCAAGTATTGGTCTGGAACGACACCGTATTGCCGGCGATGGATTTGGCGGCCTGGTTGCGAGGGCAGTCGACGCAACGCCAGGAGCCACTGGCCGGGGTGTTCGCCTACCAGACGCGACCGGGAGCGGACCCCGAGTATGGCGCGTTGTTGCTCTCCGCCATCCCAACGCAGACTCGGGTCGACGACGACCAGGTCTGCGCGCTACCGAAGCAGCCCGGCAACTGGCAGACCCTGGCGATTTCCTGTTTCCAACAAGGCGATCAGCCGATTCCCATTCTGGATTTGCCGCATATCTTCAGCGGCGGTTTGCTGTGAAATACCTGATCGACCAACATGAGAAAACCATAAAAATGTCAAATATAATAAATACTTATATCAATGCTCATCTGCAATGGATATCGAAACTAACCGCCGCGATTTATGGCGGACAGATTCCGGATCGAGACGTGGCGAGCGTAGACAATGTCTGTGCTCTTGGAAAGTGGATTCATGGTGAAGGAAATCAACTGTATGGGAATGCCAAGGAATTCGCTGAACTAAGAGAGAAGCATAGGCGGTTTCATCTTGCTGTCGGCCAAGTGATTGACCTGGTGAACGCCAATAAAATGGACGAAGCGAAAGCTGAGATCGCTTCTGGCGAGTTCAGACAAATCTCGGGGGAGGTGATCAATCTGCTCTCCAGGTTGCGCAATTCGATAAAGGGGGCAGACACGGCACGGTCGCCCATCGCCACCAAGGTTGCGGGCCATGGCTTGAATCCGTAATATTTCCGCTTTTGAAATTCGGCGTGTCCCGACGCGCCAAGCTTGCGTTTTCTTGGGATTTCGCCCCGCAAAACGGAAACCGGACACCATGCGCAGCCATTATTGCGGCCAGGTCACCGAGACCTTGCTGGATCAAGACGTCACCCTTTGCGGTTGGGCGCATCGCCGCCGCGATCATGGCGGCGTGATCTTCGTCGACCTGCGCGACCGCGAGGGTCTGGTGCAGGCGGTGATCGACCCCGATACCCCGGATGCCTTCGCCAACGCCGAACGAGTCCGCAACGAATACGTCCTGCGAGTGACGGGCCGGGTGCGCCGCCGGCCCGAGGGTACCGAGAATCCCAATTTGGCCACCGGTGCGGTGGAGGTGTTGGTCCGTGAGTTGGAAATTCTCAACCGATCCGAGCCACTGCCGTTCCAACTGGACGATTCGGATACCTCCGAGGAAGTGCGACTACGTTACCGCTATCTCGATCTGCGTCGACCGGAGATGCAGGAACGGCTGCGATTGCGCACCCGCGTAATCAGCGTGCTGCGCCGGTTTTTGGAGCAGCACGGCTTCATGGACATCGAAACCCCAATGCTGACCAAGGCCACGCCGGAAGGCGCCCGCGATTATCTGGTGCCCAGCCGCACCCATCCGGGCAGTTTTTTCGCCCTGCCGCAGTCACCTCAGTTGTTCAAGCAACTGCTGATGATGGCGGGCCTGGACCGCTACTATCAGGTGGTGCGCTGCTTCCGCGATGAAGATCTGCGCGCCGACCGCCAGCCGGAGTTCACTCAACTCGATATCGAAACCTCGTTCATGGACGAGCAGGCCATTACCGACCTGATGGAAGAAATGATTCGAGGAATGTTCAAGGCCGTGCTGGACGTGGATTTGCCCAATCCGTTTCCGAGGATGCCCTACGATACCGCGATGCGGCGCTACGGCTCCGACAAGCCGGATTTGCGCATCCCGCTGGAACTGACCGAACTGTCGGATTTGATGGCGGACGTGGAATTCAAGGTCTTCTCCGGTCCCGCCAGCGATCCCAACGGCCGGGTGGCGGCATTGCGAGTGCCGAACGGTGGCAAGCTGAGCCGGCGCGAGATCGATCTTTACACCGAGTTTGTCGGTCGCTACGGCGCGAAAGGACTGGCCTACATCAAGGTCAACGATGTCACCGCCGGTCGCGAGGGCTTGCAGGCGCCCATCGTGAAATTCCTGCCCGACGAGACCCTGGCCAAGGTGCTGACCCGCACTGGGGCGGAAAACGGTGACCTGATCTTCTTCGGCGCGGACTCGGCCAAGGTGGTCAACGACGCGCTGGGCGCGTTGCGGATCAAGCTGGGTCACGATCTCGGTCTGGTGCACGGCGCGTGGGCCCCGTTGTGGGTGGTCAATTTCCCGATGTTCGAATGGGACGGACAAGCGCAATGCTGGAACGCCCTGCACCACCCCTTCACCGCGCCGCGCACCGACGATCCCACCGAAGTGCGCGCGCATCCCGAGCGTTGTCTGTCCCGAGCCTACGACATGGTGCTGAACGGCACCGAAATCGGTGGTGGCTCGGTGCGTATCCACCGCCAGGAGATGCAAAACACGGTGTTCG
This sequence comes from Candidatus Contendibacter sp., assembly GCA_031732935.1. Taxonomy (GTDB): domain Bacteria; phylum Pseudomonadota; class Gammaproteobacteria; order Competibacterales; family Competibacteraceae; genus Contendibacter. The sequence goes on from JAVMKH010000128.1 coordinate 51,568, forward strand.
AATTGCTGGGTATCGGCCCCGAGGAAGCGCGGGCCAAATTCGGTTTTCTGCTGGACGCCTTGAAGTTCGGCTGCCCGCCGCACGGTGGCCTGGCCTTTGGCCTGGACCGGCTGGTGATGCTGATGGCGGGGGCAACCTCCATCCGCGAGGTGATGGCCTTCCCCAAGACCCAGAGCGCCGCCTGCCTGCTGACTCAGGCGCCGGCCCCCGTCACCGAAACGCAGTTGCGCGATCTCAACATCCGCCTGCGCCGTACCCCCTGAGAGCGGGAGCGGTTGGAAACGCAGCCGCCGCCTTCCCCCTTGCTCCGGCCAGTGGGTGAGGGGAAATCGCCGCCCTGGAAACGCCCGGAATCGGTGTTGGTGGTGGTGTATACCGCCGCTGGCGACGTACTGGTGTTGCGTCGTCGTCAGCCACCCGATTTCTGGCAATCGGTGACCGGCAGCCTGCGCTGGGATGAGGCCGATCCGCTGGACGCCGCGCGTCGGGAACTGCGCGAGGAAACCGGCCTGGGCAACGAAGCGGAAATCCTCGCCTGCGACGTGGTCAACCGCTTTCCGATCCTGCCGCCCTGGCGGCATCGCTATGCCCCGAACGTCACCGAGAACACCGAGCACGTCTTCCGGGTCTTCCTGCCGGAACGCCGACTGGTGACGCTCGATCCCGCCGAACATGGCGAATACGAATGGCTACCACGGGCCACCGCCGCCATTCGAGTCACGTCCCACACCAACCGGGACGCTATCCTGAGCCTGCCATGAAGGCGTTGTTCGCCCGTTACGCGGGGCCATGCATCGGCTTGGCATTGTTTATCGCCGCACTGTGGGTACTGCATCATGCGCTAGCCGTGCACGGCTACCAGGACGTCATCACCGCCTTGCAGCGGCAACCGGGTTCGCGGCTAGCAGCCGCCTGCCTGTGCACCATCCTGAGCTATCTGATCACCACCGGCTATGACTGGTTGGCGCTGCGCTACATTCGCCATCCCTTACCTTGGCCCAAGGTGGGTTTCGCCGCTTTGATCAGTTACGCCATCAGCAATTCAGTTGGACTTTCGGTCCTGACCTCCAGTTCGCTACGTTATCGACTGTATTCAAGCTGGGGCCTGACGGCGGTGGATATCGCCCGGATCGTCCTGTTCACCACCCTGACCTTTTGGCTGGGCATTTTGACCATGGGGGGCGTGGTGCTGACGTTGAACCCGCTGGATCCACACGCTTTCCCTTACCTGACCATGAATAGCCGACTGCTGGGGATCTTGCTTCTGATTCCGCCAGTCGCTTATCTGTTGCTGGGAGTTTTGCGCCGCCAGCCGCTGCGAGTAGGACCATGGACGCTACCGATGGCACGGCTTCGCCTGGCGTTGCCGCAACTGGCGGTGGGTTCCCTCGATTGGATGATAGCCAGCACGGTGCTGTATATCCTGCTGCCGGCCTCGGCCAAGATCGACTTTGGCCAAGTGCTCGGCGTCTTTCTCGTGGCCCAGTTTGCTGGCTTGATCAGTCACGTTCCGGGCGGACTGGGCGTGTTCGAGTCGCTAGTAGTGCTGCTGCTGAAAAACCATCTGCCCACCGCCCACCTGCTTGGTACGCTGCTGGCCTATCGACTGATCTACTACCTGCTACCGCTGGCACTGGCGGCGATCGCGCTTGGCCTGTACGAATTGCGGCATCAGAAGGAACGGATCCTGTGGCTACCGCGCCTGGTGGGACCGTGGGCGCCGGTGTTGTTGCCGCAGGTGTTCGCCTTGCTGGCGCTTATCAGCGGGGCGGTGTTGTTGTTTTCGGCGGCGACCCCGGCGGTGGAGGCGCGGCTGGCGTGGCTGGAGGATCGGCTTCCGCTGTCGGTGCTGGAAGCCTCCCATTTCGTCAGTAGTCTGCTGGGGGTGAGTCTCCTGTTGCTGGCACGGAGCCTACAACGCAGGCTCGACGCCGCCTGGCTGCTGGCCGTGCTCTTCCTGGGCGTCGGCATCGCCGCTTCTTTGCTCAAGGGCGCGGATTACGAGGAAGCGATCATCCTGACGACGCTACTGGCCGGCTTGTTACCGTCCCGCCGGCAATTCTACCGCCGCGCCTCGCTGCTCGGCGAAAGCTTTACGCCAGGCTGGGTCGCCACCATTCTGGTGGTACTGGTCTGCGCCGCCTGGCTCGGTATCTTCTCGTATCGGCATGTCGAATACTCGCGGGCGTTGTGGTGGGATTTCAGCTTCGGCGACCAGGGCAACGCGCCGCGATCCCTGCGGGCGCTGGTGGGCGCGTTGGGCGTCGTGCTGTTCTTTGGGGTTGCCAAATTGCTACGGCCCATGCGCTTTGAGCCGAACCGACCTGGGCCGGACGATCTACGGCAGGCACAAGACATCGCCGTCGCGTTCCCACGTAGCTACGCTCATCTGGCCTTGTTGGGCGACAAGGCGCTGTTGTTCAACGAAAACCGCGATGCCTTCCTGATGTATGGCATCGCGGGCCGCGCCTGGGTGGTGATGGGGGATCCGGTGGCCGCGCGCGAGGAGGATCGCCGCGAACTAGCCTGGCAATTCCGCGAGTTGTGCGAGCGCCACGGTGGCTGGCCGGTGTTCTATCAAGTTCACCCTGACCATCTGGGGTTGTACGTGGAACTGGGACTGACGCTACTCAAATTCGGCGAGGAGGCGCGGGTGCGGCTGGCGGAATTTTCGCTGGACGGCAAGGCTCGGAAAACCCTGCGTAACACCATCAACCGACTGGAGCGGGACGGCTACCGGTTCGAGATTGTGGAGGCGGCGGCCGTGCCGGACCTGCTACCCCAGTTGCGCGCGGTTTCCGACGCCTGGCTGAGGGGGAAAAACGCGCGCGAGAAGGGATTTTCGCTGGGATTTTACCACGAGAACTACCTGCGAACCGGCCCGGTCGCCATCGCGCGCCACGACGCGGAGATTGCCGCCTTCGCCAACCTGTGGCTGGGCGGGCGCGAGGAACTGTCGGTGGATTTGATGCGTTACCCGCCCGATAGCCCGAATGGACTGATGGACTTTCTATTTATTCAGATCATGCTGTGGGGCCGCGACCAGGGCTACGAGTGGTTTAATCTCGGCATGGCGCCCCTAGCCGGCTTGCAGAACCGCAACCTCGCGCCGCTGTGGAATCGATTCGGGGCGCTGGTGTTTGGCGGCGGCGAAGCGCTTTACAATTTCCGGGGCCTGCATCAGTACAAGGATAAATTCAATCCCCACTGGGAAGCCCGCTATCTGGCGGCGCCAGGCGGTCTGGCGCTGCCTCGGGTGTTGACGGAATTGACCGCCCTGATCGCCGGCGGTGTCAGGGGAGTGATCGGCAAATGACCATCCCGCGGAACCCATCGATGCGCATGTCATGGCGAATGTTGGGCTTGACCGCTGCTCTGCTGGCGGCCACCGCCACGTTGGCGCAACCCGCCGAGGATGCGCTGGACGATGCGACCTTCGGCAAGTTGATGGTTCGATACGCCACCGACGACCCCAAGGGCGTGATTCTCTTCGTGTCCAGCGCGGGCGGCTGGAACACCGAGTTGACGGTGACGGCCAAGGCGGTGGCGGAACTGGATTACGTGGTCGCAAGCATCGACTTGAACGACTATCTGACCCGATTGGACCGAGCGGAGACCGCCTGCGCCGACCCGGCGGCGGACCTCGATCAATTGAATCGGCTGATCGAACAGCGCTATCCCATCGCCACTCACCAGCCTCCCATTCTGCTCGGTTACGGCGCTGGCGCGGCGTTGACCTACGCGGCGCTGGCCCAGGGACCAGACGATCGCTTTCATGCGGGAGTTGGCGTCGATTTCTGCCCGGAATTGCCGTTGCGCAAGCCCTTGTGTATGGGCGTGGCACATTTGGAGAGCACCTCGTTGCCAGACGGCAAAGGTACCGCGCTCAAGCCGGTGGCTCGGCTCCCGACCACCTGGTTCGTGTTTCAAAACCGACCGGCCTGCGATGCCAACGCGGCCACGCAATTCGTCAAATCCGTGCAACTGGCCCGGCTGTCCGAAATCCCGGGCGCGACGGGAGTCGGGGGCTGGCTGCCGCAAGTCTCCGCCTTGCTGCAATGGCTGGACCCCGGCATCGTCCGGCAGGTGCAGCCCGACGCCAGCGTCAGCGGCGTACCGCTCACCGAGGTGCCAGTCACCGCCGGTCCCGACCGGCCGCAACTGGCGGTGATGTTTTCCGGCGATGGCGGCTGGGCGCTGCTCGACCGCGCCGTGACCGCCGAGTTGGCGAAGCACGGCCTACCCGTGGTCGGTTGGGATTCGCTCAGCTATTTTTGGAAAGCCCGCCAGCCGGATGAAGTGGCGCTGGATTTGGAGCGGGCGCTGCGCCACTACCTGGACGCCTGGAAAAAGAGCCGGATCGTGTTGATCGGCTATTCGTTCGGCGCGGACGTGCTGCCGGCGGTCGTCAACCGCCTGCCCCAGGAGTTGCGGGATCGCATCGATCTAATGGCGTTGCTGGGCCTGTCGGATCACGCCTCCTTCGAGTTCAACCTGACGGACTGGATCAGCGACAAACCCGATACCACCGACCAACCGGTGCGGCCGGAGTTGGAGAAGCTAGGCGGACTCAAACGGCTGTGCCTCCACGGCACCGATGAAGCGGACGCGACCTGTCCGAAGCTAGCCGATCTGGGCGTGATCGTCGAAAAAATGCCCGGCGACCATCATTTCGACGAGGATTATCCGGGCGTGGCCCGACGTATTCTCGATCAATTGCCGCCGCTGCCGCCGGCCAAACCCTGAAGAGGCTGAACATGGCTGTTTACGCCATCGGCGATATTCAGGGTTGTTACGACCCCTTGGCCCGCCTGCTGGACCGGCTGCGCTTCGATCCCGCCGCCGACGTGCTATGGCTGGTCGGCGATCTGGTCAATCGTGGGCCGCATTCGGTCGAAGTGCTGCGGCTGGTGCACGGCTTAGGCAAGCGGGCGGTGACGGTGCTGGGCAATCACGACCTGACTCTGTTGGCGGTCGCCGCCGGTCGGGTCAAGCCCAAGCGCAAGGACACCTTCCACACGATTCTGGATGCCCCCGACCGCGCCGAACTGTTGGGCTGGCTGCGTCGGCGGCCGTTGCTACATCACGATTCGGCCCTGGGTTTCACCCTGGTTCACGCGGGCCTGCCGCCACAGTGGGATTTGGCTCTGGCGCAGCGCTGCGCGGCGGAACTGGAAGCAACCTTGCGCGGACCGAATTACGAGGATTTCCTGGCTCACATGTTCGGCGGCGAACCGCGCCGCTGGCGGGATGATCTGGCCGGTTACGACCGGCTGCGTTTCATCGTCAATGCCTTGACTCGAATGCGCTTTTGCACGGCGGATGGCGCGCTGTCCTTTTCCGAGAAGGGAGCGCCGGGTAGTCAGGGACCGAGCTTGCTGCCCTGGTTCGCCGTGCCGGGTCGGCGTAGCGCCGATCTTAACCTTGTGTTCGGCCACTGGGCAGCGCTGGGCTATTATCGCGTACCGGGGATTTACGCCCTCGACAGCGGCTGTGTCTGGGGTAACCGGCTGACCGCGATCCGGTTGGACGAACCTGGCATCCCCGCTTGGAGCGTGCCAGCCATCGACCCGCCGCCGACATGACTCCACGACTGGCGCTCATCGCCGCGCTGGCGCGCAACCGGGTGATCGGTCGCGACAACCGCTTGCCCTGGCGCTTGCCAGCGGACTTGCGTTTCTTCAAGCGAACGACGACGGGCAAGCCGTTGCTGATGGGCCGGCGCACCTGGGAATCCATCGGTCGGCCACTGCCGGGACGGCGGATGATCGTGTTGAGCCGCGACCTGGATTATCAGGCGCCCGGCTGCATGGTGGCGCGGTCGCTGGACGAAGCCGTGGAACTGGCCGACGCGGCTCCCGAAATTATGGTCATCGGCGGCGCGGCGTTGTATCGGCAAACTCTGCCGCTGGCCGATCGACTCTATCTCACGCGGGTGGAGGCGGATGTGCCCGGCGACGTCTGGTTTCCGGAATGGAACGAGGAGGACTGGCGGCTGGCTTGGGAAGAGTTACATCCAGCGGATCGGGATCACGCCTGGCCGTACCGATTTCAACGGTGGGAGCGCGCGTGATGGGTCAGGGGTAATAAGACCTTGAATCACAATAACCAGAAGATTTTCTGTTATTCCTTATGATTTCTTTCCCATGTGGCGCACTGGATCGCCAGCGCCAGAAATCTTCCACGGCCCCATGGTTCGCATGGGCGCTGGTCCTGATGCTTTTCGGGCTACCACTCGCTACCTACTGGAATACCACGTTTCATCACTTCGGCTTCCGCGACGACTACTCAAACCTCAACGAAGCGCACGAGCAACCGGGGAAAATCATCCATTTCATCGCTTCGCATGGGCGGCCGGTTTACGGATTTCTGCTGGAATATTCCTTTGGCTGGGTCGACTCCATCCGCGAACTCGAATGGCTCCGGTTCGCGGGCGCGATCGGGCTTGGGCTGATCGCGGTATTCCTGTTTGGGTTGTTGCGGCGGCGGGGCTGGAACCTGGCCGCGGCGGCGTTCACGGCGGCCATGGCCTCCCTGACGCCAGCGGCGCAGGTGATCGCCAGTTGGGCCACCGCCTGGCCCTACACGGTGGCGGCGTTGTTTTCGCTCGCTGGGTTTGCGCTGGCGGACAACGCTCACGCGTGCTGGCCAGGATTCCGCCGATCTGGGGCCGTGCTGCTGATGACGCTCGCCGCCTTGGTTTATCAACCGACCGGCTTATTTTACTGCGTCGGCATCGCAACGGTGCTGCCGAGTCGACGCGGGCGGTCGTGGAGCGAGAATCTGCGCTGGGTGAGCGTTCATCTGGGTATCGTGTTCGCTGGACTAGTCGTGGCCTTTCTCATCGTGAAGGCGCTGTATCTGGCCGAGGTGTTTGAGGCATCAGCGCGCATCATGTTCGAACACGATCCTTTCGGTAAGCTTTGGTGGTTCATCCAGGGATCGTTGCCCAACGCGCTCAGTATCTTCGTGCTGAACGATGACGACGGCTCGACGCGGGCCGCTTTCACGGCAAGCGTGGGGCTGACCGCGGCGCTGCTGGCGGCGGGACTGAGCGCCGAAGGGTGGCGACGTGGCGGGCGAATGGCCGCATTCTGGTTGATGCTGCTCGTGTTGCTGCCGCTGGCGGCGTATAGCGTCAATCTTGTGGTGGCGGATCGTTACGCTTCCTACCGCACGACGTTCGCCCTGACCGGTGTATTGCTGGTTTTTGTCACGCTGTCGTGGATCAATCTGTGTGGTCTGGTGAAGCGTGGAGGGCTGTGGATCGAAGGAGCTGGCTATGTCGTGGCGCTGGCGCTGGCGGTCCACGCGGCGCGTTTCCACGCCTTTGCGCTCATCGCCGCTCCCCAAGGCGCCGAGCTGCAAATCATTCAGGACACGGCCAAACACGTCGTGTTGCAAGACCGGCCCGTCAGGCTTTATTTCGTGCAACCTACGCTGGCCGACAGTCCGGCGGTGATTGCCTATCACGACGAATTTGGCTCGCTGTCGACCAATAACGACTGGATGCCGCAAAAGATCTTCGACGTATTGATGCGCGAGCGTTTTCCCGCGCTGCCCGATCGCGAGCGGCGCTACGAAATGCAAACCGGCCACGCGCCGCTGTCACAACAATCGTTCGATTTCGTCATTGACATGCGCAGGCTGAGGCGCCTCGGCGCGCCCGACGTGGGACTGTATTCCGGCAAGGCTTCGTAGCCCATGCGCGTTGCTTGAATCAGCCCTTTTCAATGCCCCCAGGAGCATGTTCCATGAGCGAACCTGTGCTGATAACCGTTCATGATTCGGCGGCCCAACTGACCCTGAACCGACCGGAAGCCTATAACGCCCTGAATATTCCAACCGCCCAGGCGCTGACCCGAGCGCTGCTGGATGTGGGAGCCGACCCGACGATTCATGGCGTCATCATCACGGGCAGCGGTCCGGCCTTTTCCGCCGGCGGCGATATTAAATTCGTGCTGGCCCATCCCCATGGACCGGCGGCGGCATTTCACGAACTGGCCACCCAGGTTCATGTCTGCGTGACTGAAATCCGTCGACTGCGCAAGCCGGTCATCGCCGCCATTAACGGCGTGGCGGCCGGCGGCGGCTTTTCCCTGGCCTTGGCCTGCGATTTTCGAATCATGGCGGAATCGGCGCGGCTCAAGCAGGGTTTCACCAGCAACGCGCTGTGCATCGACGCCGGCGGCACCTTCACCCTGCCGCGTCTGGTCGGGTTGGCCCGCGCCCTGGAAATCGCCGCGTTCGACGAACCGATAGCCGCCGACCAGGCCCTAGCCTGGGGATTGGCAACGCGAGTGGTTCCCGACGCGCGATTGCTGGACACCGCGCTGGAGATGGCGCGGACCCTCGCCCAAAAGTCCTTGCATACCTTCGGCCATGTCAAAACTCTGCTGACCGATGCGTTCGACACCTCGTGGGAAGCGCAGTTGGAACGCGAGCGGCGCGGCTTGGCCACCTGCGCGGGCCACGCCGACGGCCTGGAGGGTCTGCGTGCCTTCGTGGAAAAACGGCCGCCACATTACAATCGTTGATCTGTGCATTCGTCGCGTGATGGCCGTTTGCAACAACGCTGCCGCTCTATCTCGACATCCTCGACCATGCTGGAATAGGAGAGTATCGCGCCATCGCAACCGCTCCACGAGTGGATCGAGTGAGAGCGCAACATCGGCGACCCAGTCTCCGCTCATGACACAGGAGGTTTCGCCATGACGCTTCATCCGACCGTGGCGGCGGTGACCGACCGCGTTCGCCAGCACAGCGCGCCGACCCGCTCCGCCTACCTGGCGCGGCTTGGCCAGGCCCGCGCGCGCGGATCGCGCAAGGACCTGTCCTGCGCCAACTTCGCCCATGCCTGCGCCACCCTTGACCCGACCGACAAGGCCAGCCCGCGCGAGGCGCGTTGGCTCCATCTCGCCATCGTCTCCTCATACAATGACTTGCTGTCCGCCCATCAGCCGCTGGAGCGGTTTCCCGCCCTGATCAAGCAAGCGGCGCGCGCGGTGGGAGCGGTGGCGCGGTTCGCCGGCGGTGTGCCCGCCATGTGCGATGGCGTGACGCAAGGCCAGTCGGGCATGGAACTGTCGCTGTTCTCGCGCGACGTGATCGCGATGGCGACCGCCGTGGCGCTGGCACACAACGTGTTCGATGCCGTGCTGTGTCTCGGCGTTTGCGACAAGATCGTGCCGGGACTGCTGATCGGCGCCCTGCACTTCGGCCACCTGCCGACGATCTTCGTGCCCAGCGGACCGATGGCCTCCGGCCTGCCCAACACCGAGAAGGCGAAAATTCGTCAACTGTACGCTCAAGGCCGGATTGGGCGCGACGCGCTGCTGGAGGCGGAGTTCCAGGCGTATCATGGGCCGGGCACCTGCACGTTTTACGGCACCGCCAACTCAAATCAGATGCTGATGGAAACGATGGGCCTGCATCTGCCCGGCGCGGCCTTCGTCCCTCCCAACACCGCGCTGCGCGACGCGCTGACCCAGGCGGCGACCCGGCGCGCGGCTCGGATCACCGCCCAGGGCGAAGAATACCTCCCGATAGGGTGGGTCGTGGACGAACGGGCGGTGGTCAACGGGATCGTCGGTCTGCTAGCGACTAGCGGTTCGACTAATCACACCCTGCATCTGGTCGCCATCGCCCAGGCCGCCGGCATCGCGATCAACTGGGACGACTTCAGCGACTTGTCGGCCGTGGTACCCCTGCTCGCTCGGATCTATCCGAACGGTCAAGCCGACATCAACCAGTTTCATACCGCTGGCGGCGCGGGTTTTCTCATCGGTGAACTGCTTGACGCGGGGCTGCTGCACGGTGATGTACTGACCGTCGTTGGCAAAGGTCTGGCGCGTTATCGCGAGGAGCCAGTTCTGGACGATGGCGTACTGACTTGGCGCCTGGCGCCGGAACAAAGCGGCGACGAGAGCGTGCTGCGTCCCGCCGCGCGACCGTTCGCTCCCGACAGTGGATTGAAATTGCTGAACGGCAATTTGGGTCGCGCGGTGATCAAGACTTCGGCGATCAAACCGGAGCATCGCGTGGTGGAAGCGCCCGCCCTGGTGTTCGACAGGCAGGAGGCGCTGATAGCCGCGTTCGTCCGGGGCGAGCTACGGCGCGATTTCGTCGCCGTGGTGCGCTATCAGGGGCCGCGTGCCAACGGGATGCCGGAATTGCACACGTTGACGCCGCCGCTCGGCGTGTTACAGGACGAGGGGTTCAAGGTGGCGCTGGTCACCGACGGCCGCTTGTCGGGCGCGTCCGGCGCGGTGCCGGCAGCGGTTCATGTGACACCGGAATGCCTGGCCGGCGGGCCGCTGGCCAAGGTACGCGACGGCGACGTGATTCTGCTCGATGGCGAGCGCGGCATTCTCGAAGCGAAGGTCGCGACGGCGGAGTGGATGGCCCGTCGGCTGGAGCCGGTGGATTTGCGCGACCATCAGCACGGTTTCGGGCGCGAACTGTTTGCCGGTTTTCGCGCCAACGTGAGCGGGGCGGAGCAAGGAGCGCTCACCTTCGCGACCTGGGAGAACGTGGAAGCAACACCGGCGTCCCATGCCACGTCGAGCGCCGCTCGCTTCGTCCGCACGCTGGGAGACGCGCCATGCGCGGATTGACCGTGCTGGAGGTGATACGCATTGGTCCGGTGATTCCAGTCCTCGTTATCGACGAGTTGGCACGAGCGGTTCCCCTGGCCAGCGCCTTGGTCGCGGGCGGCGTGCGGGTGCTGGAGGTGACTCTGCGCACTCCGGTGGCGTTGGCGGCGATCCGGACAATCGCGCGCGCGGTGCCGGAGGCCATCGTGGGGGCCGGTACTCTGATCCGTCCCGAGGATTTTATCGAGGCGCGGGATGCCGGCGCCCGTTTCGGCGTGAGCCCTGGCTTGACCCCGGCGTTGATCGAAGCCGCCCGCGAAAGTCGTCTGCCGTTGTTGCCGGGCGTGATGACGCCGTCCGAGGTGATCGCCGCCCGCCTGGCCGGCTGGCGCGAGATGAAATTGTTCCCGGCTCGGCAGGCAGGTGGTGTTGGGATGCTGCAAGCGTTGGCGGGACCGTTTCCGGACGTGACGTTCTGTCCGACCGGAGGTATCACGGCCGCGACCGCGCCGGAGTTTTTGGCGTTGCCTAACGTCGCTTGCGTGGGCGGCTCTTGGTTGGCTCCCAAAACCGCGCTGGTGGCGGGTGATTGGCAACGGGTCACGGCGCTGGCCCGACAGGCCAGCGGCTTGGGTCCGAGATGAGGCATCGCCCCAACCGTGAACGGTTCCAGGCGCATCGCGCGATTTGTTACCAAACCCCGCTGATCGAAGAAACCACGGCCTCGCGGTTTCGCCTGGCAACCCGCCTGACAGTGAGGCGCCGGCAAACGAATCAGGCGCCGTTCCGGGCCTGGACATTGCCCGCGCTCAAACCCCGGCGACCACCCGCAGCCCGATGAAAATCAAGTCCGGCTCCAGTCGATAGTCGCGTTGCAAACTGGGCGACACCGCCTCGGCGGCGCCGCCGGTCAACAACCGCGCACCGGGACCGTGGCGGGCGATCATCCGATCGATAATCCCGTCGATGGCCGAGGCCACCGCATACAGCGCTCCGCCCCAAACGCAGTCGCGGGTGCTCTGACCGAACAGATGCGCTGTTCCCGTTTCCGGTGGAATCTGCCGGGTTTCTCGGTACAGCGCCTCGCGCATCAGTCTCATTCCTGGTACGATCACCCCACCCAGGTGTTGACCATCCGCCGCCAGCGCGTCGATCGTAACCGCCGTGCCGCAATCGACCACATAACAGGTTTGGGGTCCCAGCAACGCCCGCGCCGCAATCATTGCCACCCAGCGATCCGCGCCCATCCGCTCCGGTTCGGCGTAGGAATTACGGATCCCGCAAGCGACCGCGGTCGAAACCGCGAATTCCGCCTGGATGGCCCAGGTCCGCTGGATCCAGGCCGTCAATTCCACCCGAGCCTTGGAGCCGGCCACGCTGACGATCAGTACCCGCGTCGGGCGGGGCAGATCCACCCAAAGCCGGCTCGCTAGTTCGCTCCAACTCTCTTCGCCATGCGCGGCCCGACCGCGCGCCCGAAACTCGTCCCGTTCGCAACAAACCCATTTGATGCGGCTGTTACCGACATCGGCCAGCAAGATCATGGCTCCAGCCTCAGGCTGATTTCGCCGCCGACGCAGGGTCGCAGCCGCCGGTCGGCGGTCTCCAGCAACAACGCGCCCGTCGCGTCCACACCCCGGGCGATGCCGATCAGAGTCGTATTGGGCAGGGTCAGGCATACCCGTCGTCCGGCCACCCGATCAAATTCCGCCCACTCGGCGGCCAGATCGGCGAACCCCCCCTCCTGAAACCGAACGAAGGTTTCGATCAATGCGCTGATCAGCAGCGCAGCCAGTCGGTTGCGGGAAATGGGCTCCACGCCCAGGATTTCCCGCAGGTCGACCCAGGGCTGGTCGATCGCCGTCGCCGCCGAAGGGGGCAGCGCCACGTTCAAGCCGACGCCGGTCACCACGGCGAAAACGTCGGGACCACCGCTGGATTCCAGCAGGATGCCGCCCAGCTTGCGCTCGCGCCACCATACGTCATTGGGCCACTTCAGCCCGACTTCGGCCACGCCGAAACTCCGCAGGGCGCGAGCCACGGCAATGCCAGTCGCCAGACTCAAACCGCTCAGCGCCGCCGCCGGCAGATGAAACCGCCACAGCAGCGAACCAGCCAAGCTGGCGGCGAAGGGCGACTGCCAGGATCGCCCCAGCCGACCCCGCCCGGCTTGCTGCTGTTCGGCCAGGCAGACCGCGCCGCTCGGCCAGTCCTCGTCGACCCGGGCCAATAGATAATCGTTGGTGGAATCCAGCACGGAATGCAGGTCCAGTCGGCTGAGCCAAGCGCGGGCCGTTTCGGTCAGTTCGGCCAGGATACGCCTCCGATCCAGCAGTTCCAGCGCAACGTTCATCGGTTCGCTCCGGATTCCAGGGACAACAAAAACCGCCTTCTCCCTTGCGGGAAAAGGCGGCTATCGCCAGTCTTGAAGCTTGATTTAGAACAGACTACCCCACGGCACGACCGATAGGAAGCTGAGCCACGAGGCGACGGCCAGGACGAGAATGATGACAAGCGGGAAATTTTGGAAAGTGAACATCAGGTTTCTCCATAAGATTCGTACTGGAAATGCTAAATGATTTCCTTCATTCACTCAAGGATTTATCCTCTTTGGCCTCGGCCCGGTAATGGGGGATGCGCGGATCGTCGTCGTCCATCAGGATCCGGTGGGCGGATCCTTCCAGATCGTCGAATTGCCCGGTTCGCACTGCCCACAAAAACCCCCACAGCGCCACGCCCACCACCCCGAGAGCCATCGGAATCAACAAATACAGAATCCGCATGAGGGAAAGACCTCCATTGTTCAGAACCGCCGCAGCCGTAGCGCGTTCACCACCACCAACAGCGAACTGAACGACATGCCGATGGCCGACATCCACGGCGTCAGCCAACCGCCCGCCGCCAGCGGCAGGGCAATCAGATTGTAACCAATCGCCCAAGCAAAATTCTCGCGGGTGATCGTCAAGGTCCGCCAAGCCATATCCACCCCGTCGACCAGGTGTTCGAGCCTTTCCGACAGCAGGATCATGTCCGCCGAGGCATGGGCCAGTTGCGTCCCATTCCCCATGGCCAGCGACACTTGGGCCGCCGCCAGCACCGGCGCGTCGTTGACGCCGTCGCCGACCATCGCGACCACTGTCCCTCGTTGCTGCAAGGCCCGCAGCCGCTCCAATTTATCCTGGGGCGACATCCCACCGGTCGCCGTGGCGATCCCCGCCTCGCGGGCGATATGGGTTACGGCGTCGGGCCGGTCGCCGCTGAGCAGTTCGACCGTCAAACCGCGCGCCCGTAGCGCCGCAACCGCAACCGCCGCATCGGGCCGCAAGGCGTCGGTCAGCCGGAACCAGGCCAGCAGCCCGGTTTCGTCGCCCAGCGCCACCCAGGTGCTGGCGGCGTCCAGACCATCGCGTTCGGTCGCGGTGCCCTGACTCAAGGCAGCCACGAATTCCGGCCGCCCGATCCGATAGCGCCGACCTTCGATCCAACCCTCGATACCGTTGCCAGGCATATTGCGTATGTCGGTCGCCAATGGGATCGACTCGCCCGCCGCTTCCACCAGAGCGCGACCGACCGGATGTTCGGAACCGCGCTCCAGCGCCGCCGCCAGCGCCAGACCGCGCCGCGTCTCCAAGCCGCCGACCGTTTCCACCGCGGCCACTCGTGGCCGGCCGAAAGTCAGCGTCCCGGTCTTGTCAAAGATGACGTGCGTGGCTCGCGCCAGGGTTTCCAGCGCATGACCGCGCGTGGTCAGCACGCCCAGTCGCGTCAGGGCGCCGGTCGCCGCCACCATCGCCGTGGGCGTGGCCAGCGACAGCGCACAAGGACAACTGACCACCAGCACTGACAAGGTAACCCGGAACGCGGTGTCAAAATCGCTCAGCGACCACCAGGCCGCCAATACCACCGCCGCCACCGCTAGCAGGGCGGCGACGAACCCGCCAGCAATGCGGTCGGCCAGCAGCGCCAGGCGCGGTTTCTCGCTCTGGGCGCGGTCCAGCAGACGGGAGATCGCCGACAGCACGGTGTCGGCGCCAACTTTCTCCACCCGCATCACCAGGGGGCTGTCCACGTTCACCGCTCCGCCGATCAGCGCCGCGCCCAGTTGCCGGGGCACTGGCAGGCTCTCGCCGGTCAGCAGCGATTCGTCCACGTTGCTGGCGCCCTCGATGACGGTCCCGTCGGCGGGAATCGTCTCGCCGGGCCGCACCAGCACCCGATCACCAGGCGCCAGTTCGGCGATGGGAACGATCTCCTCCTCAGCCGCTGTGCTCAGGCGGGTGGCGGTCGCCGGCAGCATCCGCACCAGCGCCTCGGAGATTTGCGCGGCCCGATGACGGGCGGTCATTTCCAGAAAGCGCCCAGTCAACAAAAAGAAGACGAACATCGTCACCGAGTCGTAGTAAACCTCGCCGCCACCCTTCCCGGTATACCAGACGCTGGCGGCGAAGGCGGCCAGAATCGCCAGCGCCACTGGGACATCCATGCCCAGTTGTCGGCGACGCAGGTCGCGCCAGGCGGCGCGGTAAAACGACTGGGCGGAATAGGTCACGACCGGCACGGTCAGGATCAGGCAAGTCCAGCGCAGGAGCTCGCGAATCCACTCCTCCATGCCCTGGTACTCGCCGGCGTACAGACCAACCGCCAGCATCATCACCTGCATCGAACCCAGCCCCGCCACCGCCAGCCGGCGCAAGGCCACGGCGCGTTCGCGTTTCTGCAAGGCTTCCTGGCGGTTGGGATCGAAGGGATGAGCGATGTAACCGATGGCGCCGATGGCGGCCAGGATATCGCTGAGCTTGATCTGGCGTTCATCCCACCGCAGCCGGGCGCGGTGAGTGGAGTAGTTGACCCGGAATTCCAGCACGCCCGGCAGGCGACCCACGTGACGCTCGTTAAGCCAGACGCAAGCGGCGCAGACAATGCCTTCCAAAATCAGCGCGGCTTCACGAATGTGCTCGCTCTCGGCGCGAACAAAGCTTTTCTGCAAATCCGGCCGGTCGTACAGCTTCAGCCCACGTAGTGGTTCCGGAATCAAATCCTCGGCGCGGCGCGAGGGCGCGGTGCGGTGGCGGTAAAAATCGGTGAGCCCAGCGGCGATGATGGCTTCGGCCACGGCTTCGCAGCCATGACAACACATCGGCTGGCGCTGACCGTCGATCACCGCCGCGTAATGCGTTCCCGCGGGAATGGGCAGGCCACAGTGGAAACAGGCGACGCTGGAACCAGAGGGGGAAGCGGGGGAATCAGCGGCGGCCTGCATCAAGAAATGTCATCGGTGGTCAATGTCAAATGTGAATACCGCTTCCAGCGATGCAACCGTGAGCCACCACCAATCCAGTTCCAGCGACGACTATTAAGAACCTATCAAATCGCATTTTCCAGTCATCGGCTCTCGCCGTCGCCCACGGTGGTGCTGGCGCTGATTTCATGCAACTCGCCACCCTGGCGGATTTGCAGCACCAGATCCCACGAACCCGCGGCTGGCAGGGTCAGCGCCGCCTCGTACATCCCCGGCTCCCGCTCGGTCAACGCGAACGCAATGTCCAGCGTGCTGGTCGATGGCCGGAGAAATCGCCCGGTCACGGTTGCCCCGGTCAGCGGTTCGTCCGCGCGGGTTCGCGCCGTTACCCGAAACAGCGTGGATTTGCCCGCCACTGGTTCGGCGAGCCACCCCTTCCGAACCTGCCAACCACGCTGGTGCTGGTGTTCCATCTGCTGCAAATACTGGTTATACAGAGCTTCCTTCTGGTGGAAATCGCGGGCGACCACTCCAGGAAATTTCGACGAAACCTGGTGGTGGGTTTGTGCCTCCGGCAACAGCCAGCGCAGTAGCGTGGGACTTAGGCCACGCTCGGCCACCGCGACGAACACCGCGCCCAATACCGCCACGATGATGAAAAACCCCCCGATCGCCGCCGGTCCCCAGTGCAATCCCCGACCGCTGGCGCGGGCGTCGAACACCATGCCGCAAGCCAGGGACGTCAACAGGTAGATCGCCAAATACAGGGCGAACACATCACCCCCCGGCCAACGCAAGATGCCATACGGCACGTAAAGACCCAGGGTCACCAGGGCGACCGTGGCGGCGGCCTGTTTTGCGCTCGTGCGCGCGAAGCGGATCAATCCCAAGTTGGCCAAGAGGACCGCGCCGACGCCGAGCGCGAGACCGAGCAACAGCTCGGTCATTAGCTACCGGCCGGCGCGTAGAACGGTACTTCCTGACGGATCGGCTTGGCCGTCGCACCCTCCAGGGATTCGATGACGAACGTCACCTTGTCGCTGACCACTTTGCCGCTCTCGGTCGGTGGAACCTGCACTCGCGCCAGCAACTTGATCCGCTCTTGCGGCGCCAGTTCGATCCGCTCCATGCCGTCCATGTCCAGAGTCGCGCCAGGCAGACCCTCAATGTAGATGCCGACGGTCATCGGCGCGGTCAATTTGTTATTCAACTTGACTTCGTAGGCATTGCGGATGCCGCCATCGGATAACTGGGTATACAGCGGCTGGCGAATTTGTTCGATCGTGCCGGTGTAGGGCGCGCGGGTCAGCACGCTCCAGGTCAGGGTCGCGGTCGCTGCGGTCAGGATCACTCCGTAACCAACGGTTTTCGGCCTCAAAAATTGGGTCTTCCGACCGTTCAGCGCGTTTTCGGAAGTGTAACTGACCAGGTCGTGCTCGCAGGCATCGACGCACAGCGCGCAGGAAATGCATTGATACTGCAGACCGTTGCGGATGTCGATCCCCATCGGGCAAACTTGCACGCAATGGCCGCAATCGATGCATTCGCCAAAGCCCTTCACCTTGCGTTCCTCAGGGGTTCTCTGCCCCCGGTATTCCTTGGCCCGACCCTTCGGCCCCTCGCCCTTCTTGGTATCGTAGGAAATGATCAGGGTGTCATGATCGAACATGGCGCTCTGGAAACGCGCGTAGGGACACATGTAGATGCAAACCTGTTCGCGCGCCAGACCAGCCATCACGAAGGTAGTGGCGGTCAGGAAGAAGGTGGTGAAGTAGGCGGCGTAGGACGCCCGACCCAGTAAGATATCCACCACCAAGGTCGGCGCGTCGACCCAGTACATGGTAAAGGTCAGGCCGGTCCAGAACGCCACCAGCAGCCAAAGGCCATAGGTGGCGCCCTTCTTGATCAATTTCTCTCGATTCCAGGGTTTTTTGTCCAGTCGCATCCGCGCCGGCCGTTCGCCCTGCACCCAGTGTTCGATCATGATAAACAGATCGGTCCATAGGGTCTGAAAGCAGAAATAGCCGCACCAGACCCGGCCAGCGAGTCCGGTCACGAAAAACAAGAGGATGGCGAAGATGATCAGAACCCCGGCCAGCCAGAAGATATCCTGTACCTGCACAGTCAGGCCGAAAATGTAGAAATGCCGGCCCGGCAAATCGTACAACACCGCCTGGTCAGGTGCGTTGGGCCGTTCCCAACGCAGCCAGGGCAACAGAAAATAGATGGTATAGGCCAGGACCATGACGCCGGTTTTAAGGCTGCGAAACCGGCCCTTGATGGAACGAGGATGGATTTGAATGCGCTTTTGATAAAGTTGGATACTGTCTTCGGACATGTTCCACCCGATGAGCGTGAAACGGTGCGAACAATCGTGTTGATCGCATCGGAAAACGGGCGTCGTGGCAATTCACCCGATGGACGCCCGGTCAAGGCTTGGGAAATCAAAGTAGTGGGTAAGGCGCCAAAATCGATACCCAATGCCAAATAGTTTACCCCCCTGCGCGGGGGGTGGGAACCCACTAACTGGTCGTTGCCGACCGGATGATAGCCTGCTGGATGGTTAGCCTCCTAGCCAACCGGATGATAGCCTGCTGGATGGTTAGCCTCCTATTTGGCACCACCCAGTTGCTGGACGTAAACCGCCAGCAGTTTGATGTCGTCGTCGTTCAAGCGTCCCTTCCAGGCTGGCATGATGCGCGTATTATTCACGCCGTTGGCGATCAAGGTCTTAAGCACGGCCTTCTTGTCCTGGAGGGTTTTCTGCGCTGGCACATTGGCGATGGTCCAGATCTTGTCGCTCAGATTGGCCGCGCCCTGTGATGGAACCCCCTTGGCGTCGGCGCCGTGGCAATAGTAGCAGCCGCCGATCTGACCCTGGAAAATTTCCTTGCCACGCTCGGACGCTTCGCTTGGCTTGGTTTCGTTCGACAGAACCAAGACGTACTCGGCCACGTCGTCCAGTTGCTCCGGCTTCAATACTCCCTCGAACGCTGGCATGAAACCTTTGCGGCCCTGTACCAGAGTCTCATGGATCTTGTCCATGGAGCCACCCCACAGCCAGTCATCGTCGGTGAGGTTCGGGTACATGCCCACCACGCCCTGACCGCCGCGACCGTGACATGCGGCGCAGTTGTCGCCGAATAGACCCTTGCCGACGGAACGGACAAATTCCATCATTTTGGGGTCCTTGACAATCTGGTCGTGGCTGGCCGCGCGTACCTTGGCCAGCATGGCCTTGCGCTGTTCGTTCTGGGCCGCCTGGCCCAAATCCGCCAGCAGCAGGGCGCGGGTATTCCAACGCTGTTCCCGTTCCTCAACCTTGTTGGTCTTCTTGTCGATGATCGTGTAATCCACCTTGCCGAATCCCTTCAGCCAAGTCTGGCCCACCGGCCAGGAGGGATAGATAAACCAGTAGAGAACCGAGAACACTACGGTTCCGTAAAAACACCATAGCCACCACCGTGGCAGTGGGTTGTTGTACTCCTGCAAATCGCCGTCCCAAGCGTGGCCGGTGGTCTGAACCGCGCCGGATTGTTGTGATGCATTCAATTTGTTATCGCTCATTGTCCATCACCTTGCGGGATTGGGTTTCAATCCGCGCCCGCGGCTCGCCGCGGGCAAAGTCATGAGGTTCGGGCCGCCGTGACTCCTCGTCGTCGAACGGGATGTACTTGTAGGATTCTAGCCGTTTGGCGCGGTGCTTCCCGGTGAACACATAGACCAGAATGCCGCAAAACGCACCAAAGAACAGCACCAGCGCCAACGGCTTGGAATTCTCCATGTGGGTGAACCACAGCAGCCAGTCGAACATCGGACGGATACTCCAGCCAGCCTCCCACAAGAAGGGGGAGGCCAAGTTCGAGTCGTTAGCGGAACGTGGCGAAGTAGCCTTCGTCGTACTTGGTGAAATCCACCATGGCTCCCAGCGATTGCAAGTACGCCACCAAGGCTTCCATCTCCGTGACCCGGCCGGGAATACCGTCGAAATTCTTTTCGCGGGCCTCCTTCAGCAGATTGTCCTCGGCCTTGCTGATGTCGAGTTGATCGGCGATGGCCGGGCCAAACCTCTTAACATTGGTGTCGTACTCCTGCTGCGTCAAGGAGTAAGGTACTCCCGTCACCCGCAGGGCGCGCATCCGGTCGGCCACGTCCGAATAATCCAGGTCATTGGTCAGGAGCCATGGATAGTTCGGCATGATCGACTGCGGCACCACCGAGCGTGGTGCTTTCATATGCTGGACATGCCACTGATTGGAATACTTGCCGCCCACCCGCGCCAGATCGGGGCCGGTGCGCTTGGAGCCCCATTGGAAGGGGTGATCGTATTGTGATTCCGCCGCTAGGGAATAATGGCCATAGCGGAGCCACTCGTCGCGGAAGGGCCGGATCATCTGCGAATGGCACAGATAACAACCCTCGCGAATGTAGATGTCGCGGCCGCGAATCTCCAGTGGAGTGTTGGGTCGCACGCCCTCCACCTTTTCAATCGTTTCGTTGATGGAGAACAGTGGAACGATTTCCACTAGGCCGCCGACGCTGATCACCGCCAGGATCAGCAGCAACATCAGGGCGGAGTTGGTTTCGACTTGTTCGTGTCGCATGGTCATTTAGTCTCCGGTCGAGGTTCGGGTCAGGCCTTCGCCAGCTTGGCCGCCAGTTTGGCCTCCAAGGCCGCCCGTTCGATGCGAGCCGCCCGCACGGTCATCACCATGTTGTAGACCATCACCAGCGCGCCCGTGACGAAGAAGGCGCCACCCAGCGCGCGCCAAATGTACGGGGTATGCATGAATTCGACTGTCTCAATGAAGGTGTAGGCTAGGTTGCCGTAATCGTCAAAGCTGCGCAGCATCAGTCCCTGACCGATGCCGGCAATCCACATTGAGGTGATGTACAGCACGATGCCGATGGTGGCGAGCCAGAAGTGGACGTAAATCAAGGTCTGGCTGTACATCCGGGTTTCGTACAGCCGCGGCATCAGGTGATAGAAGGAGCCGAAACTCACTAGCGCTACCCAACCCAGTGCGCCGGAGTGCACGTGACCAATGGTCCAGTCGGTATAGTGCGACAGGGCGTTGACGCTCTTAAGGGACATTAATGGACCTTCGAAGGTGGACATGCCGTAGAATGACAACGAGGTGATCAGAAACAGCATGATCGGATCGGAACGTAGTTTGTCCCACGCACCGGACAGGGTCATGATGCCGTTGATCATGCCGCCCCAGGAAGGCATCAGCAACAATATGGAGAAGGTAGCCGACAGGGTCGAGACCCAGTCGGGCAAGGCGGTCCAGTGCAAGTGATGGCCACCAGCCCACATGTAAAGGAAGATCAACGCCCAAAAATGGATGATGGAAAGCCGATAGGAGTAGACCGGCCGACCAGCCTGCTTGGGCACAAAGTAATACATCATGCCGAGGAAGGCAGCAGTCAAGAAAAAGCCCACCGCATTGTGGCCATACCACCATTGGACCATGGCATCCTGCACGCCGGAGTATACGCTGTAAGATTTCAACAAGGTGGACGGCACCGCGATGTTGTTGAAAATATGCAGCAAGGCGACGGCCAACAGGAAGGCCAGAAAGAACCAGTTGGCAACGTAAATGTGTGGTTGACTGCGGCGACGGACGGTTTCGACGTAGACCAGGATATAGCACACCCAAACCAAGGTGATGGCGATGTCCAACGGCCACTCGAACTCGGCGTATTCCTTGCCTTGGGAAAAACCGGCCATGTAGGTGAGGACACCCAGCGCCACGCCGCCGGTCCAACCTATGAAAGTGAATTCGGCCAACCACGGGAACGCCAGTCGGGCCTGGCAGGTGCGCTGCACGATGTAGTAGGACGTGGCGAACAGGGCGCTGCCGCCGAAACCGAAGATCACCAGACTAGTGTGGACGGGGCGCAGACGCCCGAAGGTCAGCGCGGGAATGTCGAAATTCAGAAACGGCCATGCCAGTTCGCAAGCGATGTAGACACCGACCGTCATGCCGATCACGCCATAGATCATGGCCACGATCATAAACCTGCGGACGATATCGAAATTATATTGCTCGACCGGCAATGCTGAGCTTTGGGCCATATCCAAGTCTCCTTAGCAAGCCATGGGGTTAGAGGTGTTTTATTTGTTTTCCGATGGTTGAAGCTGGAGTGGAAAACGCTGGGGTGGGTCTGGACGACAGCCTATTCTACTAATATTCGACGGGTTTTCTCAATTGGTCGCGCCCTTCAGCTTGCATGATGAAGACATCCCTTAGTTTAAGCTTGTTGATTTCACGCGCATCACTCCCAGGAGCCACCGTTTCCATGGGATCATGTGAGATCGCCAGCGATCAGGTTCATCAAGGGCAAGAGTGCGATCCATTTGGCGCGGGTATAGGGACGCGCCAGCGGAATGTGGCTGGGCGATCCTGTTGGGGAACTGGGTCTCGATGGGAGTCGGGACGAAACTAAAGCCCCCGGTTTTGCCGGGGGATATTTACTGAACGAGGGCAGTTCCGCTCGCTGCCCTCATTCCCAATCCCTAGCCGCTCGCGGATGAGGGAAAGGAGGGTTGCGCCGCGCCATCGAGGGTATGCGCTGGGATCACCGAACTGATTAGGGGAACGCGGGAACTGTCGGTTCCGTGCCTTCGAGGTGTGCTTCGGGATGGTGGGTCGCGACCAGTTTGGATATCTGTTCCACCCGGTCACGCGGAACATCGATCATCATCAGCAACTCGCCCTGTTCGATGGCCTCTTCAAACCGCTTCAGGCGAGTGTTGCCGATGTTGAGCCCCACCATCCCGCTCAACCAGGCTCCGACGCCAGCCCCAGCCAACCCGCTGGCCAGCACGACTCCGCCTCCCGCCACGACCAGGCTGAACGGACCCAGCGCAACCGCGACCAAGCCCGCGAGCGTACCGATGGTACCGCCGAGCGCCAGACCGCGCTCCATGGCCGGGATAAAGTCGCTCTTCTGAAGAAACGAGGCCTCGGGTAAGTCTTCCAACGGGGTACCGCGCTTGGCCAGGATGTGGATGTGCCGTTCTTCAATGCGCGCGACCAATAACTCATTCACGATCAGTCTTGCTAAATCGACATCTGGAACCAAGAAATAGATGCGCTTCATTTCGCCCTCCTTCCCGTTCGCCTACGGTAAGAGCCAACCGATGCTGATGTTCTCGTATGTCGATGCGATCGGTCCCGCATCGACACACCCCCTGGATAAACCGCAAACGGCCCACAAATCAAGCGTTGAAGTGTCAAACTTTTTAAAAGCCTTTACCCGAGTCGCCGTCGGCGGTCCTGTTTTTTTGGAATCCCATCAATCCAGCTTCACCACGGTGAGTCCGTTGGACTGGCTAGCGAAATAGGCGGCCAAATCGGCCACGTCCCGTGCCGAAAGCGTAGCCACCATGCCTTTCATGATGGGGTTTTTGCGCGTCCCGCTCTGATAGTCCGCCAGCGCCTTGCGCAGATAGTCCTCGTGCTGGCCGGCCAGCCGTGGGTAGATCGGGATGTTGCCATTGCCGTCCGCGCCGTGGCAGGCCGCGCAACTTCCGCTCTTGGCCTTGCCAGCGACAGCGTCGCCACGGATCGGGAGGGGTGCCGCCGAAGTTCGGGCGTCAGCCACAAAGGCGGCGATATCCCGCATGTCCTGCTCGCTCAGCGAAAAGGCATTGGCATGCATGGTCGGATGCTGGCGCTCGCCGGTCTGATAACCGTTGAGCGCGGCCACGATATAGTCGGGATGCTGGCCGCCCAACCGGGGTACGTGATAATTGGGATAGGCGTTAGTATAGCCCGGAATAGCATGGCAGCCGGTACAAGTAGTGAACTTGACCTTGCCAGCGTCTGGATCTCCAGCGGCCTGCGCGCCGCCGGTCAGGACAGCGCTGATCCCGATGGCGATAAGCAGCCTACCTACCGATTGCATCATGGGTCATCCTCGTGGGTTAAGCGGAACCGGCTTTAACACTAGCCGGCCAGCCGCTGAATATCAATCGTTGGAGTTTTCGCCCGACATCAGAGCATGCGCTGCCAGAGTACGGCGAGTGGGCCAAACGCGTAATGATCGAGCATCAGCGCGGCGAACAGGCCGAACAGATACACGATGGAAAATCCGAAGGTGGGCATGGCCAGTCGGTCGTCACCCGTTGAAAACAGCCGCGCGGCGTAATGAAGAAAGCGACCGCCCAAGACCAGAACGCCAACCAGATAAATGCCACCGCTCATCCCAATCAAAAAGGGCAACAAGGAAACGAGAACGAGCAGGATGGTATAGAGCAGGATTTGCAGGCGGGTGAAGGCAACGCCGTGGGTGACCGGCAACATCGGGATGTCGGCCTTGGCGTAATCGTGGCGACGGTGGATGGCCAGCGCCCAGAAGTGCGGCGGCGTCCACACGTAGATGATCAGAAATAGCAGCAAGGCACCCGGGTCCACCTGGCCGGTGACCGCCGTCCAACCAAGCAGCGGTGGAGCCGCGCCCGCCGCCCCGCCGATCACGATGTTCTGCGGCGTCGCCCGCTTGAGGAACAACGTGTAGACCACGGCGTAACCGATCAACGAAGCGGCGGTCAGCGCGGCGGTCAACGGGTTGGTGAAGCTCAGCAACAGCACTAAGCCGAGCGTGCCGATCACCAGCGCGAAGCCGAGCACCTGACCGGTTTCCAGATGGCCGCTCGGCAGCGGCCGGCGACAAGTGCGAGCCATCAGGGCATCCACTCGCCGATCCACCAAATGATTGAGGGCGGCGGCGGAACCCGCCATCAGCGCGATGCCCAAGGCGCCAAACAACAGAATTTCCCACGGCACCATCCCCGGTGTCGCCAACAGCATGCCGACGATGGCGGTGAAGGTGATCAAAGCGACGACCTTGGGTTTGGTCAGTTCCAGATAATCCCGCCCATGGCGGCGGACGCTGGTGTGCAGGGTTTGAATCGCGGTGGTCATCATGCGGTGGATTCCGATTGGAGCAGATGGTTGATGGTCACCAGGGACAACAGCAGCAACGCCGCGCCGCCGGTATGGGCCACGGCCACCGGCAGTGGCAGATGCAGCACGACATTGGCAATACCCAAGCCAAGTTGGATCATCAGCAGAACGGCAATGGCGCCACCCGCCCATCGCAGGGCTGGGTCGCGGGTCGCCGCGACCAACCGCGAGGCCAGCCAGCCTAAGTACATCGCAACGACGAGCGCGGCGATGCGATGCACGACATGAATAGTGACCCGCGCGTCATTGGCCAGGATCCCGCCCTCGTAGGACCTTCCCAGCCCCCGCCACGGCGTGAACGCTTCTCGGAAATCCATCGGCGGCCACCAGTGACTTTGGCAGGTGGGAAAGTCCGGGCACGCCAGCGCGGCGTAATTGGCGCTGGTCCAGCCGCCTAAGGCAATCTGGCCCGCCAGCAACATCAGTCCCAGCAGCGCGTAGCGGCGTAGCGCCCGGTTTTCGTTGGTGGTGGCGCCCGTGCTTCCACCCTGACGCTGGCCAAGAACCAGCCAGGCCAGCAGACTCAGGGTCGTCAACCCCCCCAGCAAATGGGCCATGACGACCAGGGGCTTCAACTGCCAAGTTACGGTCCACATCCCCAACAGAGCTTGAAAAATAATGAGTCCCAACAACGCCAGTGGCAGGGCGACGGGTTGATCGAGCTGGCGCCGGTTGCGCCAGGCCAGGGCAGCCAGCGCCAGAATCAACAGCCCGAGAGCCCCAGCGCAGTAACGATGAATCATTTCCTTCCACGCCTTGGCCGGTTCGACTGGCCGCTGTGGATAGGCAGCGTTGGCTTCGGCGATCTGATCGGCCCGATCGGGTACGTCCAGCAACCGTCCATAGCAACCGGGCCAATCCGGACAACCCAGACCGGCATGGGATAGCCGCACATAGGCGCCCAACACCACCACGACAAACGTCAGGACCAGCGCGACCCAGGCCAGCCGGTAAAAAATCGTTGTTTGCATTCCGCTCATCCAATGTTGGACAGGCTGAGTAATCTTTTCAAATCCTTGAGCATCCCGCGCGGCTCGACCGCGGCCGGGTAGCGCATCAGCAAATTGCCCAGCGGATCCAGCAGGTAAATCCATCTTCCTCCGGTTCCAGTCGAACCGAACGCGTCACCCAACTCGGTTCGGGTCACGGTATCGGCCACCCCGACGGTCGTCGCCGCATGTTCGGCCGCCAACCATCGGCGTTGTTGGGCGTTCGGTAATCCATCAAGCAACAGGAGAGTCTTGACCCGCCCCATATCCTTGCCCAAAGCCAACCGCACCTGCCGCATGGCGTAGAGGGCGGTTTGGCAGGACGGGTCGCATTCAGTGGCCGAATCGATGTGAATCAGTACCCAATGGCCTCGCACCACCGCTCCGTCCAACGGCCGGTCATCAAGGGTGGTAAAGCGCAACTGCGCCAGCGGCCGTGCCGGATTCAGCAATTGGCCGTGATGGACCGAACCCTCGGGTTGCCAACGACCGACCAACAACCAGGCCGCCGCCAGTGGAACCGCGAAACAGGCGATGATGAACAACAACATCAATCGCTGCCGCCAGATCGTGGGTATCGTGCCGGTTTTGGCCGGGATCGCATCAATACTCATTAAAATCCTCATTCCGGGCGTGGCAACCGACGCGTGCTAGCCGCAAGGTACAAGATCACCAGCGCCGCCGCCAAGGCGAACCACTGCACGGCGTAACCCTGGTGGCGCTCCGGGCCATAGCCCCCAAAGCGGGGTTGCCAGTCGCGCCAGTAGCCAGCGGATGCCCCAGGCTCCAGTAAAATCACCGTTGGCCACAGCGGATAGCCCAGCAAGGTGGCCAATCGGTCGTAATTTACATAAGGTATAACCCGTGGCCAGCGCGGATCACTACCCGCGGCGTCGCCTAACCGCAAACCAGGGTTGGTCGGCTGTGCCAGCCAGCCAGTTACGGTTACCGGTTCGGCGGCTACCAAAACATCCGGTAATTCCCGCCGCGACCTCCCAAGCGGTAGCCAACCCCGATTGACCAATATCGCCGAACCCTGGGTGAGCCGCAACGGGGTCAGGACATGATAGCCCGGCTGACCGTCATGGATCTGATTGTCCAGCAATAACTGATGCTCGCCGTCATACCGGCCCGTGGCGGCCACGCGACGATAACGGCTCGCGGGATCGTCGGGGTTCACCTCGGCCAGGGACGCCGGTGGCTGTTGTGATCGCTCGGCGAACGCCGCCTGAAGCTCGGCTTTCTGCCGCGCCCGATCCAGTTGCCAGAAACCAAGCCCCAGCAACAGGGGTAATACCAGCAGGGTGGCGACGGTGGCCACCCAACCTGGCCGCAAGACCCAATTGCCGATCCGTACTCGCACCGCTCCTCTCACCCGAAACCCGATTTCATCCCACCGACATGGGTTCGGGTATACTCGCGGCGATAACCCTACTTCGCTGGAGTTTATCCATGCTGATCAAGATCGTCGTTATCCTCATGCTACTGCTTATTCTCGCCAGCCTGGGCTCCGGGCTGTTCTTTCTGATCCACGACCAAGGGAACCGCAATCCTCGCACCGTCAAGGCGCTGACGGTGCGAATTGGCTTGTCGGTGGCGCTCTTCATCTTGCTGATGCTGGCCTACGCCACGGGTCTGATCACGCCGCACGGGCTCTGAAAATCCGCCGGCGGCTCACAACCAGTAGACGAAGATGAACAACCCTAGCCACACCACGTCCACAAAGTGCCAGTACCACGCCGCCGCCTCAAAAGCGAAATGTCGTTGTGGCGTGAAATGGCCAGCCAGACTGCGCAATAGGATCACGGTCAGGATGATCGCGCCGATGGTGACGTGCAACCCGTGAAAGCCGGTCAGCATGAAGAACGTGGAACCGTAAATGCCACTGCCCAGAGTCAGGTTCAGTTCCTTATAGGCTTCGTGATATTCGGTGGCCTGTAAGGCTAGGAACAGGAAGCCCAACGCCACCGTCGCCGCCAGACCTTTCAATAACTGCGGGCGATTGCCTTCCACCAGGCCCCAGTGCGCCCAGGTGATGGTCACGCCGCTGCTGAGTAGGATCAGGGTATTCAGGGCGGGTAGGCCCCAGGCGTGCATCGGCGCGAAAAAGCCACCAATGTCGCCAGGACCGTTGGTGGGCCAGATCGCCTCGTACTTGGGCCAGAGCAGGCCATGCGTCAAAGCCGCGTGAGTGGACTCTCCGCCCAGCCACGGCACCGAATAACGGCGCGCATAGAACAGCGCGCCAAAAAACGCCGCAAAGAACATCACCTCGGAAAAAATGAACCAGGCCATACCCCAACGGAACGAGCGATCCATCTGGTTGCTGTAAAGCCCCTTTTCGCTTTCGCGGACCACCGTACCGAACCAGCCGAACATGGTGATCAAAATCAACGTCAGTCCAACCAACAACAGCGTGCTGTTACCCCCGTTCAACAATGTGGCGCCCCCCACCATCAGGGTGAACAGGCTGATGGTCGCGATGATCGGCCAGTGGCTTTGATGCGGCACGTAGTAATGATCTGGCGCGTGTCCCGCGTGCGGCGCATGTTCCGCGTGCGTCATAAAGTCCCCCTTACGGTGATGTCTGCGTGATGGACGGTACCCTGATTCAACCGCCCGCGTTATCGATTCTAAAGAATGTGTAGGACAGGGTCACGGTATGGACGTCGGACGGCAACTCTGGATCGATGCGGAAGGTGACCGGCATTTCCTTGCCCTCGCTCGCCTGGAATTGCTGGCGGGTAAAACAAAAACACTCGATCTTTTGGAAGTGCGATGCCGCCAAACCCGGTGAAACACTGGGGATGGCCTGTCCAGTCATGGGTTGGTCAGCCAAGTTCTTAGCCCAAAAATGGGTCTGGTAGAACTGGCCGGGATGTACCTGCATGCGGGCAACTTGTGGAGCGAATTCCCACGGCGCGCCCAAATTCAGATTGGCGACGAATTCGACGGTCACCGTGCGCGATTCATCCGCCTTCATCGGTTCCACGGCGACCACGCGGCCACCGGTCTTGCCGTTCAGGCCGGTGACTTTGCAGATCACGTCGTAGAATGGCACCATCGCGAAACCAAAGGCAAACATCGCGGCTGTTACCAACAGCAGACGTCGAACCAGCCGCCGATTCGCCGCCGCCAGGGTTGATTTTTCGGTTTCCGCCATCATCGCCATGCCATCGTCAGAATAATTCCAACATAGAAAACCACGGCTAATATCGCCAGCGCGATCGCCGTGCGCCGAACCCGAGTGGTACGGCTAGGCGATACGACGTTGGCGGTATTGTCCATGAACTTCACCTCGGGTTTTCCCATGCTCACTTGATTTCGGGCGCGGTGGTGAAGGTGTGATAGGGTGGTGGCGACGGCAATGTCCACTCCAGCCCATGAGCGCCTTCCCACACCTGGTCCGTCGCCTTCGCGCCACCACGAATGGTCTTGATGACGTTATACGCGAACAGCAACTGTGAAAAGCCGAACAGGAACGCGCCGATGCTCGAAATCATATTGAACTCGGTGAATTGCAGGGCGTAGTCGGGAATGCGACGCGGCATGCCGGCGAGCCCCAGGAAATGTTGGGGAAAGAACAAAACGTTGACCCCAATCGTCGACAGCCAAAAATGCAGCTTGCCTAGTTTCTCGTCGTACATGTGCCCGGTCCATTTCGGCAGCCAATAATAGGTGGCGGCCATGATCGAGAACACCGCACCCGGCACCAGAACATAGTGGAAGTGGGCCACCACGAAGTAGGTATCCTGGTACTGGAAATCGGCTGGCGCGATTGCCAGCATCAGGCCGGAAAAGCCGCCGATGGTGAACAGGATCACGAAGGCCAAGGCGAACAACATTGGCGTCTCGAAGGTCATCGAACCGCGCCACATGGTGGAGACCCAGTTGAACACCTTCACGCCGGTCGGCACCGCGATCAGCATGGTCGCATACATGAAAAACAGCTCGCCCGCCAACGGCATCCCCACCGTGAACATGTGGTGCGCCCATACGATGAAGGACAGGAAGGCGATTGAGGCGGTGGCATAGACCATCGAGGCGTAACCAAACAACGGCTTGCGAGCGAAGGTAGGAATGATCATGGAAATCACCCCGAATGCTGGCAGGATCATGATATAGACCTCGGGATGGCCAAAGAACCAGAAGATGTGCTGGAACATCACTGGGTCACCACCACCGGCGGCATTAAAAAATGAAGTCCCGAAGAACTTGTCGGTCAGCAACATGGTCACCGTGCCGGCCAACACTGGCATGACCGCGATCAACAGATAGGCGGTGATCAGCCAGGTCCACACGAACAGGGGCATTTTCATCAGCGTCATGCCGGGCGCGCGCAGATTGAGAATCGTGGCGATGATGTTGATCGCGCCCATGATCGAGGAAGCCCCCATCATGTGGACGGCCAGAATAACAAACGGGAAAGCGGCGCCGGTTTGCAACACCAAGGGCGGATACAGGGTCCAACCACCGGCTGGACCACCGCCCGGCATGAACAGGGTGGACAGCAACAGCGTGAAAGCAAACGGCATGATCCAAAACGACCAGTTGTTCATGCGTGGCAGGGCCATGTCCGGCGCGCCGATCATCATCGGAATCAGCCAGTTGGCCAAGCCAACGAAAGCCGGCATCACCGCGCCGAAGATCATGACTAGCGCGTGCAGGGTAGTCATCTCGTTGAAAAATTGCGGATTGACGATCTGCAATCCCGGTTGAAACAGCTCGGCGCGAATGATCAGGGCCATAGTCCCACCGACAAAGAACATCACCAACGAGAACAACAGGTACAGTGTCCCGATATCCTTATGATTGGTGGTCAGCAGCCAACGGCTCAAACCGCGCGCTGGTCCATGCTCGTGCTCGTGCTCGTGCCCGTGCTCGAGGGCGGGCGATGCGGTGCTCATAGCGTGTAGCCTCCAGAAACGGTTGGGGGGTTGGAATCATTCTGGGCGGTTTTCGGAGCCGGCTTGTTTTTCTCCTGCATCTGCGCGAGCCATTGCTTGAACTCCGCCTCGGGCACGGCCTTGATAACGATCGGCATAAATCCGTGGTCCTTGCCGCACAGTTCAGCGCACTGGCCTCGATAAACGCCAGGCTTCTCGATCAACGTCCAACTCTCATTGATGAAGCCAGGAATGGCATCTTTCTTCCAACCCAGTTCCGGTACCCACCAGGAATGGATCACGTCGGCGGCGGTGGTCAGGATGCGAATTTTTTTACCGACCGGCACCACCAGCGGATTGTCCACCTCCAACAGATAGTGCTCGCCCTTAGACGCAAGATTGCGGATCTGCGCCTGAGGAGTGGAAAGGACGCTGAGGAACCCGACGCCCTCGTTAAGATAATCATATTGCCAGCGCCACTGATAGCCAGTGACCTTGACGGTCAAATCAGCATCCCGTGCATCGTACATGCGGACCAACGTCTTGGTGGCGGGAATCGCCATGCCGATGAGAATCAGCATTGGAATCACCGTCCACACCACTTCCACCACCGTGCTCTCATGAAATTGGGCCGGCACCGCCCCACGCGACTTGCGGTGATGGTAGATCGACCAGAACATGACGCCGAACACCACCACGCCGATCACCACGCAGATCCAGAAGATCAGCATGTGCAAGCTGTAAACATCGTGACTGATGGAGGTCACACCCCGCGGCATGTTCAACGCAAATTCGGCATGCGCGCCGGCGCTCCACGCCGTCAGTATTGCGCCACCCAGGGCAATACCGCCCCTGCGTGGAATATGATCGATTGCCATACTCCTCTCCCCGTGGTTGATCGCGCCCCGTACCCTCGATCGGTGGCGCTAAGAATTGGACGCATAAAACAGCCGGCTTGGTTCTCCGGCTTTTCACTTCCACAACCGTTTGAATTTACGGGCTAACACGAAGACAACAGGTCAAATCCCGAGCAAGCCGAAGCCGTTCTTCCTCGACCAAAAACCGGCCAATCTCCACCGTTCGACCATGGGCCCGAATCAGCAACCGGCTCGGGTACCATTGGCGGGAGCAATCGTTTAAAACCACTCGCGCCCAAGTCCGTGGCAGCACCCAGCGTTGTTGGGGGCGTCGCCGGCCCCGTTCAATACGAATACTGTCGGCCGCGATAGAGATCACTTCACACTCGTGGCAGCGACAGGTTACATGGTATAGCCCGATGCCCACCACCAGCAGTTCCAGGCCAGTAAACAGCAACACCGGCCAAAATCCCATGGCCACCAATGGAATCACCAAGGCCAGCGTCACGGCACACAATCCAGCGAACACCGCCAGATTTTGCCGCCACGACAACGAGCGGTTCGGGCGCAGCACATAACAAAACTGAAACTCTTTTGTGCCATATTCAATCGCAACCATGTCCTGGAAGCCCCCGCTTTGCTTTCTTAATTAACAAGTAACGTGATATGCAAATCTTGTCAATACCCTTCTCCATAGCTAGGGATTTATTTCTTATAAAAAGTCGGCCAAATGAGGAAATTATGGACTCAGTGGCCATCCCGGTTGCGTCCGCGCAACCGAGCCAAGGGGAAAAAAGCCGCATCACTTCCACGTGGGCGGGATAGATCCTGGCTCGGCCCCCAGGCATGTCCATATACCACCTCGCAGCTAACCGCCAACAACCCGTCGGCGCGGCGGTATCGCTCCTGGGCGGTTCGCATGGCGGACAATCGACCCTTGCCCGTCAAACCGCGTGGGCGGCCAAAGGTCACGTTGCTCGCGCCAAGCGCCCTGAGATCGCGGATCAACCCGTCCACATCCGGGTAGGCGAGGGTCAATCGCTCCACATCCATGACCGGTTCGGCCAGCCGCGCCCGCAGCAAGGCATCGCCGACATCGTGCATGTCCAGAAAGGCGTTGACATGATTATAACCGTCAGCCGCCGCCCAGCTACGCCGCAGTTCGTTCAGCGTGTCCGGTCCCAGCGTGGTGAAGAACAGCGCCCCGCCCGGTTTGAGCACCCGCCGAAATTCGGCGAAGACACGATCCAGGTCCAGCGTCCAGGGCAAGGCCAGATTGGAGAAGATGAGATCGCAACTGGCCGCCGGCAAGGGCAGCGCTTCCGGTTCGGCGACCGCGCCATGCAGGGTGCGCAACCACGGCGCGCGTCGGCGGGCCAGTGCCACCATCGCCGCTGCCCGCTCCAGGCCGATCACGCGCGCCCTGCGGTATTTCTTCATCAGCGCCGCTGTGATCGAGCCGACACCACAGCCCACGTCAAGAATCGTTTCCGGTCGCAGCTTGATCAAATCCAGCCGCTCCAGCAGACGCTGGCCCACTTCGCGATGCAGAAACGCCGCCCGGTCGTAGGTGGCGGCTGCCCGCTCGAACGCCCGCCGCAGCCGGACCCGGTCCAGCTCAAACGGCAATCCCTGGTTGTCGTCACTCATCGAGAAACGCTCGCAATCGGGTCACAAATTCCGCCAAGTGAGAGAAAAAGGGCGCGTGGCCGGCGCGGAGGAAAACGTGGAGCCGGGCATCCAGCAACAGGTCGCGCATGGCTTCCCCAGCCGCCGCCGGCGTCAGTTGATCACGCTGCCCCATGAGCAGCAGGGTCGGGCAGACGATGCGCGGCATTTCGGCGCGTAGATCGGTGTGTTCCAAGATTGCCAGCCCGTCCTCCAGCGCCGTTACGTCCGGCTCGCCCCGCTGGAACAACATCGCCTTGAGCCGACGCAACTGGGCGTTGGCGTGCTCGCTGCCGTGGACTTCCAGGGCGATGAAACGCTTGAGCATGGCGCGACAGTCCTGGCGTAGTTCCCGCGCGAAGCCCTGTAATACTGTTAAGGGGATGCCATGCGGCCAGTCGGGCTGCTGGGCGAAACAGGGTGTGCTGCCGACCAGCACCAGGCGGCTGACTCGTTCCGGCGCGATGGTCGCCGCTCGCTGGGCCGCCAGTCCGCCCAGCGACCAGCCGACCCAGGCCGCGCGAGGCGGCGCGACAGCCAGCACCGCCGCCGTTAAAGCCTCCAGGGCATGACTCGATCCTGACGCCCGGCTGTAGCCGTGGCCGGGCAAATCGAGAATCGTAACCCGGTGATGGTCAAGCAAGGCTCCAATCACGTCTTCCCAGACGCCAGAGTGCATACCCCAGCCATGCAGCAGCAGCACGTCCGGCCCGGAACCGAGGGTGTGGTGGTAAAGCGGGTTCGTCATCGGTCCCTCTCAGCTAGGCACGCCTAGCCATTGCCTGATCCACTCATACGCCCGAGGCTCGTTCAACAGGGCCATGTGACCCAGACCGCCCAGACAAACCGAATCCACATCATCCGCCAGTTTAGGCGGCGTGGCACTGCCGAGCGTGACCAGGCCATCGCCCAGGATATGGCCCAGCGGATGATCGGGGTCCTCGGTCAGATTGGCGCTGATAAATCGGTAGGCCACGCTGGATACCATCGCCGCCGCTTGCGTGCGTTCCTCCTGCGCACGCAAGCCATGGCGCAAATCCTTGACGCCGGCGCTGCGGGCGGCGGCGATTTTGGCCAATGGCGCGGTCACCTTGGAGAGATGCAAGGCAGCCGTGGCCAGGTGGCCCAGTTTCGCCAAGGGAGCGCCGCGATGCGGCGAACCCAGACAAATCACCATGCGAGCCGGTTTCAACCAAGACAGGTTCTCAGCGGCGGCTTCGTCGCAGGCACCGCGCGCCACCAACCCACCCATGCTGTGACCGATCAGCACCAGTTCCCGCAATGGCCGCGGCCAGGCGGCGAGAAGGTCGCACAACAGCCGCGCCAGTTGGTGGCTGTTGTCCGCAATCGGCAGGCCAGTGTTGTAGCGCAGGTAGAGCGGGGCATAGCCCAGATCGGCCTGCAACCGCGCACCGTAGGGCGGACTTGGCGCATCCCCAGCGGTTTTGGCGACCGATTGCCAGCTCTGCTCGTCACAGCCGAGGCCGTGGATGAAAATACACAGGCGGTCGCCGGGATCGGGCAGGTGCGCGCGCAGGCCGGCGGCCGTGAGCGGGATGGGATGGTAACCGGCGGCGTAGAAACCCATGGTAATGGCAAGTGGGTTGGCACTGCTGGCCAGGTGATCGCCAACGGCGGCATTGAGGGCGCTGCGCAGGCCGATAGCCAGACGGCTGGGCGGCGCGGTCGGGGCGGGCGCGTTGGCGGCGGCGCGCTGTTCGAGCAAGGCGGCGGCCGCGAGCAACCCGCCGCCACTCTGGCGGATCGCGGCGTAGACCCCGTCGGTAATCGTGTCGTGTGCGTTCTTCACCAGTCGCGCCGGTCCGGCCAGACCCGGCGGCATCCACCGCGCCGCCTGAAAGGACAGGTCGGCAATGGCGCGATGCATTTCCTGCACGCGCCGGGTCGTTTCCTGAAAACCGGTCTTCAGCGCGGAGTAATAACCGCTGACTGGAGGGGAAGTTCCAGTGGAGTCGGCCGGATCTGATGCGGAGGGATGCGACATGGGCTGTTCCTGGGTTCTATTTCAATGGAGACTGCAACAAGCGATTTCAGTTTTCAACGGTGTCTGCTATTCAACCCTGCCGCTCCCTTGCCGACTTGGAGTTTTCCTCATGTCTGACCGATTGCCGTTCCCCGCCGATTTTCTCTGGGGCGCCGCCACCTCAGCCTATCAGATCGAAGGATCGCCGCTGGCCGATGGCGCTGGACCAAGCATCTGGCATGAATTCGCTCATACGCCGGGCCGAGTTCGCGCGAACGAGACCGGCGACGTGGCCTGCGATCACTACCATCGTTACCGGGAGGACATCGAGCGAATGCGGGAACTGGGCCTGAGCGCCTACCGCTTCAGTGTGTCCTGGAGCCGAGTGTTGCCGGAGGGGCGCGGTCGAATCAACCCACGGGGATTGGGTTTCTACGAACGGCTGGTGGATGCGCTGCTGGAACACGGTATCCAACCCATGCTGACTCTGTACCACTGGGATTTGCCGGCGGCGCTGGATCGCCTCGGCGGCTGGTTGAATCCCGACAGCGCCAACTGGTTCGCCGACTACGCGCGCATTCTGTTCCAGGCGCTGGACGACCGGGTGAAACTCTGGGTGACCCTGAACGAGCCGTGGGTGGTGGTGGACGGCGGCTATCTGCATGGTGTGCTGGCGCCGGGCCAGCGCAATCTCCACGCCGCGCCCGTCGCCGCTCATCATCTATTGCGGGCGCACGCCGCCGCCGTGCAAGCCTACCGAGCCGAGGGTCGGCATCGGATCGGGCTGGTGGTGAATCTGGAGCCGAAATACCCAGCCCGGGAAACCACCGAGGATTTGAACGCCACCATGCGGGCCGATGCCTACATCAACCGTTACTACCTTGATCCAGTGTTTCTGGGCGTCTATCCGTGCGAACTAGCAGAGATTTTCGGCCCGGCCTGGCCCACATTTTCCGACGCCGATTTTGATTTCATCCGCCAGCCGTTGGATTTTCTCGGCGTCAACTATTACAGCCGGCAAGTGGTGCGGCACGCGCCGGGGGTCTGGCCACTGGAGGCGGTGGGGGTTCCACAGGATCGGCAAGCGCATACCGCGCTGGATTGGGAAGTGTATCCTCAGGGACTGACCGACATTCTGGAATGGGTCACCAGCCGCTACGGGCCCTTGCCGCTGTACATCACCGAAAACGGCGCGGCGTTCTACGATCCGCCCCAAGCGGACGGTGGGGTGGACGATCCGCTGCGGCGGCACTATCTGCGCGACCACCTGCGCGCGGCGTTGGCCGCGATGCGTAACGGCGTGGATCTGCGGGGTTATTTCGCCTGGTCGCTGTTGGACAATTTCGAATGGGCGCATGGCTATTCGAAACGCTTCGGCCTGGTCCATGTGGATTACACCAGCCAGCAACGCACCATCAAGGCGAGCGGCCGGTTTTACGCGGAGGTGATTCGCACTCGGGGCGCTGCCTTGGGTGGGGATGGCAACGGGGGTTAGAGCCTATTCTCAGAACGGATTCCATATCGATACGTCGCTCAACGACCGGCGAGGAGCGCGAGCCGGAGAAGTAACCGCGCCTGGATCGGTTAGAATTGTCACGATGCCTAGATAGCGCTTTTTGGTCGAATGACGACAACAATGCTCGCGACTGGCCCCAACACTCGATCCTGCCTCATGGGATTTGTGGTCGCGTGTTGTTTCCTGCTGGTGTCACCCGCCCCGGCTGGGGAGACCCGGCACGTCCTCGTGCTGTATTCCAACCATCGGCTGCTGCCGGCGAACCTCGAATTTGAAGCCGGCCTGCGCGAGACGCTCACCGATTCGACCGAGCTGAGCGCCGAGTTTCTCGACTATCCCCGCTTCGACGGCGAGCCCTACATTCGCGCCCTGGCCCTGTTTCTGAACGAGAAGTACGCCCGGCGACCGCCGACTGTGCTGGTCGTTGGGGGTGAGGAAGCCCTCGGTTTTCTGTTGCGCCATCGCGCCGAGTTATTTCCGCAGGTTCCAGTGGTCCACGCGGCCGTGGCCCGGTCGTTCCTGTCATCGCTTCCGCCGCTGTCCGCCGACGTGGTTGGCGTTCCCATTGAATACGATTTCCCGGGCACCATCGACCTGGCGCTGCGCTGGCATCCGC
>JAVMKH010000129.1:0-3544 GCA_031732935.1 Candidatus Contendibacter sp.
CTATTTTGATATCGTGATGGTCGGTATCGTCGGCGCGATGGTTGCGCTGGTGGCGGTGATTATCCTGGGCACCCTGTTCGGCTCGTTCTAGGTCCGTCAACGCCGCTGCGGCGCGCGAGCACGATCAATCAACATTGCGGAATGAAGCATAGCCATTCCCCCCTTTTTCAAAGGGGGGAGACCAAGCCTGGTTCGATATAATCTTTTCAGGTTTCAATCCGCGCTCGCCAATTACGGCGGGCGAATCCACTGCACGCCCTGGAAGATATGGCCATGCACGTTATCGTCGGTTGATCCAACTGCCCCCATGACCACCGCTGCGGTTGGCCCAACTCCCACCCCGATTGTGCCAGCCGCCACCCCGGTTGAACCAGCCACCGCCACCCCGGTTGGCCCAGCCACCGCTTCGGTTGTACCAGCCACCACCCCGATTGTGCCAGCCGCCGCCCCGGTTGTACCAGCCGCCGCCACTGCGGTTGGCCCAGCCGCCAGCCCGGTTGTACCAGCCGCCGCCGCTCCCGTTGGCCCAGCCGCCAGCCCGGTTGAACCAGCCGCCGCCGCTTCGGTTGGCCCAACCGCCGCCTCGGTTGAACCAGCCGCCGCCCCGGTTGTACCAGCCGCCGCCCCGGTTGTACCAGCTCGCCCGAGCTGGCCGGGAGGTCGTCACCGCTCCGCCCAGCACCACGCCGCCGATCACCGCCTGCGACCACTTGCCCAAGCTGCGCAGAAACTCGCGCCGCTCCTGTGCGGCCGGCTCTTCAGGCTTTCCAAAGGAGTTATTTTGTTGTTCGTCGTCTTGGTCAGTCATGTGGGTTCTCCACGCATTGAGGACCTTCGGGATCGATGCGGTAGTCTCGGCTGGCTTTTTCCTTATCCGCCGGCTGTTCAGCATCATTACGGGGGAGGCAAATCACTATCGGTCAGGTTGGAAAATTATGGAGAGCCTGGAAAAGCCAGCCCTATTTTTCGTTACTTTAGCACCACCAAAAATTTTAGCATAACCCAAGTTGCCACCTTGACTGGTCCTGTTCAACGTTCCTTGAACGATGCGGATGCAAGCCTGCCCAGACGACCACGCCGCCCCCCGAAACCCCCACCCCCGGCTGTGCTAGAATTCGCCATTCGCGGCTGCCCCGACAGCCGGGTGGGATGTTGACGAGGGTTCCGCATGACTGATATCGCCAAAGAAATTCTGCCGGTCAATCTGGAAGACGAGATGCGGCAGTCCTACCTCGATTACGCCATGAGCGTGATCGTGGGGCGGGCACTGCCGGACGTGCGCGATGGCCTCAAGCCGGTGCACCGGCGGGCGCTGTTCGCCATGAGCGAACTGGGCAACGACTGGAACAAACCCTACAAGAAGTCGGCGCGCGTGGTCGGTGATGTCATCGGCAAGTATCATCCACACGGCGATACCGCCGTCTACGACACTATCGTTCGCATGGCTCAGCCATTTTCCCTGCGCTACATGCTGGTGGATGGGCAAGGGAATTTCGGCAGCATCGATGGCGACGCCCCAGCGGCCATGCGCTACACCGAGGTTCGCATGGCTCGCATCGCGCACGAGCTGCTGGCCGACCTCGATAAGGAAACGGTCGATTTCGTTCCCAACTACGACGAGTCCGAGCGCGAACCGTCGGTCTTTCCCACCCGCCTGCCCAATCTGCTGGTGAATGGTTCCTCCGGCATCGCGGTCGGCATGGCGACCAACATCCCACCGCACAATCTCGGCGAAGTGGTGGACGCCTGCATCGCCCTGATCGATGACCCGGCGCTGACCGTTCGCAGCCTGATGCGCCATGTTCCGGGGCCGGATTTCCCCACCGCCGGTCTGATCAACGGCGCCCAGGGGATTCGCGACGCCTACGAAACCGGGCGCGGTCGGATTCAAATGCGCGCCCGCACCGAGATCGAAACCGACGAGGTCCGCAACCGCCAGGCCATCATCGTCACCGAACTGCCCTATCAGGTGAACAAGGCCCGGCTGATCGAGAAGATCGCCGACTTGGTCAAGGACAAGAGGCTTGAGGGTATTTCCGAACTGCGCGACGAATCCGACAAGGACGGGATGCGCATCTATATCGAATTGCGGCGAGGCGAGTCAGCCGAGGTGGTGCTCAACAATCTGTTCCTGCACACCGCCCTGCAATGCGTGTTCGGCGTCAACATGGTGGCGCTGGTGGAGGGCCAGCCGCGCCTGCTCAATCTCAAGCAGGTGATCGAAGCGTTTCTGGCCCACCGCCGCGAGGTGGTGGTGCGACGCACCGTGTTCGAGTTGCGCAAGGCTCGCGAGCGCGCCCATATCGTCGAGGGCCTGATGGTGGCGCTGGCCAATCTCGATCCGCTGATCGATCTGATTCGCGCCGCCGCCGATCCGGCCGCCGCCCGGACCGCGCTGCTGGAACGGGCGTGGGCGCCGGGTCAGGTCATCGACCTGCTGGCGCGCGCCGGCGCGGACATCTCGCGGCCCGAAGACTTGCCGACGGAATTCGGCCTGGGCGCGACCGGCTACCGGTTGTCGCCCAACCAAGCCCAGGCGATCCTGGATTTGCGGCTGCACCGGCTGACCGGCCTGGAACAGCAAAAGTTGTTGGACGAGTATCAGGAGCTGTTGCGCCGGATCCAGGACCATTTGGAAATTCTCACCGTACCGGAGCGATTGACGGCGGTGGTCCGCGCCGAGCTGAGCGAATTGCGCGCCCAGTACGCCGACGCCCGCCGCACCGCGATCCTGCCCGACGAACAAAGCCTCGATCTGGAAGACCTGATCAACGAAGAGGCGATGGTGGTGACGTTGTCGCACGCCGGTTACGTCAAATCGCAGCCGCTGTCATTGTATCGGGCGCAGAAACGCGGTGGGCGGGGACGGGCGGCGACCACGGTCAAGGAAGAGGATTTCGTGGACAAACTGTTCATCGCCAGCACCCACGACACCCTCCTGTGTTTCTCCAACCGGGGCAAGGTGTACTGGAAGAAGGTGTACGAACTGCCACAGGCTGGCCGAACGGCGCGCGGCAAGCCCATCGTCAATCTGTTGCCGCTGGAGGAGGGCGAGCGGATCAACGCGGTGTTGTCGGTGCGCGAATTTGGCAACGATCATTATGTGTTCTTCGCCACCGCCAACGGCACGGTCAAGAAAACCCCGCTTTCGGAATATTCTCGACCCCGACCCAGCGGCATCATCGCCATCGATCTGCGCGAGGGCGATCAACTGGTGAACGTGGAACTGACCCATGGTCAGCGCGACATCATGCTGTTTACCGACGCCGGCAAGGCGCTGCGTTTCGCCGAAACCGAGGTGCGCGACATGGGCCGTTCGGCCTGCGGGGTGCGCGGTATCCGCCTGGACGAGGGGCAGAAGGTCATCGCCCTGATCGTGGTGGCCGAGGGCGCGGTGCTGACCGTGACCGAGAACGGCTACGGCAAGCGCACCCCAGTCGATGACTATCCCCGCAAGGGTCGCGGCGGCCAGGGCGTCATCGCCATTCAAACCTCCGAGCGCAACGGCCGGGTGGTCGGCGCGGTGCAGGTGGAAAACGACCAC
>JAVMKH010000130.1:0-2538 GCA_031732935.1 Candidatus Contendibacter sp.
GGCGGATTTGAGTTGGCCGGCGCGGATCGCCGACTATTTCTGGCACCTGACCCTACCGGTGACGGCAATGGTGATCGGCGGTTTCGCCTCGTTGACCATGCTGACCAAGAACGCGTTTCTGGACGAGATCAACAAGCAGTACGTGATGACCGCCCGCGCCAAGGGTTTGAGCGAGCGGCGGGTGTTGTACGGGCATGTGTTTCGCAACGCCATGCTGCTGGTGATCGCCGGCTTTCCGGCGACGCTGGTGGGGATGTTGTTTACCGGCTCGCTGTTGATCGAAGTGATCTTTTCGCTGGACGGGCTGGGGTTGCTGGGTTTCGAGGCCGTGGTCAAGCGCGACTACCCGGTCATGTTCGGGACGCTGTACATGTTCAGCTTGATTGGTTTGTTGCTGAACCTGGTCAGCGACCTGACCTATCATTGGGTCGATCCACGAATTGATTTCGCGGCGCGGGGGGGGTGAGCAATGCCGACGCGCCTCGGGATGCATTTTACTCCGTTGACTTGGCGTCGGCTGACGCAGTTTCGCGCCAACCGGCGGGGTTGGTGGTCGCTGTGGCTGTTCCTGCTGCTGTTCGGGCTGAGCCTGGGCGCCGAGTTTATCGCCAACGACCGGCCCTTGCTGGTTTCCTACCGGGGTTCGTTCTACGCGCCGGTGTTCAAGGACTATGCTGAAAT
The DNA here is from genome assembly GCA_031732935.1 of Candidatus Contendibacter sp. Taxonomy (GTDB): domain Bacteria; phylum Pseudomonadota; class Gammaproteobacteria; order Competibacterales; family Competibacteraceae; genus Contendibacter. The sequence goes on from JAVMKH010000130.1 coordinate 682, forward strand.
CGATTTCGGCGGCGTGTTCCCGACCGAAGCCAATTATCGCGATCCCTATCTGGCGCGACTCATCAACGAACAAGGCTGGATGCTCTGGCCGCCGATCCGCTTCCGCTACGACACGGTCAATTACGATCTGCCGGTGCCGGCTCCGGCGCCGCCTTCCGCCGCCAACTGGCTGGGCACCGACGACCAGGGCCGCGACGTGTTGGCGCGATTGATCTACGGCCTGCGCCTTTCGGTATTGTTCGGTTTGTTGTTGACCCTAACCTCCTCGGTAATCGGCGTGGCGGCGGGGGCGGTGCAGGGCTATTTCGGTGGACGGATCGATCTGTTGTTCCAGCGCTTTTTGGAAATCTGGGGCGGGCTGCCACAGTTGTTCATTCTCATCATCGTGTCCAGCGTTGTGGTGCCGGGCTTCTGGACGCTGCTGTTCATCCTGATGCTGTTCGGTTGGACCTCGCTGGTGGGCGTGGTGCGGGCCGAATTTCTGCGCGCCCGCAATTTCGATTACGTCCGCGCCGCCCGCGCCCTGGGGATGAGCGACGGACGGATCATGTTTAAGCACGTCTTGCCGAACGCGATGGTGGCGACGCTGACGTTCATGCCGTTCATTCTGTCCGGCTCCATCGTCGCGCTGACCGCGCTGGATTTTCTCGGGCTGGGCCTGCCGCCGGGTTCGGCGTCGCTGGGCGATCTACTGCGCCAGGGCAAGGACAACCTGCAAGCGCCGTGGCTGGGGATCAGCGGTTTCGTGGTGGTGGCGCTGATGCTCAGCCTGCTGGTGTTCGTCGGCGAGGCGGTGCGGGATGCCTTCGACCCAAGAAAGAATGTGGCCCGATGAGGATGATGATCGGAATGTGGTTTAACCGGATTGGGTATGGGTGCGCCGTCGGCTTGATTGTGAGCTTGGCGCTGGTGATCGCCGCAGCGCCGGCACCCTACTTTCACGATTTTGGCGAATGGTTGTATCAGGGCAAGATTCTGGCGTTGAAGATCGCCGATTCCGCCGCCGTTGCTGGCTTCATCGTTGCCCCTTATCCGATTCCCAACAGTCTGGCGCCGGCTCTGCTAGGTCTGCTCTGCCTCGGTTTCGATCCGATCATGGCGGGTAAGACCTTTCTGATCCTCATGCTTGCGGGTTGGTTATGGGTGTTGTGGTGGTTCGCACGGCGGTTCGTGCCCGAGGACAGTCGCGGCGCGGTTTTGACGCTGTTGGTTGCCGTGGTCGCCCTGGCGAGCTATTTCTGGTATGGCTTCGCCAGCTATCAGTTGGGGCTGTTGTTATTCTTCGCCTTCCTGGCCTGGTACGACGAGCACCGTTCCGCGTCGTGGATTGCCAGTTTCGGAGCAGCCCTGTTCTTCGCCCATGCGATGATCTTTATGACATGGGGCTTGTTGACAATCCTGTTGGTGCCATGGGGATCGATTCGCGTCCGCCGTCGCATCCTGCTCGCTCTGGTACCTCTCGGCCTGCTGGTGCTCTGGTTCGTGCTCGGTAGGCGGCTGTCCGGCTTCGAGGCGCCGGTGGCCGATGCTAGGATGGAAGGCGTCGCGGAGTTCATCCTGTATAAATTTGGATCGCCGCTGCTGCTGGGCGGGTTCCGCAACCTGCTTTTGCCTGATGGAACCAGCTTGCTGGAACAGCGTCCCTGGCTCTACTGGCTGGGAGCGATGAGTAATGCCTTGGTGGTGCTGGGTTTGGGTATCTTCGTGCTTCTGGTGTTTCTCAAGCCGGACAGGGTATCTTCCTCGTGTGGTCTCGACGGGCCGCCGTCGATAGCCTTGCCGGCCCCAGTTATGCGCCGATTCGGTTTGATCGTGATCGGGTGTTATCTGATCGCGCCCTACAATTTCTTCGGGCTG
>JAVMKH010000130.1:2739-18535 GCA_031732935.1 Candidatus Contendibacter sp.
GGATCGGCAATATGCCGGACTGGCATTTCGCACCGGTCCGCTCACCGGCTACCAACCTCGACCGTAGTATCACACGGATCGATTTCACCCGGTGACCGCCGACCGGCTTGACCAAGTGAACGGAGAAGTCATCACATAATTCCACATCGCGTCCACGCCGGTGCCAGCGATACCGGCAAACCGCCAGTCCACGCCATGCTTGAACAGGAAATCGGCGAGGGCGGCATTGACAACGGTACCGATCCCGCAGGCGACATGGAAGCGCGACAGGCTGCCCAACAGGCACCGGCCGGTCAACCGCTGGTCGCGATAGATAAACAGATTGTTCACGATCAGCGCCGATTTCAACGACTGGGTAAAGGACGGGCAAGTGTTGGCCGAACTCGATCCCGCCCTGTTCCAGGCCCAGGTCAAGCAGAACAAGGCCAACGTGCCGGCCGCCCAAGCGGCGGCGCTGGACCTGGCCCGGATCGAGATTGACCGGGTCGTCATCAACCTGCGCAACAGCGCGATCTGTTCGCCGATTTCCGGCGTGGCGGTCGCGCGCAGCGTTGATAACGGAAGCGAGCGGCGGCGGGTTCCGAATGCGGATGCTGTGACCGTGGAACCACGGATCCGGGTCGCCGGTCTGAGCAAGGATTATCCGCTGGCGGGCGGCGGCGCGACGCCGGTACTGCGCCGCATCCATCTCGACATCGCGCCCGACGAGTTCGTGGCGATCATGGGGCCATGGGGGTCGGGCCAGTCCACCTTCATGAACATCCTCGGCGGCTTGGATACTCCCAGCGCTGGCGGGTGCTGGCTGGCGGATCGGACCGTGGCGCGGCTAAATCCCGATGAACTGGCCGCGTTGCGCAACCGCCCTGATCATGCTGGGCATGGTCATCGGCGGCGGCGCGCTGGCGTTCCTGTTCGCGGTGGGAACGGGAGTGTTTTTTGGGTTTTATCCCGCCCGCAAGGCGGCGCTGCTCAAGCCGGTCGAGGCCTTGGGGCGCGAGTGAGGCCGGTTTCGCGCAAGCCCGCCGTTGTGGTTCGATGGACCGGTCCACGCTCAGCCCCCACTGTTGAGGGCCTCGCGCAGCTTGGCCAGTCCGATCGGCTTGGTCAGGGCCGTGACCGAGCGCAGGCCGTTGAATTCCGCCAGCACGCGGGCGTCCTTGGCGTAGTCGGGACTGTAGCCGGTGATGATGATCAAATGGGCGGCGTAGCGTTGCTCCATCAGCCACAATACCAGTTCGTTGCCGTCCATCTCGGGCATGACCATGTCCATCACGATCATGGTGGGATGCAGTTCGTGGTAAGCGTCCTGAAACTCGCGGCCACTGGTGGTGACTCGCGCCTCGTATCCCAGGCTCACGGCCACCTTGCGCACGAGCTCGCCAAACTCGGGCTCATCGTCGACGACCAAAAGACGCTTCTCGCTCATGATGGATTTACCCTATGGACAGACCAGCGTGATGGAGTGACAGCACGACGTGCTTGAGACCGGGATCATCCCGGTCGTTATGGACGGCAAAGCCCAGTGCCCGGTTCATTTGCAGCATGGGTTTGTTTTCCGTCAGCACTTCGCCGTAGATTTCCTGGATGCCCCGCGCTCGGGCGTAGTGGATGATGCGCCGCGTCAATCGATTGCCCAGGCCCAGACCCATCAACGCCCGGTCGATCAGGATGGAGTACTCCGCTCGTTCGTTGTTCGGATCGGCGCTGAGATTGATAATGCCGTACACCTCGGCCTTGCCAGGCAGGCCAGATCCGACCGCCACCAGCGCCATTTCCCGATGATAGTCAATTTGGGTCAGGGTCGCCGCCAGGTCGTGCGACAGTTCGCGAATGGGTTGAAAGAAACGCCGCTGCAGATCTTCGGGCGAAGCCCGTAGCGCCAACGCCTGAAGGGCCGGCTCGTCCTCGGGCAAGACCGGGCGCAGCAGCAATTCCCTGCCGTTGGACAAAACGATGGTCTCCTCCAACTCCTTGGGGTAGGGGCGGATCGCCAGACGCTGGGTCGAAATGTTGGCGGTCGGCGTCAGTCGCACCCGGGCGTCCAGCGCCACCACGCCTCGGGCATTGGCCCATAGCGGATTGATATCCAGTTCGGCCAGTTCGTTCAGGTCGACGACCATTTGCGAGACCTTGACCAGGGTTAGCGCCAGGGCGTTGAGATTGGCGCGGCGCAACAGGCTGTAGCGCAGCCGCTGATAGATCCGGGTTTGCGCCATCATCTCGCGGGCCAGGTGCAGGTTGAGTGGCGGCAAGCCATAGGCCAGATCGTCGATGGCCTCGGTTTCGGCGCCGCCCTGGCCAAAGTAAATCACCGGTCCGAACCCCCCGCCGGCGCGCACGCCCACGGTCAATTTGTAAGCGCCCTCGCGGGCCACCACCGGCTGGAGCACGAAGCCATTGAACCGGGCCGCCGGCGCCACCTCGCGCAACTGCGTCAGCATCGTGGTGGCCGCCTGCCGCACCGCATCCGGGCTGCCAATATAACGGGCCACCCCTCCGACCCGTGGTTGGGTGACCGCTTCGGGCGTCATGATCTTCAAGGCGACCAGCGGACGCAGTTGCGCGGCCATGGCGGCGGCCTCGTCCGGGGAACGCGCCAGCCGAGTTTCCGCCACGGGGATGCCGTAGGTGGCCAGGAGTTGAATCGCCTCGTATTCGTTCAGGCCGCCGCGGCCATCGTTCAGCGCCCGGGCGATGAGGGTCCGCGCCGCCGCGACATCGGGGGTGAATTCCTCCGGCAGCGAGGGGGGGGTTTCCATCAGTAGCGCCTGGTTGCGTTTGTACTGCACAATTCGCATGAATGCGCGTACGGCGGCGCTGGCGGTTTCGTAGGTTGGCACCCGCCGTTCCAATAACCGCTGGCGCGCATCCGCGCCGGTCCGGGGACCGGGGAAGCTGGCGATGACGCAGTGACGGCTGGTGGAAAGGCGCTGGATCAGGGTATCGGCCACCGTGGTCGTGTTGCCGAGGGCGCTGGGGGTTTTGATGACTAGCACGCCATCCACGCCGGGGTCGGCGAGCACCAGATCGAGCGCGCGACCGTAGACCGCCGCGTCGGCCTGGTCACCCAGGTCGGCCGGATTGGGCAGGGCGCTGGATTCGATCAGGGGTTCCAACCCCTGTTGGGTCGGTTCGGAAAATTGCGCCAATCGCCCGCCAAATTGATACAAGGTATCGGTCGCCAGCAGGCTCATGCTGGAACTGTTGCTTAGAATGGCCAGCCGGTCGTTGCGGACCTGCTTGGCCACTTTCAGCACTTCGATCATTTGCAGGAATTCCTCGCTGTCGTCCACCCGCAGCAGACCGGCGCGGCGAAAGGCGGCGGCATAGACGGCATCATCCGGCTCCTCGGGGTAGCGGCGCGGTTTCAGCACGACGACCGGTTTGACGCGGGCCGCGCGCCGCGCCGCCGACATGAATTTGCGGGCGTCGCCGATGCGCTCCAGGTACAACAGGATCGCCCGGCTGTGGTAATCGCCGGCCAAATAATCGAGAACGTCGGCCAGGTCCACGTCCAGGCTGTCGCCCAGATGGATCAGATGGCTGAACCCGAAGCCGTGATGATTACCCAGGTCGAGGGCGGTTTGCCCGATGGTGCCGGATTCGGTGATCAGGGCGATCTCGCCGGGCAGAAGCGGCTGACGATCCAGACTGACATTGAGATTGGAGCGGGGGACATTGAAGCCTTGGGAGCCGGGGCCCAGTACCCGTAATAAATAGGGTTGGGCCGCGTCCAGGATGGCTTGCCCCAGGGCCGCGCGCTCGGCGAGCGGCAGATTGCGGGCGTCGCTGACCAGCAGCGCCGCGCGGGCGCCGCGTTCGCCCAATTCCCGAATCAGCGTCGGTGCTTCCCGCAACGGTCGGGTAATGATGGCCAAGGCCGGGGGTAGCGGCAAACTGGCGATGTCACGGTAGGCAAGGGCGCCGGCCAGCGCGATGCGTTTGGCGTCCACTGGCATGATCGGCCCCTTGAAACCGCTGCCCATTAGGTTGCGGGCGATGATTTCCTCGTTATGGCCACCGTTACAAATCAGGGCGACCGTGTCCGGTTTGAAGAGTGCGTCAAGATTGCGAATGGTCATGGGTTTGGATGGCCTATTCGCCTACGATGGTGGAGCGAGTCATGGGCAGGTTTAGGGCGGTTCAGCGTTGGGTTGCCGATTGTACAACCTTTGACGAGCCCGCCAAGCGGGAAAACCGCACTCTTGCCTCGATCTCTCTCCCGCGAACGGGGAAGGGATTTTCGCGCGACCCTCGGGCTCAAGCTGGGTTTCGAAATTGGGTAAGTTGGTTACCATAATGGGCAGGAATGACCGGGAGCGGCAAGGGATTGCGAGGGATCACGTTTGGCGAAGCGAGCTAGAAAGGATAATGGATAACGCTTGAGAGTTTCGGCTTGGGGTGGCCTCGTTATATCCTGGCGCGAAAGTCGCTGGATGCCATTTTTGAAATTTAATATTAAATAAATCAATGAGTAATGTACTATTTCGGCGGGTTTTTCCGGTCGGCCTGGGCCTGTTGGCCGGTTCGGCCGTCGCCACCACGCCTGATTTGACCGGGTTCAGCATCGAGGACCTGATGCAGGTGAAGGTAGTGTCCGCGGCGAAGGTGGAACAAGCCTTGCAAGACACGGCGTCGGCGGTTTTCGTCATCACCGCCGACGACATTCGCCGGTCGGGAGCGACCAACGTGATGGAGGCGCTGCGGCTCGCGCCCGGCGTGGAGGTGGCGCGCATTGATTCCAGCCGCTGGGCCATTACCATTCGCGGCTTCAACGGCCGCTTCGCCAACAAGTTACTGGTCCTGATCGATGGCCGCACGGTGTACAACACCCAGTTTTCCGGGGTGTATTGGGAAATACAAGATTTGTTTCTGCCCGACATCGAGCGCATCGAGGTGGTGCGTGGACCGGGAGGCGCCCTGTGGGGCGCCAACGCGGTCAACGGCGTGATCAACATCATCACCAGGAATAGCAAGGATACCGAAGGCGGATTGGCGACGCTGACCGCCGGCAACGAGGAACGAACCATCGCCGGGGTTCGCTATGGCGGCAAGCTGGGCGACAGCGCGCAATATCGGATTTATGGGCAATTCACCGACCGCGACGGGCAAACCACCGCCGCGACCGGTGGTAACGCGGGCGACGACTGGCGGATGGGGCGGGGCGGATTCCGGCTGGACTGGATGCCCTCGGCCCGGGACACGGTCGCGGTGCAGGGCGACGTGTACGACGGGAATTTCGATCAGAATTACACGTTGCCCACGCTCGCCCCACCGTATGCCGAACCGCGATTGTCGCCGGTCACGGCTTCGGGCGGCAGCGTGCAGGCCCGCTGGGAACGGCAATACTCCGCCACGTCGGGGATGGGTCTGCAAGCGTATTATCAGTACGCGAAGCGCGACGATCCCCTTTACATCGCCGACTCCGGTACCTTCGATCTGGATTTTCAGCACAATTTCGCGCTGACCGATCGGCAGGCCATCGTCTGGGGCCTGGGTTACCGGCGCGATTCCGATCAATTCACCGATACCTTGTTCAGTTCCGTCAAACCCAGCCAGTTGACCACGCAACTCTTCAGCGCCTTCGTGCAGGATCAAGCGGAGCTGATTCCGGAGCAATTGCGCTTGATCGTCGGACTCAAGGTCGAACACAACGATTTCAGTGGTTGGGAATGGCAACCCAGCATCCGGATGTTGTGGACTCTGAATTCCGACCATCGGTTGTGGGCGGCGGTATCCCGATCCGTCCGCACTCCCTCGCGCGGTGAGGGGGATTCGCGGGTCAATCTGTTCGTCTTGCCGCCCTCGCCGCTCACCGGCAATCTGCCGACGCTCTTCTCGATTTTCAGTACCGAAGACCTGCAATCCGAGAACCTCGTTGCCTACGAAATCGGCTACCGCTCCCGGTGGTCGGAGCGCTTTTCCGTGGACGCGGCGGCTTTCTACAACGACTACGACCAAATTATCGCCTCGGTTCCGGGAGCGCCGTTTCCCGAAACGCGCACTTTCCCGCCGTATCTGGTGGTGCCCCTGGAATTGCAAAACGTGGGGGCGGGCCATAACTACGGATTCGAACTGGCGGCCGATTGGCGTCCGACCCAGGATTGGCGCTTGCAACTCGCCTATTCCTATTTGCATCAGGATATCCAGGGAAGCAGTGGGGAGCCGCTCTTTAATTCGGGCACTTTGAATCAGATCTCCCTGCTCTCGTCCTGGAATGTCCAGGATAACCTCGATTTCGATGTGTGGTGGCGCTATGTCCATCGGGATGGGGCGCTGCGTACTTTTTCTCCTTACGGAAATGTGGAAGCCGATCCTTATTCCGCACTGACTCTGCGTTTGGGGTGGCGTCCCCGCAAGGATTTGGAACTGTCCCTGGTGGGCGCCAACTTGTTGGACGGGAACCACTTGGAATATGTCCAGGAAGCCTACACGTTCCCGGTCGAAGTGGAACGCAGTATCTATGGTCAGGCGAGATGGAATTTCCGATAGACCCGCTCGCGAGATCGCCCGCCTCCACCGTGGACGGGAGCGGAGGCAGGAGGCTGACCGCCAAGCGTCGCCCGACGGTTTCGTGTCGCTGGAGGTTGGCGATCTTGACTCATCTTTTTTTGGGCGGGTTGTTGCTGGGCAAGGTTTGGGCGGCCGAATTCGACGAATACGCCGTCAAGGCGGCTTATCTGTACAATTTCGCCAAATTCGTGGAGTGGCCTTCAGAGGCGTTCGCCAGCGATGACGCGCCGCTGTGGATTTGCATCGCCGGCGCCAATCCGTTTGGCGACGCGCTGGCCATGCTTTCCGGGAAAAGAGTGGAAAACCATCCGGTGGAAGTGCGCCACCTGCCGACGATGACGGGCCTCGACCGCTGTCATATCGTGTTCATCGGCCGCATCGAGCAAGGGCAATTCAAGACCGTGCTGGCCAAACTCGCGCGCCTGCCGGTCCTGACCGTGAGCGACATCGGCGATTTCGCCCGAGCGGGCGGCATGATCGGCCTGGTTGAGGCCGGCCAACGCATCCGTTTCGACATCAACTTGACGACCGCCCGGCAGGCCAATCTCAAGTTAAGCTCCCAATTGCTCAAGCTAGCCTCCATCGTGGAACAGAACGGCGGAACGCCTTGATGATCACCTTTGCCAGGCTTTCGGTAAGAACCAAGCTGATAGCGGTCATGTTGCTCACCAACGCCTTGGTGTTGGCGGTGATGGGAGTGCTATTGGCCGTCAACGAAACCTATTCCCAGCGCAAGATGGCCCAGGCGCAGCTTTTGACGCTGGCCAACGTAATCGGCGCCAACACCGCTTCCGCTCTCCTCTTCAACGATCTCAAGGCCATCGAGCAAAACCTGACGGTGCTGCGCGCCAAGCCCGATGTGCCCTATGCGGTTGTCGACGATTCCCAGGAAAAGATACTGGCCGAATATCGGGCGGCTGGGTTGACCGATCAACAACGGGCTTGGCTGCTGAAATGGCGCGAGGAACTGGAAAGCGAATCCGGACAACAAGGGACGATGGCCACCGAGCAAGAGGATTTCAATGAGGCCGAGTTGCTTGGTGTCCAGGGTCGAATGTTGGTGGTCAAGGCGCCGATTCAACAGGATGGTCAGATGCTCGGTCATGTCGAAATCTATTCGGATATGCGGGATCTGGGCGAAAATCTGAGCCGTTATTACGCGATTCTCGCCGGATTGTTGCTGGCGTCACTGGCGCTGGCGGCGCTGCTGGCCGCGCGGTTTCAAGCGGTGATTTCGGAACCGATCCTGCGCTTGCGGGCGGCCATGAGCGAAATCGCCGGCACCCGCGATTACGCCGTTCGGGTGACGCGCGCCAGCGAGGACGAGTTGGGGACGCTAGTGGACGGCTTCAACGACATGCTGGCGCAAATCCAGCGGCGCGACGCTGAACTGGCGCACTCCAACACTCAGTTGGAAGCCAAGATCACCGCCCGCACCCACGATCTTTCGTCCGCCAACATGGAACTGAAAATCCTGGTTCAGGAGCTGAACGTGGCCAAGGAGCGGGCCGAGGCGGCCAACCAGGCGAAATCGCAATTTCTGGCTAACATGAGTCACGAAATCCGCACGCCCATGAACGGCGTGCTGGGCATGGTCGAACTGCTGCTGGCGACCAGACTGCAACCCCAACAGCGGCGCTTCGCCGAGCTGATCCAGCAATCCGGAGCGAGTCTGCTGGACATCATCAGCGATGTATTGGACTTTTCCAAGATCGAGGCGGGCAAGCTTGAATTGGAGAAGATCGACTTCGAAGCGTTGGAAATAGTCGAGGGAGTGGTGGCCCTGTTCGCCGAGCGCGCACAGCGCAAGGGCCTGGAATTGCTGTGCGATCTGCCGCTGGAACCCGTCGCGGTTCGGGGCGATCCGGCGCGATTGCGCCAAGTGCTGACCAATTTGGTGGGCAACGCGGTCAAGTTCACCGAGCGGGGCGAGGTCGTGGTTCGCGTCGCGGTGCTGGAGGCGACGCCCGCCACATGCGTGCTGTGTTTCGAGGTCCGCGATACCGGCATCGGCATTCCGGTTCGCTTGCAGAAGCGGATTTTCAACGCCTTCGACCAAGCCGACGGTTCGATGACCCGCCGGTTTGGCGGGACCGGCCTGGGCTTGGCCATTGCCCAGCAACTGGTGGAACTGATGGGAGGCGCCATCGCGGTGCGCAGTAGCGAGGGTCAGGGCTCGGCGTTCGAAGTGACCCTCCGATTGCCGCGCGTGGAGAGTTTGGCGCCGCCGGAAGATTCCGGCATTCCGCAAGGAGCGCGCCTGTTGATCGTGGACGACAACCCCACCAGCCGCGAAATTCTGTGCCGCCAGTTGCAAGCCTGGGGGACGCGCGTCGCCGCGGTCGCCAGCGGTCGCGAAGCCTTGGCCAGCCTGCGGAGCGTCCAGGCTGGCGACGATCCCTACACGCTCGTGCTGCTGGATGAGACGATGCCCGAAATGAGCGGGTTGGAACTGGCGCAGGCGATTGATGCCGATCCCCGGTGGCGAGGTATCCAGTTGCTCCTGTTGACTTCGCTGGGTTTGTTAGAGACGTCGGACCGATCGGCGCGGCGAGCGGGAATCAGCCAGTTGCCCAAACCGGTGCGCAGGATTCCGCTGCGGCAGTGCCTGCGCGCGTTGCTCGGCGGCGAGACCAGCGCGCGGTCGCCGGAGCGCGCGGAGCCGGTCCTGACCCGGCGGGACGTTCAAGTGCTGCTGGTCGAGGACAACCCGGTGAATCAGGAAGTGGCCAAGCTGATGCTCGCGCACCTCGGTTGCACGGTGGAGGTGGCCGACCATGGTCAGGAAGCGCTTGAGTTCCTGGACCGGCACGATTGCGACCTGGTCTTGATGGATTGTCAAATGCCGGTCATGGACGGATTCCAGGCCACGATGCTCATTCGCGAGCGCGAGCGGCGGCTGAGGGAAAACGGACAATCGGTCAAGAGCCTGCCGATCGTGGCCTTGACCGCTCATGCCATCAGCGGTGATCGGGACCATTGCCTGGCCGTCGGCATGGACGATTACCTGAGTAAGCCCTTCACGCGGAAAGAACTGGCGGCGGTTCTGAACCGCTGGCTGCCCGCGCCGCTCCAGTCGCCAGCGGGGGACGAGCCATCGGTGGCGTCACCGTCTTCCCTTCCCCACGCGACTCCATCGGCGGACGCCGTTTCAAAGCCGAGCATCGATCAGGGTGTTTTGGACAAGATCCGAGCGCTCGAACGGGATGGCGCCACCGGCTTGGTGGCCCGCCTGATCGGATTGTATCTGCAGGGAGCGTCGGCGCTCGTCGAGCGAATGCGACAGGCCGTCGTCGCCGACGATGACGAGGCGGTGCGCGCCGCCGCGCACAGCTTGAAATCCAGTAGCGCCAATGTTGGCGCGATGAAACTGCACGATTTATGCTGGGAGTTGGAATCGCGGACTGGTCACCAGCGCGGCGCGGATTCCACTGGACAAATCGCCGCAATCGAACAGGAGTTCGTCGCCGCGCGAACCCTTCTGCGGCAAGAACTTTCGGAGCACGAAACGTGAATCCGCTGCGAAATCAGCCCCTGATTCTCGTGGTGGACGATGACGACGGGCAACGCCTGCTGGCCGGCGCGGCGTTGCGGCAGGGTGGATTCGCCGTGGTGGAGGCCAGTGACGGCGAGCAGGCCTTAGTGACGTTCCAGCACAAACAGCCCGATATCGTGTTGCTCGACGTGGTGATGCCGGGGCTGGATGGCTTCGCCGTTTGCGAGGCGCTGCGGCAATTGCCCGGTGGGCAGTATTGCCCCATCGTCCTGGTCACGGGCCTTGACGACGTCGAATCCATCGAGCGCGCTTACGAAGTGGGGGCCACCGACTTCATTACCAAGCCGATCCAGTGGTTGGTTCTGCATCATCGGGTTCGGTATATCCTGCGCGCTAGCCAGACCGAGGAGACCATGCGCAAGCTGTCCTGGGTGGTCGAGCGCAACCCCATTTCCATTTTGATCACCGACACCCATGGCATCATCGAGTACGCCAATCCCCGATTTAGCCAGGTCAGCGGCTACTCCCTGGAGGAGATTCGCGGCAATACTCTCTATTTTCTCCAGACCAGCACCTTGAACGCGAAGGAGTATCAGCGGTTGCAGCAGGCCATCGCCACCGGCGGCGTTTGGCAGGGCGAATTATGCAATCGCCGCAAGGACGGCGAGTTTTTCTGGGAAGCGGCGCATGTTTCGGCCATTCGCGATTCAAACGGTGCGATCACGAATTTCGTTTGGCTGCGCGAGGATATCACGACCCGTAAGCAGACCGAGGAGCGCGTTCGCTTTCTGACTCATTACGACGATCTGACCCAGTTGCCCAATCGAGCGATGCTGCAAGAGCGTTTGCGGGAAGCGGTCGAGACCGCCCGTTTGCGCTCCCGAATGCTGGCGGTCCTGTTCTTCGATTTGGATCAGTTCAAACGCATTAACGATTCCCTGGGTCATCGGGCGGGTGATTCGATGCTGCGGGAAACGGCCCGCCGGTTGCGGAACAGCCTGCGCGACAACGACCATATCGGTATCGCGCGGCCGGAAACGCTCTTGCCTCAGGATTTACTGGCGCGACTGGGTGAAGACGAATTCGTCGTTTTGTTGGCCGATGTCAGCGAGGTCGACGATGTGGCCCGGGTCGCGCAACGAATTCTCACTGTGCTGGCCCAGCCGTTCACGGTCGAGGGCACCGAGGTTTCCATCGGTTGCAGCATGGGCATCGCTTTGTTTCCCCGCGATGGAGCTAGCATGGAGGCATTGTTGAAGAGCGCCGATACCGCGCTCCATCATGCCAAGGATCAGGGGCGGAACAACTATCGGTTTTATTCGGATGGGATGAGCAGCTAGCCCTCGCTCCTCGCGCCTTCCGGCAGTACCACCTTCATCCGGGCGCTGAGGGTGGACCGCGGTTCTGGCGCATCCAGGCGGCGCTGGTAAATGGCGACGTATTCCATGACCCGTTGCACGTAGGCCCGCGTTTCGCGGTAGGGAATGGTTTCCGCCCAGACGTCGGCCGGCACGGCGGTGGTGGCCGGCAACCAGCGGGCGACCTTGGTGGGGCCGGCGTTATAGGCGGCGGTGGCCAGCACTGGGTTGTCCTGCAAGCGATCCAGCATCCGCCGCAGATAGTGGACACCGTAGCGAATGTTGGTATCGGGTTGCAGCAGGGGTGGATCGTCGGCCGTGGCGTCTCGCAATTCCCCGGCGATTTGCCGACCGGTGGCGGGCATGATCTGCATCAATCCCAGCGCCCCCACCGGCGAGCGGGCGGTGGGCCGGAAGCCGCTTTCCTGCCGGATGATGGCGTAGACCCAAGCGGGGTCCAGCGCGCCGGCGCGCGCCTGATTGACCACCCCATCGCGATAGGCCAGCGGAAACCGCAGCTCCAGATCGTCCCAGTGCTCGGCCCGCGCGATGGTGGCAATGGCTTGGCCGTGCCACTCCCAACGTTGGGCCAGGAGCGCGGCCTGGCGCAGCATCGGGCGGTCGAAGCCGTGGATGGTCTGCCGCCATTCGGCGTCAGCGTCCGACTCCCGACCCAGGATGTACAATTCCCGCGCCCGCTGTAAGCCCGGGGATTGCCCGAGCAGGGCATCCAATTCGGTGACCGGGATTTCCAGCGGAGTGCTGGCGATGGCGTAGGGGACGCCGAGCCGGTCGGCGGCCAGAAAGCCGTGATAGTCGCGCTGACCGGCGATGGTCCGATAAACCAGCTTGGCGTCCTCGGCCCGGTCCAGCATCTCCAGCGCCCGGCCGCGCCAGTAGCGCCAGCGCGGGCTGTCCCGTTCCGGCGTGGGCAGGCGGTCCAGCCAGCTTAGGACCGCGTTCCAATTGCCTTGGCGCAGGCAAACCCGCACCCGCCATTCCGCCACGTCGCGGTCGACCACGCTGTCCGGCAGAGCCGCTAGCCGCTCCAGCGCGCTTGGGGGATAGTCGCTGGCGAGCCATAACGCCAGCCGCCGTTCCACCTCGACTAGGTGAGGAGTCAGGGCCGGGGTGCGTGTTTTGAGGGTATCCAGGGCCGCCGCCGCGTCGAGCGCGTTGCGTTGACCCCAGCGTTCCAGCCCGTCGCTCAGGATCACGGCGGCGCGCGGATCGTTGGGATTGAGCAAGCCCGCGCTCAGGGTCAGGGAGGGATTTTCGGCAATGCCCAGCCACGCATCGGCCAGTGCCTGGTCGGTGGCGGGCATGGCCGCGCGCAGGGCGCGCGCCAGCTTGGGATTGTTGTTTTCCATCGCCATGGCGAAGCGTTGCCAGAGCCGTTCCGGCGTGGGTTCGCCTCGAGCACGCCAGGCGGCGATGACCGGATCGCAGGCGGTGGGCAATGCGGCGCCCCGCAGCCACAGCGCGGCGAAATCACGCAGCGCCGCCTCGTCCTGGCCGGTCGCGAGCAGGGCTTGCCGTTGCCAACAGTCGAGTTCAGCGTCACGGGTCGGGGTGAAATCCCGCAAATAGTCGTTCCAACGCCGGACCGCGACGAGTTGGCGCAGCCAGGCGCCGCGCAGCCGAACGGCCAGGGGTGAGTCAGCATGATCGCGCAGGAATTCCCGGACCTCGTCGGCGGGCAGTTCCGACAGGCGGCGGGCGAGGTCCTGATAACGCAGGTAGGGGTAGAGCGGGTAGGTTCGCAGTGGAGCGAGGTCCACGGCGACGCCGTCGCGCAACGACCGCTCGGCGGCCAGGAATGCCTCACGCCAGGCCGGCGGCGATTCGGTCGCGCTCACGTCGCCACCGAGGCCAAGAGCGAGCGCAACCGCCAGCATCGCTCCCCACCATCCGCGTCGCGCCACTGGCCGCTGGGACGCGGCGGTTGGATGCAAGTAGCGTGCGCCGCGTGGGGAGCGGGGTGGATGCATGCCTTTCGATTACCGGTCGTTGCCCGCGAACAGGGGAACGTTGACGGGCTGGGTGGAATTGACCGGCAAACTGACCTGGACCGGGGGTCGGCTGGGACCGCGATTGCCGCCGCTGGCGCCAACGATGATCCGTCCACCGGTCGGTTGCAGATAGGGGCGCGGCAGCGACGTTGAACCGGATGAAGCGGGAACATTGGTCAAGCTGGCGGGCTGGTTGCCTCGGCGGGGAGTGATCACGGTAACGTTGGCGCTTCGTGGATAGGAACCACTCCCGTAATAACCGCCGTTTCCGTAGTAGCTGCGATTCCCGTAATAACCGCCGTTCATCGCCAGCGGACTCATACCGCTGGTGCTCGCGGCGTACAGGCCGCCACCGGTTCGGTATTGCTGGTAGTAATCCAGAACCTTGACCACGTAGCCCTGGGTTTCCCGATAGGGTGGAATCTGGTTGCCGTATTTTTGCACAGCCCCCTCGCCGGCGTTGTAGGCCGCCACCGCCAGCCGGGTGTCGTTGAACTGGTCGAGCAGCCAGCGCAGATAGCGGGCGCCGCCGTCGATGTTGGCGATGGGGTCGTAGGGGTTGTTGACGCCGAACCGGTCGGCGGTGCCGGGCATCAACTGCATCATCCCCATGGCTCCCTTGGGCGACACCGCCCAGGGATTGTAGGAGGACTCGGCGCTGATGACAGCGTGCAACAACGCCGGTTCCAGGCGGTGCTGCGCCGCGATGCGGTTGATGTCGGAAGTGAAACGCTGGCGATTGCCTTCGTTAACCCGAGACAGGCGGCGCGTGGCGCGTGGCGCGGTATAACCGAGTGGCGCGGCGGTGTAGCCGCCGCGTGGGGCGAAGACAGCGGAGTTGGGACTGTAGAGATTGGTCGGGGCGAAGCTGGAGGTTTGGGAAGCGTCCTTGCGGTAGGCCGGCGTGCGCATCACCAGTTTGTAGCGGGGATCGTTGGGGACGTTGCTGAGGTGCCGAACGCCGTTGCCGTCCACGAAAGCGTAGATGTCCGCCCACGCGGGGCCGGCCAACATGAGCGTCATCGGAACCAGACTGGCCAAGAGCCGCCACTTCATGAGGTTCTCCTTCGTTATCGTGTGAAGCCCGAATTGCTGTCGAGAGCAGTCGGAAACCGTCCCGGTTCGGGCGGGAGAGTCGAGCGTCTATCGGTCAACCAGATTAAGATTAGCATAAACCGCCGGGCCGCAATCGATCCCGCGCCCCAAACCCACGCATTTCCCCATGTTTTGTGTCTAAGGAGCCTGGATGTTCAGAACCGCCGAACTGCAACGCAAGCTGCCCAAGGAGGACTATCACCAACGGGTTCCCCGGTTGCGGGAGGAGCTGTTGATGACGCAGATGGAATTGCGCAAGGCCGATTTCCCGGTGATCGTGGTGTTCGCCGGGGTGGACGGCGCCGGTAAGAGCGAGACGGTCAACAAGCTGCACGAGTGGCTGGATTCGCGCTGGCTGGTGGCCCGCGCCTTCGGCGAGCCGTCCGACGAGGAGCGCGACCGGCCCGAATACTGGCGATTCTGGCGCGAATTGCCGCCCCAGGGGCGAATGGCGCTGTTTCTCAGTTCCTGGTATTCGATGCCGATTCTCGATCAGGTCTATGGCCATACCACCCTGGCCGAGTTCGATGAGCGGCTGGAGCGGATCAAGACCTTCGAAAAGACCTTGGCCGACGACGGCGCGCTGATTCTAAAGTTCTGGATGCACCTGTCCAAGGACGCGCAGAAGGAACGGCTGCGCAAGCTGGAAAAGAATCCGTTGCTGCACTGGCGGATTTCCAAGCGCGATTGGCGGCATTGGGAATTGTACGACCAGTTCGTCGCCGCCGCCGAGCGGACGATCATGAAGACCAGCACTGGGCTGGCGCCGTGGAAGATCGTTGAGGGTTACGACGAGCGGTATCGCGGCGTCGCCGTGGCGACCGTCATCCGCGATGCGATCCGGTTTCGGCTGGAAGAAGCAAAAGCCGCGTCTGGCGCGGGCAACGGCGACGCCAGGGCCCAACCGCCCAAGGTGGCGGCGGACACGGATAGTCCGCCACCGGTGACCATCCTGTCGCGGCTGGACATGGGAAAGACTGTGGTCAAGGACGACTATGACGCGAAATTGAAGCGTTACCAGGCCAAACTCAACCAATTACAGCGCGCGGCGCGCGAGCGCAAGGTTTCGACCCTCCTGGTGTTCGAGGGCTGGGACGCCGCCGGCAAGGGTGGCAGCATCCGCCGCGTCACCGCCGCGCTGGACGCTCGCGACTATCAGGTCATCCAGATCGCCGCGCCCACTGACGAGGAGGCCGCCCACAACTATCTGTGGCGGTTCTGGCGACACCTTCCGCGCGCCGGCCGGGTCACCATCTACGACCGAAGTTGGTACGGGCGGGTGCTGGTGGAGCGGATCGAGGGGTTCGCCCGCACCCGCGAAT
>JAVMKH010000131.1:0-3479 GCA_031732935.1 Candidatus Contendibacter sp.
GATGTCTGGGCCGAAACCATTCCCTACCAGGAAACCCGGAGCTACGTGCAGCGGATCATGGAGTACGCCGCCATCTATCGCCAGCGGCTCGGCGAGCAAGGACCGGAAGCCCGGCTCGGCGAGCGGATGAAGCCGGTGCTGCCGGAAGGCCCCAAGCACGAGGGCTAAGGGCCGAGGATTTTCCGCGGAAAATTTGGGCCAATCGGGTAGCCGCGCCGCTCTCGCCGCAACGGCGGCGTAGCCGCCCGAAAGAGCACCGAGTCGCGGCGGCATTCACGGTTGCTCGCCCCAGGGCCTGGGCTGACCGAAGAAATAGCCTTGCGCATAATCGACGCCCATCTCGCGCAAGCGTTCGACGATGGCTTGGCTATGGACGTATTCGGCGATGGTTTGGATCCCCAAAGTGTGGCTCATCTGGTTGATGGCCGCCACCAGGGCGCCATCGCGGGCATTCTCGATCATGTCCTTGACGAAGCTGCCGTCGATCTTCAAGTAGTCGACCGGCAGGGTCTTGAGGTAGTGGAACGAGGACAGGCCGCTGCCGAAATCGTCCAGGGCCAACTGACTGCCGCGGCGTTTGAGCGTCGCCATCAGGTCGGTGGCGTGACGCAGGTTCTGAATGGCGGCAGTTTCGGTAATCTCGAAACATACTCGTTCCGGTGGGAAGTCGTGTTCGGCGAACTGGGTTTCGATGAAGCCGAGCAGGGTTTCGTCGCTGAGGGAATTGCCGGACAGATTGATGGCGATTTTGGCGCCGGTTTTCCCGATTCCGGCCGCGTACTCGCGGAACGCCGTCTCGATCACCCAGCGGTCGATGGCGCCCATCAGGCCGTAGCGTTCGGCGGCGGGAATGAAGGCCGCCGGCAGCACCAGTTCGCTGATTTCGTCCGGGCTGCTCTTGTAGGCCACGCGGAGCAGGGCCTCGTGGCGGACCGGGCGGGGGTCGAGCGCGGTCAGGGGCACGATGGGTTGATAGTGCAGCCGAAACCGGCCCTGCTCCAGCGCGTCCCGTAAGCCCGCCGCGCCCAGGATTTCGCCGTGACGCTGGGTGGTTTCACGATCCTCCTGCTGGTAAAGATGGACGCGGTTGCGGCCCATTTCCTTGGCGATATAGCAGGCGACATCGGCCTGGGTGAGCAGTTGGGCGGTGTTTTGCGTCTCCGCCGTGATGGGCACCAAGCCGATGCTGGCCCCGATTTGATAGGCGCGGCCCTCCCAATGGAAGCGGTGGTCGCGAATGTTTCCCACCGCGGCCTGAGCGATGAACTGGGCGCGGTCCAGCGGGCAGTTGTCCAGCAACAGGCCGAACTCGTCGCCGCCGATCCGGGCCAGGGTATCGCGCTCGCGGAACATGCCCCCCAGAATGGCGTTGATTTGGCGCAGCAGTTCGTCGCCCGCCGCGTGCCCGGCGGTGTCGTTGACCACCTTGAACTGATCCAGATCGAGATAACACAGCGCGTGCCGGGCGCCGTACTGCCGGGCGCTGGCCAGCGCCCGCTCCAGCCGCCGCTCGAATTCCGCCCGGTTGATCAGTCCGGTGAGAGCGTCGTGGGTAGCGTCGTACTCCAACTGGCGGGCCAGTTGGCGGTTCTCGGTGACGTCGTGAAACACCAGCACCGCGCCCAACACCTGACCGTCCCGCCCGCGAATCGGCGCCGCCGAATCGTCGATGTGGTATTCCTGCCCGTGGCGACCGATCAGGATCGAGTGGTTGGCCAACCCCATGATTTTCCCTTCCCGGAGACAGCGCGCGACCGGGTCGGGCGCCGGCTGGCGGGTTTGCTCGTTGACGATCTGGAAGACTTCGCTCAGGGGCCGCCCCTGGGCCTCGGCCGTGGTCCAGCCGGCGAGCGCCTCCGCCACCGGGTTCAGGTAGTCCACCATACCGCGCGCATCGGTAGTGATCACTGCGTCGCCGATGGAATGCAGCGTGACCTGGGCCCGTTCCTTGGCTTCAAACAGCGCCTCCTCGGCCCGCTTGCGCTCGGTGGTATCGTGAATCAGGGCGAGCACGTGCACCGAATCGGCCACGTCTTCCACAACAGAGGTGGAAATGGAAACCATGCGCTTTTCGCCGGTCGCTCGAGTGATTTCCCATTCCTCGCCCATCAGATCGTCGCCCTGGCGCATGCGGGCCATGCGCGCCTGTGCGTGCTCTCGGACTTCCGCATCCGGGTAGAGCGACTGATACCAGCCCCAGCGGTTGATTTCTTCCATGGTGTAGCGGGTAATTTCCTCCATGCGCGGATTCCAGACGGTGAACCGCACATAGGGAAACTCCGGGATGTTGTGACACACACACAAACCCTCGGCGGCGCGCTCGATGATTGCGCGGCGGAACTGAGATTCCTTAAGCAACACCTCCTCCGCCCGCTTGCGCTCGGTGATATCCACGCCGACCGATTGAAAGCCGGTGACCTTGCCCCGGTCGTCGAAAAGCGCGAAATCGTGCCACAAATGCCAGCGGGCGACCCCGTCCGCCCGGAGCGTCTGGTGCTCGTATTGGCGCGCGGGCGCCGCCGGGGTGAAGGCCGCCAGTTGCTCCCACACCTCGGCCCGCTGCTCCGCGCTGAGGAATTCGATAAACCGTTGGCCGATCAATTCCTCCGGCTGGCGAGCAAAGAAACCGGCATAGGCGGCGTTGACGAAGGTCAGCGTGGTATCCGGCAAAAACCGACAGATCAGATCGGGCTGGTTTTCGACCAGTTGGCGATACTGCGCCTCGGCCTCCCGCAAGGCCGCTTCGGCTTGCGCGCGTTCGGCGATTTGCTGGCGCAACTCGGCGTTGGCTTGCAGCAACTCCGCGTTACGCGCCGCGACCTGCCGTTCCAACTCGACCGTGGCCCGTTCCAATGTCTGTTGTATCCGCCGGTAATCGCTCACGTCGTGAATGGCCGCCAGGACGTGGAGACCTTCGGGAACGGACAAAGGATTGAGACTGATTTCAGCCGCGAACTCGCTGCCGTCCCGCCGTAACCCCCATAACGACATGCTAGCGCCCATCAACCGAGGGTGTGGGTTGCCGAAATACTTGGCCACGTGCAGTTGATGTGAATCTCGCAAGCGCGCGGGGATCAGAATAGTCAGAGATTGACCGGCGAGCGTTCCCGGCGGATAGTCGAACAGGCACTCGGCCAAAGCGTTGGCTCGAACGATCCGGCCAGCCGGGTCCACCACGAGCATGGCCTCCGACTCCATGTGCGGCAAGCCGCTCTCAAGCTGAGCCACTTCTGTTCCCGTCGGCATGATGCTTTCCTTAAAGGCCGTACAATAAATGATTTTAATTGTAGCAGTCCGCTTGCAGGCGATGACCCGCCAAAGTCGCCTGCAAGCCGTCGGACGTCCTGCGCCAAACTCTGGAAAATGCGGGCAAGAAGATGGTGGACGAATCGGGGCAACGCGGGCGGATCGATTCGATACTTATCGGCGAACCAGCACCGCGATCGACTCGACATGCGCGGTGTGTGGAAACATGTCCA
>JAVMKH010000132.1:0-3441 GCA_031732935.1 Candidatus Contendibacter sp.
CCCGATCGCGTCCAATGCCGAGTGTACGGCGGCAAGGCGGCCCTGTGCATCGAGCCCGACGAAACCCGCCAGGGCGAGCCAACCCTACGTATCGAGGCCGCCCGCGCCACCGCGCCCCGCAAGTATGACTGGAGACAAAAGCTCTCGCTGCAACTGACCCGCGAGGAACTGCCGGTGATCGCCGC
This sequence comes from Candidatus Contendibacter sp., assembly GCA_031732935.1. Classification (GTDB taxonomy): domain Bacteria; phylum Pseudomonadota; class Gammaproteobacteria; order Competibacterales; family Competibacteraceae; genus Contendibacter. Next base: position 186 of record JAVMKH010000132.1, read on the forward strand.
GACCGTGCTGGGATTCCTGACACACTGCGAATACAAAAACCACGGCCCGAATCAGGACAAGGGCCTGGAGATCGTGCATCAAGGCACTCACCTGTTCGTGCGCGTGTTTCAGAAGGAGCGCGGCGTGGTGGCCGTCCCGGTGACCGCCGCCGACAGCTACGCGCTGGGCGCCTTGTGCCTGCGCCAACTGCGCAAGACCGCGCCCTGGCTCAGCGATCAGGGGGTGATGACCTTGCTGAAGCTCACCGTACAACGGATGAAGCCGCCCACCGCGTAACACCCTTTGACCGGTCAATGGGGCGGGTCCAACCTCGCCGAGCGCCTCGCTGACCAGCCCATCCGCTCGTGGCATGCTGCTCATGGCGCCGCCGATGTTTTCAGCGTCGTCACCGAGAGGACATGACGTCCAAATACCGACTGGTAGCGGAAACCCAGCGGCAGACTGAACGGTATGCGCAGGGATGGTTCCCGGTCGACCTGGAGGCGATAGATCCTGTCGTTCGCGAAAAAAGAGAAATCGAACACCTCCGGGCCTTCGCGTCGAAAGGCAAGGAGGCTGGTGGTGAAGGCGGCCCCCGCCTCAAGCGCGTCGATGATCGAGCCGTCCGCCGCCAGTACGTAGACCTGCAAGGTATTGTCGTAGGGAGAACCGTCATCACGCCAGACCAGCGTGCGGCCACCGGTCAGCGGATGCCGGGCGAGTTCGTTTTCACCGTCGAGGGTCATGGTCGCGCCGGCCTCCGCCGCCGGTCCACGGCCCATCGACCTCTCGCCGCCGAACCCGTCGCGGCTGTCGAGAGGGCCGCCCTTTCCGAAGGAAAGCCTTCGCGCTGGGCGGTGATCGTAGATCGTCGTAAGAAAGTCATGTCGCTCAACCCCAATGAAAGCAATAGCGATAGGGAATGAACCCGATCATCACCCCGATCTCGCTCAACGGACAGGTGAACTTCGGCCAGAGGTTATGGGCGTAACCGCCCTCGGCATCGATCGGCGTGGGCAAATCGGCGATATTGCCCGCGCAATAATCCGTGGGCTCCGGCGAGAGATTCTGCCAGTCGCCCCGCGCGTAAACCGTGGTCCGTTTGGGGCGCAACCGAACGTTGGAATCGGCCAGCAGATGGGCGCCGCGATCGGCGATGGCCGGCGCGGTGCGGCCGGGATGATCGTTGTTGACGAAGCCATGGCGCGGATAGATATGCGCCCAGATCGCGCCCCCGGTGCCAATGCGATCCCCGGAGAAGGGATTGAGCAGCGTCGTGGTGTGTTCCGCATCGGTGATCGGCCACCCGGAGCGCCAGAACAGCGCGTCCACCCCGGACAGGTAATAGGGAAAGAAATAGTCCACGTCATTCGGGCACAGCAGGCGATCGATCTTGACCCCACCGCCCGCGCCGACGTTGTCGGCCACCATCGTACCGATTTGGAGCAGGGTCTTGTAGATGGCCTTGAAATTGACCTGGCTCGCCTCCACCGCCTCGATGATCATCGGGATGATCTTTTCCATGTCGAACTGATCCATCGCCCAATTCCCGGGAAACAGGGGCGGCGCCCCGCAGGCATTGGGGTCCACGAAACAGCCCCGCGACCAGGTCACCCACTGATGGAAGAAGTTCGTCACATCGGCGTTCCAGACGCCAAAATCATCGCCGCCGGTTTCGCCCTCGGTATAGGTATCGGCGGTCATGTCGCCGTTCTTATCGACCAGGGCGGGCAGGATCGCCACGGGATGCCCCATGAACTCGGTTTCCTTGAAATTCGTGCTTTGATGCTGGCCGTACTGGCCATAACGAGTACGGCCGCCACTGCTTTCATGGATCGGGGTGCCGCCCAACAGCGGGGGCACGACGCGGGCCAGGGCATCGAGCAGTTTTTTTTGCAGCGCGCCAACGGTGGCCGCCCACTCGATATACGCTTCCTTGGGAAAACGGTCCGAGGTCATCACATGCAACGCGGTCATGTAGTGCTCGACCCGAGGCACGACGTAGATTTCGACGCTGACGCCGGTATAACGGACCCGAATCTCGAAGCCCAACAGGCAATACCGCAGGCATTCCGGCAAGGCCTTGACGGTATCGACGATCAGGGTCTGGGTGTGGTAGCGAATGCCCGCATCGGCGCTTTGGGGGCGCGCGGCGCCGCACGCGATCAGCAGCAGGGCGCCGAGGAACACCGGCATCACCGTCCGCTTCAGGGGTTGATAGAGCCAGAAAGGCGTCAGAAAGGTCATGAGGATCGGCACTCCAGGCAACTTTTGAAAAACCGGATGAGCGAGCGCGGCCCAAGCGCTCACCTCCGGGGTCAGACGGGAAGTCATCACCGGGTTCCCCTCCCGGTCCGCCTCAAGGCGGAAATACATGACGAACCGAAGAGCCAACCCGGTTCGGTGACGGTTCACGAGTCCAGCATCGCAGGGAACAACGGTCGGGCCAGCCCCGACCGCTTTTTCCATGCGCCCACCCCCCGCCCCCTCGCGGGGGCCAGGGTCAGGACCCTCAGACGTGGCGCAGCAAGCGCTGCAGCGCGGCCTGGGCTTCGGGCCGGGTGGTGACCACCGGCGGCTCAATGCCGCGCACCCTCGCCTGCTGCTCGATCTGGCGGATCAGGGCCGTCAGGGCGCGGGCGTCGCGGTCGGACGCGGGCGGCGCCGCGACCGGAGCCGGAGCGGCGGGCGGCGAAGCGACCGGGGGAACCCCGGCCGCCACAGCCAACGGCATCACCCCCTCGGCGACCTCGGCCACCGGAGCGTCTTGGCTGGATGCCGGAACCTCCGCCGTGTCCTGAATGGACGCTGGAACCGCCGCCGTGTCCTGAATGGACGCTGGAACCGCCACTACGTCTTGAATGGACGCCGGAACCGCAGCGTCCGGGCTGGACGCTGGAACCATGACCGGCACCCGCACTTCCGCCTGGACAGCGGGAGCGACGGGAACCATCGGCCGGGGAACAAAACCCTGATCGGTCTGATCCTGGCTTTCGTCGGCATCCAGCGCCTCGCCGCCGAAACCCAGCGCCGCCAGCAGGCGTTGCCGGGCGGCGGTTTCCAGCACTTCCAGGTCCTTGTAGGACTGGATGACCTTCGCCGCCGTGGCGGTGGCCAGGACGCGCCCCGCCGGATCGCGCAGGGTCGCCCAGCACACCAGGGTCTGATCGGCCGCGTTCAGCGGCGGCAACCCAACCTCCTCGGGCTTGCGCCCGGCTTGCAGGGCGATTTCGTACAGCTTCAACAACCCCGGCTTGAGGCTGAGGGGGTCTTGGA
>JAVMKH010000133.1:0-3433 GCA_031732935.1 Candidatus Contendibacter sp.
GTTCGATTTCGGCGTAGGGGCGCTTGCCTAGAAGATGCATGTGGCGGGGTCCTCGGGCGCGGCGATGAAACCGATCTCCCGACCATAGGAAACGCCGATTTCGATGCGCTGAACGGGATTGTCGGGGTCGGGTGCCGGGGGCGGATAAACCTGGATCACCCGTTCGAAGAAAGCATGACGGAACGGTCGGAACAGCCGTTCCTTGTCCGCTGGCGATAGCCCGTCATCCCGTTGGATTTCGGCGTAGCGTCGCCACAGGCCGGCATCCGCCAGAGTGCGGACCACGAACAGCGAAACGGTCGGTGGTCCTTGCTCGATCAGTTGGAACCGGGCCGCCAGTTCGCCGAAACGGCCGCCAGCCAATAACTCGTCCACTCGTTCCTGACCCAACCGCGACCAGCAACCGGTGAAGTAACGTTGACTGAGGGCCAAAAAATCGCGTTCTTCCCAGCAACTTTGTTCGCCCAATACCTCGCGGGTGACCTCGATCAAGGGACTGTCGTAAATCCTTTGCCAGGATGCTTCGCCCGCACGATCACGGGGATGGATATCCCAGAGGTGGACCGCGCCCGGAGCCGCGCCACCCGCGTGGCGGTTGCAGCGTCCCGCCGATTGAATCAGCGAATCCAGCGGCGCCAGATCGCGATGCACCACCGGGAAACTGACGTCCACCCCGGCTTCGACCAACTGTGTCGAAATCACCAGACAAGGTATGTTCTGCCGCAGCAACCTCTGAATCAGCCGGATACGAATGCGGCGGTCGCGTGGAGTCAAGTCGGTGGACAGTGCGATCAGTCGCCGTTCCGGGAATGCTTCCCGCAGCCGAGCGAACAGCATCCGCACCAGCCGCCGCCGGTTGAGAATAACCAGGGTCGCGCACGGTAGGGTTTGCTGCTCCGCGACCAGCCCATCGGCAAATTCGTCCAACGTTATTGATTCCCGGTGATGACAGTACAGCCGCACTCGCGACAATGCCTGGAAATGCTCGTGGTGATCCGGCAATAGTTCGTGGGCGTCTTCCGGTCGGAAAATCAACGGCCGGGTAGCGGTCAGCAAGACGAATCGCGCTCCCAGCGCGGCGGCGGTGGCCCGGAACAATTCGCGCAATGCTTGCCAGTAGCGCAGTGGAACCGCCTGCACCTCATCCATCAGCACCAGCGCGCCCGTCAGTTGCCCCGCCCGCTTGAGATTGGCGTTACGGTTGGAAATCAAGGTATGGAGCAACTGGTGGAAGGTGGTTACCACCAACTCGCTTTGCCATGTCTCGGTCAATAATTGACCGGCGCCGTCGGACTGATATTCGGCCTGATCGGCGCGAAACAGTCCGTCCACCAAGTGATGGTGCTTGAGTAACAGATCGTCGTGATCGGGAAGGTGGCTGGCGCGCAGCACGGCGCGGAACACCGCGTGGTTCTGATCGATGACCGAGGTAAAGGGGAGGCAGTAAATGATGCGGGGCGAGGGCGATTCAGCGAGCGTAAGCGCCGTGCGCGCCGCCAGCGCCGCGTGCAGGATCGCCAGGGTCTTGCCGGAACCGGTGGGAGCGGTCAGGGTCAGCAATGGCGCGGCCAGATGGGTTAGCCACTCCTGGTGTACGGCGGCGGCGATGGCGGCGCGGCGGGCGGCGAGAGTACCGGGCATCGCGGGTCCGAACCGTTGCGCGGAGAATACCAGCACGGCGTCGGCGGGTAGCGGTTGGCGAGCAATGGCGCCGCCCTGGGTCGCGGCGTCGATTTTGTCGGTCGCCAACAGGGCGCCAAAGCCGGCCAGGAATTGCAACGCCTCCACCAAACCAGGAAAAGCCTGGCGCAGTTGCGAGCGGCCCGGTTCCCGGAAGCGCGCCTCGATTCGTTCCAGGGTCAGCGGCGCGGGCGACGCCGGCAAGCCAAAATCGGGATGGCGCGGAGCCAGATCGATCAACCAGCAATGAATGCCGCCCAAGTCCAACGCCGCCAGTTGTCGGGCTAGCGAATGCGCGGGATCCCGGAGGTCGGCCCGCAAGGAAACAAGCACCTCCGGCCATTCGACGAATTCCAGCGCTCCGTGATGACGGGCAACGGCGATGAGTACCGCCAGTCGTTCCCAAGGTGTCAAGCCCATTTCGCCGCCGTACCACCAGGCCAGTACCGCCCCGCTGGCCGCGTGCGAGGTCAGGCCAGTTCTTTTATGGGTACGTAGCAGGTAGTCCTGAAAATACGGCGTGGCTTTGCCGATGTCGTGAAACAGGCCAGCCAGAAAAGCGATGCGGCGAATTTCCGGCCGCGCCGTCGGCGCCAGACTGGCGGCGGCCCGTTGCGCGACCCGTTCCAGATGTTCCGGCAACGGATCGTTGGGATGGGCGAAGGTCTGGGCGAAGGAGATCACGGCGTGATGCCCGACAGAAAAGCCACGGTAGCGTCGCCGACGACATAAAGCCAATCTCGCCCGCCGCGCCCTTCAATGGGCTTTGCATCGGCGGCGGTCACCACTTCCTGATAGCGATGCACGACACGATCACCGTCCATGACCGCCGGCACTCGTAACCGGTGGTAGTGGCGACCGTCGGCGTAATGGACGGCGATGTCGGCGGCCAGCGGCACCACGCTGGCACAAGTCCATTCCGCACCCTCGGTCGGTTGCGCCGGCCACTCCCCGACCCAGCCTACATCCGCCAGGCACGAAGCAAGTCCGAGGCTGACGGTGTAGGCCGTGCGGCCGGAAGCCAACTGTTCGGCCAGCCGGTTCGTGGCGTCCTCTTTCAGGCCAGCGACGTACAGTCGGAAACGCGGCTCGCGCAAGAACTCGAAAGGGACTTGCGTATGCGTGTTCTGACCCGCGCGCGGACGGAAATAACTGTCCACGCCGTCCTTGGTCTGAAGCAGATTGATTGCGGTGCGGAAGACGCGAACCGGAGCTTGTGGCGCTATCCCGATCCGCGCCGTGCGCCAGCCCAGGCGCTCGTGATACTCGGTTTTGTCGTAACCGGCGATGGCGCCCAGCATTCCGAGTACCGCCGTCGGTGGCGGGAAGGGGTAGCTGACCGGACTCATCGGCGAGTAGGGTTTCTTGAACTGTCCGTATTCGCCGGCCACGTCGAAGACCAGAGTACGCATGTCTCAGCACTCGAGCGTCGTCACCGGCAGACCGGCACGTTCGGCCAGTTCCGCGAACGGTCCGACGTCGGAACCGGCCTTGCAGCGGAGCCGGGAATCTTGACGAACGCGCAAACCGGTCAGCGCCTTGCAGTCGTGGAAACCCGCCAGCAGTTCCGATATGTCCAGAGCGAAATCGGCGGTGGAACGCAGCGTGGTGTCTGCGCCGGTCTGGTCGGTCAGGTGCAGCCGGCGGGGCAGGGCGCCCAGCCGATGGCCCGGCTGGTAAGTCGCGACCACCAGTAGCAGTGGGTCGTGGCCCATCTTGGAATGCGTGTTGAGATTGGCCGTGCCTTGCCATA
>JAVMKH010000134.1:0-3430 GCA_031732935.1 Candidatus Contendibacter sp.
CGCCTTCGCCATCCTGCTGGCGGCGGCGCTGGTCGGCGGGGGCCTCGCCGCGTGGCGGTATTACTCGAAGACCGCGAACTCCGCTCCGGCGCCGGGAAGGATCTATTATGGATCGTTGCCGGACCGGGGTGATGCAACAGGCCCACATCGGCGGCAATCAATATCATTCCTTCTGTAAATTATTCCGTGATGAGGGCCGTTCGTGGCCACCCATGGGGAATTCAGACTACCTCGAACACAATAGGTTGTGATTGCTAACCGTCCATCACAGGAAAATTTACAGTAGGGCAATTTTCGGGTTGGATGACCGACTTTCCGTTCTGTTGATCGATCATCGATCGCCGCGACGACGGATCATCCATTCGACAAACTCCTCCGCCGGCAAGGGAGCGCTGAAGAGATACCCTTGGGCGAAATCGCAGCCCTGATCGAGCAGGATGCGTTGCTGCTCCTCGGTCTCCAACCCCTCCGCCACCACCGCCAGACCGAGACTATGCCCGAGGGCGATGATAGTGGCGGCGAGAATGCGGTCGTCTGGGTCGACGACCAGATCGCGCACGAAACTCTGGTCGATCTTGAGCGCCGTGATCGGCAGGCGCTTGAGATAAGCCAGGCTGGAATAACCGGTGCCGAAGTCGTCGATGGCCAGCCCGACTCCCAAATGTTCGAGCCCCAGCAGCGTATCCGCCGTCCGCGCGCCGACTTCCAGCAGGGTGGATTCAGTAAGTTCCAGTTCCAGGACCTGAGGCGCAAGCCCATAAGCCTCGAGCAGGCTCTGAATGCGTTCGATGAGTCCCGGATCCCGGAAATGACGCGCGGCCAGGTTCACCGCCACGTTTGGAAGCGACAAACCCGCCCCGCGCCAAATCGCCAGTTGCCGGCAGACCGCTTCCAGCACCCAGTTGCCGATGACGACGATCAGATCGCTGGCTTCGGCCACGGGGATGAAGCGCCCCGGCGCGATCAGCCCGTAGTCGGGATGTTGCCAGCGTATCAGCGCCTCGGCCCCGACCAACGCGCCGTCGGCCAGTCGTATCTTGGGTTGATAATGGACGCACAGTTGCCCGGTTTCGACGGCCTTGCGCAGTTGGGATTCCAGCATCAGGCGCTCGAAGGTGGCAACGTTCATCTCCCGGGCATAGAACGCCCACACATTGCGGCCTTCCTGTTTGGCGTGATAAAGAGCGGCATCGGCGTTTTTCAGGAGTGCCGAAAAATCCGTGCCGTCGTGTGGGTAGAGAGCGATGCCGACGGAAACCGTCACCCGCAGGTTATGACCGGCCACGACGAACGGCTGACCGAACGCGTTCATGAGTTTATCCGCCATCCGTTGCGCGCCTGACTGCCCGACTCCCGGCAACAGCAGCACAAACTCGTCGCCCCCCAAGCGGCAGATGGTATCCGCCTCCCGGGTGAGCCCCCTGAGGCGAGCCGCAACCTGTATCAACAGCATGTCGCCCTCGGCGTGGCCGAGCGAGTCGTTGACCTCCTTGAACCGATCCAGATCGAGGAACATCACCACCAATTCCTCTTGCCGGCGCGCCGCCAAGGCCAGGGCCAGATCGGCTCGCTGGGCCAGCAACGCCCGGTTGGGCAGATCGGTCAGGGCATCGTAGTAAGCCAAGTGCTCGATGCGCTTCTCGGCTTCCTTTTGATGGGTGATATCGGTGGCAATGATCACGTAATGGGTGAGCCGGTTCGCTGAATCCCGCACCTCGCCGACCGTGGTCAACGCCACGAACAGATCGCCCTCCTTGCGCCGGCTCCAGAACTCGCCCTGCCAGGTGCCTTCCCGCGCGACGGTCTGCCACAGAGCAGCGTAATAGGCATCCGACTGGCGGTCGGATTGCAGGAAGCGTGGAGACTGGCCCAGTACCTCGGCCTCGGCGTAACCGCTCATGGCGGTGAACGCCGGATTGACGGCGACGATGTTCCCGCTCGCATCGATGACCACGATGGCTTCGCGCGCCGCCTCGAACACCGCGGCTGCCAGGCGCTGGCGCTCTTCCGCCCGCTTGCGTTCCGTAATATCCCGGAACTCCGTCACCCGCGCCGTCCGGCCCCGATAGGGAATACTCTTTCCACGGATTTCCAGGGGATAGAGAATACCGTCCTTTCGCAAGCCTTGGGCCTCGTAGGATTTTTCGTACTCGCCGGCAATCCTCTCCTTCACCAGCGACCGCCATTCGGGCGCGATGAGCAACAGACCGTTCATTCCGGTGAGTTCGACCATCGAATACCCGGTCATGTCGGCGAGTCCCTGGTTGCAGTCCAGGATGATTCCCCGGTCATGGATGCCGATGCCCCCGAAGGAGGCCTGGTAGAGCGTGCGAAACCGTTCCTCGCTGTCCCGCAGTGCCTGCTCGGCTCCCCGGCGCTCGCCAATGTCCTTCATGGTACCCAGCATGCGGTACGCCTTGCCATCGGAGCCACATAGAAACGCGCCGTTGTCCTCGACCCAGATGAACTCGCCATCCTTTCGGCGCAACCGGTATTCCACGAAGTACGATCCTCCGGCAGCCATGGATTTTTCCAGCGATTCGAGCGCGGCCGACCGATCATCGGGATGAATCATCCCGGCCCAGACGTCGATGTTCACGTCGGCGAATTCGCTATCGCTGTACCCGGTGATCGCGGCGATGGCGCCGGCCCAGCGGATATCGCCGGTCGCGCAATCGTAGTCGTAGATCAGTTGACCGGTCATCAGGGCAACGATGCGATAGCGCTCCTCGTTCTCCCGAAGCGTTTGCTGAACGCGATTGCGCTCGGTGATATCCCGCACCAGAACCAGTTCCGCTCTTCGCCCCTGGAACTGCAAGGGGTGGGAGGATATTTCGACATCGATCACGGTTCCGTCCCGTTGCTGGTGCCTGCACTCCCGCTCCCGACCTCTCTCTCCGGTTCTATCTCCAATGCTCGCCGGCAATCGCGGAAAATCCGCGGGGGGATGGATGTCGACGACGGTCATCCGCAAGAATTCGTCGCGCGAATAGCCGTATCTGATGACAGCCATATCGTTGACAGCCAGGAAGCAGAGCGTCTCCAGATCGTATACCCACATCGGTTCCGGATTGATCTCAAAGAGTCCGCGATAGCGCCGTTCGCTCTCGCTCAGTTCGGCCGTACGAACCGCAACCAACGCTTCGGCCCTATGTCGCTGGGATACCAAGGCGAACAGGTAAAGCCCCAGCAAGGCAGTGAGCGTGCCCCCAATCACAAGTACCCATCGGTATTCCAACACCCGTGGCACGTCTTGGCGCAACTCCCAATACAGACCGAAGGTCAGTGTAAAACCGATCAGCGCGGTCAGGGTTGCCGTACCCCAGGCAGCCATGGTCGAGGTTGCCGTCTCATTGTATTTTGCCCGACTGGAGATATTGGCTCCGACCAACAGCAACGCCAAGGCGGCCAACCCCAAGGCTCCCACCAA
>JAVMKH010000135.1:0-17959 GCA_031732935.1 Candidatus Contendibacter sp.
TCACCAACGCGATCCTGTTCTCGTTCCTGATGACCCACGAGAACATCCCGCAGGCAATGGCGCAGTGGATGATCGACCAGAACCTGAGCGTTATCCTGTTCCTGCTCGGCTGCAACATCTTGTTGCTGCTGGCCGGCAATGTGATGGAGCCGTCATCGATCACCCTGATCATGGCGCCGATCCTGTTCCCGATCGCTATCAAGCTCGGTATCGACCCGGTGCATTTCGGCATCATGCTGGTCGTCAACATGGAGGTCGGCATGTGCCATCCGCCGGTTGGCCTCAACCTCTACGTCGCCAGCGGCATCACCCACATGGGCATCACCGAGCTCACGGTCGCGGTCTGGCCGTGGCTACTGACCATGCTGACGTTCCTGGTGCTGGTGACCTATTGGCCGCCGTTATCGCTCTGGCTGCCGCGACTGCTTGGCATGATGTAGCTGGGTAGGCCACCCCAAAAATTGGGGGCGGTGTTCACCGCCCCTTTTTCATGTCGCTCAGCTCCAGTAGCGCACCGGCCCGCTGTCGATGTGGACAAAGTTGGAGCGGGGATAGTACCCCACGCCCCCCGCGCCCAGCGAACAGGCCGCCCGGTGGAGATCCGACACCCGACCGCCCGGCACTCGAATATCGAGCGCCATGGCCTGCATGTGATAGCTGTTGCGCGCCACCCTGCGGCTGCCTTCGCACAACATCCAGTTGGTGGACGGTGACCGGTAGCCGCTGATCACGTTGACCGGCTGGCCCAGGCCCAGTTGCAACTGCAAGGCATAGAGTTGGTCCAACACGTTGGGATCGAACAGCCGGACCTGGTCGTTGTGATGGTCGCGCAAGGCCCAGCTGATGGTATTGACCGCCTCACGGATGTAGCCATCGCGCGGCGTCCAATAAATTTGACGGACACTCTCGCCCGTGTTGGGATTATGGAACAGGAGGTAGCGTTCGCGCAGGACCACCCCCCTGGACAACCCTGGCGCCAAGGCCAGCGCGCCGATGCCGCCAGCCGCCCACTTCAAAAACCCTCGCCGGCCCAAATCAGGCCGTTTCTCCTCGTTATTGGGATCATTCTTGCCTGGTTGCAGCGCTACGTCGGTTCGCATGTTCTGGATATCCTCCCAGTCATTTGAGTTTATTAAACTCTAGCCAAACCGAGTTTCTTAAATCAAGAATCAGTTGTACCAATACCCTTTTGCCATTTAACAACAAAAACCCCACTGCATTATTTTTTCCAACTGTCTTTATTATCCTTAATGCAACATAATACCTGTACTAATGACCAATGGACAAAATTCGTCCTGATTATCAAAATTTATTGATTAAATAATACTTAATCCTAAATTATCCTTATATTACGGTTTTATTATTATTAAAATAATAATAATTTTTATCTTTAACACAACAAGTTATCAAAATGGCAAATTAACGACGACTACTTTAGTAAGATATTTATGAGCAAGGAAAAATTTCCAGTTACGCCCGCGATTCGTGTGTTGCGAGAAAACAACATCACTTTCACCAGCCACCTCTACCCCTACGAAGAGCATGGCGGGACCGCGCACAGCGCCCGTTGTCTGGGGGTGGACGAACACGCGGTCATCAAGACCCTGATCATGGAAGACGACCGCAAACAGCCCCTGATCGTACTGATGCACGGCGACCGCAAGGTTTCCACCAAGGAACTGGCGCGGCTACGGGGAGCCAAGACTGTCGTCCCCTGCGACCCCGCCGTCGCCAACAAACATAGCGGTTATCTGGTCGGCGGCACTTCGCCGCTCGCGACCCGCAAACCCATGCCGGTGTACTTGGAAGCCAGCATCCTCGATCTGCCGCGCGTCTACCTCAACGGCGGCAAGCGGGGCTTTCTGATCGGTCTAGCACCGACCGAGATTCAGCGCCTGCTGCAACCCACGCTGGTTCAAGTCGCAATCAAGGAATAATCGATGGACGAACAGCGCTTTATCGCCACCGCTCCAGCCGGCGTGGAACCACTGCTCGCGGCGGAACTGGCCGAACTGGGCGCGGCGACACCCCGCCCCGTGCATGGCGGCATCGCGTTCCAGGGGACCCTGGAACTGGCCTACCGCGCCTGCCTGTGGTCGCGCACCGCCAGCCGGGTGCTACTGCCGCTGGCCGAATTTCCCGCCACCGACGCGGATGCCCTGTACGCCGGTATCCACGACCTGCCCTGGGAAGAGCATTTGGCTCCGGACGGAACCTTGAGCGTCGAATTCGGCGGCGGCGGTCCCGGTATCGACCACAGCCACTACGGCGCGCAACGGGTCAAGGACGCCATCGTGGACCGGTTCCGGACACGACTTGGCCGACGACCGAGCGTGGACGCGCGCCAGCCGGATCTGCGGATTCACGCACGCTGGCACAACGGTCAGGCTGTGGTCAGCCTCGATCTGTCCGGCGATAGCCTGCACCGGCGCGGCTACCGCGAAGCCACCGTGGCCGCGCCGCTCAAGGAAACTTTAGCCGCCGCTCTGTTGCTGAAAGCCGGCTGGCCGGCCATCGCCGCCGCCGGCGGACCTCTGCTCGACCCGCTGTGCGGCTCCGGCACCCTGGCGATTGAAGCCGCCTGGATTGCCGGCGACCAAGCGCCCGGCTTGTTGCGCGAACACTGGGGATTCAGTGGCTGGCTGGGTCACGTTCCCGCGTTGTGGAACCGATTGCTAAGCGAGGCGCGGGAACGACGTGACGCCGGCCGGACCCGCATCCCGCCGATCCACGCCAGCGACCGCGATCCCAAAGCGGCGCGCGCGGCATGGATCAACGCGGGCCGGGCCGGAGTAGCTGATCGGGTTCGGCCCGAATGCCGCGAATGGGTCAGCGTCGAACCGCCTACCGGTCCACCAGGATTGTGGATCGCCAACCCACCCTACGGCGAACGGCTGAGCAACCAGGATGAACTGGGCGAACTGTACGCCCAACTGGGCGACCGGCTGAAAGCCCGGTTTGTCGGCTGGCGAGCGGCGTTGTTCACCGGCAACCCAGAACTCGGCAAGCGCATGGGACTGCGGGCCGTTAAAACCAATCTCTTCCACAACGGCCCGCTGGAATGCCGGTTGCTGCAATTTCGGGTCGAAGCGGAATTTTTCGTGAATCGCGCGGCGGCTGACCAGCGCGCCCGCGCCGCCGCCCTGGAGCGGGCCGTGGCCACCGGCGCCGAGGACTTCGTCAACCGTCTGCGTAAGAATCTGCGCCATCTGAGCCGCTGGGCGGAGCGGGAAGGCATCACCTGCTACCGCCTGTACGACGCCGACCTGCCGGAATACGCGGTGGCGGTGGATCGTTACGAACAATGGCTGCACGTCCAGGAATACGCGCCGCCGCCAAGCGTGGGCGCCGCCAAGGCGCGTGCGCGACTGGAGCAGGTGATGGCGGTGCTGCCGGCGGTACTGGAGACTCCACCCAACCAGATTTTTCTCAAGGTGCGCCAGCGGCAGAAAGGCGCCAGCCAGTATCAGAAGCAAGCCGAACAAGGCTATTTCCACGAAGTCCGCGAGGAACCGGCCCGATTGCTGGTCAATTTCACCGATTATCTCGACACCGGTCTGTTTCTCGATCACCGTCCCACTCGGCGCGCGTTGCGGGAATTGGCGAATGGACGGCGCTTCCTCAACCTGTTCGGCTACACCGGCGCCGCCACCGTCCACGCCGCGCTGGGCGGAGCCACCCAAACGACCACCGTGGACTGGTCGGCCACCTATCTGGACTGGGCGCGGCGCAACCTGGAACTGAACGGTCTCCACGGTCCTCGACACCAACTGATCCGGGCCGATTGCCGACAATGGCTGATCTGGGCGCGGGACCGCTACGACCTGATCTTTCTCGACCCGCCGACCTTCTCCAACTCCAAACGACAGGAAGCCACCTTCGATGTGCAGCGGGATCACGTCGAACTCATCCGCCAGACGGCGCGGTTGCTCGCGCCGGACGGCGTGCTGATTTTCTCCACCAACGCCCGCAAGTTCCGTCTGGACGCGGCCGCGCTGGCCGATCTGCGCATCGAGGACTGGAGCCGGCGCACCTTGCCGCTCGACTTCGCCCGCGATCCCAAAATTCACCAATGCTGGCGCTTAGCAGGACCATAAGGAGTACAATAACGGCATGAAATATGTGGAATGTGTGGAATGTGTTGCCCGACCGCGTCCCCTACCCATGACGCAGGAGGATTCGCATGAACGCCCCAATGTTCGACACCCCCACGGTTTCCCCGTCGCCCAGATCGCTGCTCGACCCGTTCGACATCGTCGGTTCCAGCCTGGCGGTGCAACAAGCCTGGCTGCGCCAGCCCGAACGGTTGGCCGCCAGTTTGCAGGGGCTGGCCCTGGACGCGCACCAGGTTCACAACCATTTCGCCCGAGCCAGCCTCGGCGTTCCGGGCGAAGCCGTGGTGCCCGCCGTCATCCACGACCAGCGCTTTCAAGACTCGACCTGGACCGACCATCCAGGATTTGCCTACCTTAAGGAAATTTACCTGCTTTATGGCCGCTGGCTGGAAGACGCCATCCATGCCACCGAAGGCCTCACCCCAGCCCGGCGCCAGCGGGCGGCCTTCTGGGTTCGGCAATGGTTGGACGCCATCGCCCCCTCCAATTTTTTCTGGACCAACCCCGAGGCGTTGCGACGCGCCATCGCCAGCCATGGCTGTAGCGTGCTCTGGGGCCTGCAAAACTGGCTGCGCGACGCCGCCGCCCACGACGTGCGGATGGTGGAGCCGGATGCGTTCCAGGTTGGCCGCGACCTGGCCACCACCCCCGGTCGAGTGGTGCTGCGTAACGAACTGCTGGAACTGATTCAGTACGCGCCGACCACCGACCGGGTTCACACCGTGCCGATCGTGCTGGTCGCGCCCTGGATCAACAAGTACTACATCATGGACCTGAGCCCGGACAATAGCCTGGTCCGTTATCTGGTCAGCCAGGGCTTCACCGTCTTCGTCACCAGTTGGAAAAACCCCGGCCCCGACGCGCGAACCACCACCTTGGACGATTATTTGCTGCGGGGGCTGCGACCGGCGTTGAACGCGGCCCGCGCCATTTGCGGCGTTCCTCAGGTCCATGCCACCGGCTACTGTTTAGGCGGCACCGCGCTGGCGATGCTGCTGGCCTGGATCAACGCCGGTCCCGCTGACCGCGCCGTCAATCCCGTCGCTCATTGGACCACGTTCACCACTCTGGTCGACTTCAGCGATCCCGGTGAAATCGGCGCGTTTCTAAGCGAATCCAGTTTTGAATTTCTCAAGCAGCGGATGAATCAAGCCGGCTACCTGGAAGGCGCCGACATGGCGGGCGCCTTCCGCCTGTTGCGGCCCAACAACCTGATTTGGCACTACGTGATCCACAGCTATCTGTACGGTGAGGAACTACCGCCCAGCGACGTACTGTTCTGGAACTGCGACACCACCCGCATGCCGGCGGCGATGCACGAGTTTTATCTGCGGGAACTTTATCTGAACAACCGGCTGGTCCAGGGCAGTTTGGAGATCGGCGGCCGCCGGCTGGACCTAGGCGCGATTCGGCAACCGTTGTACGCGGTCGGGGCGGAGCAGGATCACATCGCGCCCTGGAAACAGACCTTCCGGCTGTGCGGCCTGATCGGCGGGCCGGCACGCTACGTGCTGGCCACGTCCGGCCACATTCTCGGCATCATCAATCCCCCGGTCACGCCACCCAAGCGGCGCTACTGGGTCGGCGACGCCACCGGCCAGGGCGAGGCGGAAGGATGGCGGAAAAAAACCGAAAAAACCTCGGGCTCCTGGTGGGAAGACTGGACGCGCTGGCTGAGCGCGCATTGCGGCCCCTTGGGACCGCCCCCGTCGTTCGGCGGAGCCGACTATCCACCCCTGGAACCGGCGCCGGGGCGGTACGTCCTGGAAAAGTGAAGGTCAGCCCTTGGCCCGACCTGGATTGCGCCACGACACTTCCACCCCGCCATCGTCGCGGGCCAGAATCCGGCACAACACGAACAGCAAATCCGACAGCCGGTTCAGATAGATCCGCGCCGAATCGCCGATTTCTTCCTCGCGCGCCAGCGACACCACTCGTCGCTCGGCGCGGCGGCAAATGGCCCGTGCCATGTGACAATCCGCCGCCGCCCGCCCGCCGCCCGGCAAAATGAATTCCTTGAGCGGCGGCAACTGGGCGTTAAATTCGTTCAACACCGTTTCCAACCGGGTCACGTCTTCCTCCCGCACGGCCTGATAGCCGGGAATGCTCAGTTCCCCGCCCAGATCGAACAGCTTGTGTTGTGCTTCCTGCAGACAATCGCGAATCTCCTCCCGTAGGTCGTGCGCCAGCACCCGCCCGACGGCGCAGTTCAATTCGTCCACCGCGCCGATGGCCTCGATGCGCGGGCAATCCTTGGTGACTCGTTCGCCATTGCCCAGCCCGGTGGTGCCACCGTCGCCGGTGCGAGTGTAGATTTTGGAAAGTCGGTTACCCATCGTGATTTCTCCAGATCGGCCTCACCCCTGTCGATCACCGGCCAAGCGGTTGGACGAGCCAACGCCCCGCGCAAGCCGACGCCATGTTCATCATACCCTACCCCTGTCGCCGCCCGCGTGTCGCGTCACGCGGCGCCACCCCGCGCTCGTGGCTCTCCACCAGGCACCTTTCACAAGCTATTTTATAAAAAATAAATTTATCAAATACTTAATTTAATAAATCAATTTGTTAACAGGCGCTAGCAAAATAATTTTAAGATATTGAATTTATTGTATTATCTATATATAACGTCATTTTTTTTCGCAACAACATTCCACTTTCCTTTGCAGCCGTTTCTTGCCCGAGAACCAATCTCATTTAAAAAAATAAAAAATTTTTTAAGTTTTTGTTTTAAAACCACATTTCCTTTTTTTATCAAAAAAGATAAAAATTTTTTAAGTTTTTGTTATAAAAGGAAAAAAATAAAAATGATCGCTGATTAGAAAACATTTTTCATGGGAGTAAAAATTATTCATTTGCCAATTAGATACTTGCAAAGCATTTCATCGCCATGTTTTCATATCGCCATATTGCTGTGTTGCAATATGTTCCTGCCATAGGCCAGCCACGTTGTGGACACTGCCCTGGGAACGTCAGGCGACACCGGAAGCCAAGCTCGGCAGGCTTCGGTCCGGAGTTGCTTAGGTCGGGTTCGCGGGGATCGGAGTCATCCGATCCGGATCAGGAAAGCCCTTCGCCGATTTGGGATACGAATCCATCGAGCACTATCAGTTCGTACTGATCAACGACGGAGGTCTCTATGGAATTTACGGAATGCGTCAAGGACAAGTTGACCCTGACTCTTAGGTCAGGTCTGTTGTGCACGGTCATACTGATGCCAGCCACGGTTTTGGCTCAATCGCTGGAGACGGCTCATGGCGAGGAAGCCACAAACCTTACCAATAGCGTAACGGTAGCCACGGCTACCACCGAGCAACCCCGGGTAAACCTCATCCCGGCCGATACCGCCAGCGCCGCCACATTGGCCCACCAGCGCAAGATTACCCGCCTCAGCGGTCACATCCAGAGCCGGTACCGGGTTCCCGAGCACAAAGCGCAGCAAATCGTGGCCGCGGCGATCCGCAGCGGCGAAACCCATCAAGTGGATCCAGAACTGATCCTCGCCATCATCGCCGTCGAATCCACGTTCAAGGAGCGGGCCGTCAGCCGGGTCGGCGCCCGTGGCCTCATGCAGGTCATGCCCGGTCCCCATTCCCGTAAGATCCGGGAGATCGGTGGCAGCGGCGCTCTGTTCGATCCCGCCACGAACATCCATACCGGCTCCCGGATTCTGGCCAGTTATCTTGACGACCACTCCGGCGACCTGCGACGAGCGCTGCTCAGCTACAACGGCAGCCTGGGTACCCGTTCGTCCTTCCCGGAAAAAGTCCTGCGGATTTACCGCGACCTGCGGCGGACCACGATCGAGGGCTAGTTCTTCCCCCAACCCTCGCTGGCCGCGAGACGGGGGTTGGGGCGTGGCTTGGACAAAGGTTCCTTATCGCCGGCTCCAATCATTCATAATAATATGAGTGAATTTGACCGCCGTACTGGAATCCATGTCTCCTTCCCCACCCGATCTCGCCATCCTGGCGAACCAACCGCCAATCGACCACCCCTCGCCACCGGTGGAACGCTGGCATCCGCCATTGAGCGGCGAGATGGATCTGCGCATCGCCCGCGATGGGACCTGGTTCCATGAAGGCGCACCCTTCCAGCGCGAGGCGTTGGTGCGGTTGTTCGCCTCCATCCTGCGCCGCGACGCGGATGGTTGCTACTATCTGGTCACCCCCGTGGAAAAATGGCGTATCCAAGTCGACGATGCGCCTTTTCTGGCGGTGCGGCTCGACGCGGCCGGTCAAGGACGCAATCAAACGCTCGCCTTCACCACCAACGTCGGCGACGTGGTCGTCGCCGGTCCCGACCATCCGCTCACGGTCAACTATCGAACGCCGGGCGGCGAGCCAGCGCCCTATCTGCACGTGCGTGGTCGGTTGCGCGCCTTGTTGACCCGAGCGGTATTCCTGGAACTGATCGAACTGGGCGAGGAACGAGCAGACGCTCCAGGGCGGGACTACGGGGTATGGAGCCAGGGCCAGTTCTTCAGCCTGGGTCGGCTGGACGACGAGACCTGAGCCATGCGCCGCTTCCCGTGGTCGTTGCTGCGCACGCTCGTGCTGCTACCCTCGCTCGTCCTGGTCCTGCTGATCGACGTGCTCAAATGGTTGATCGCGCCCCTGGCGCTGCTGTTGCAGTTGTCGCTGGGAGTCCCGCTGGCGCTGCTCCAGGTCCGTCAGCCCTTGCGGCCGCGCTTCATTCCGATTGAGGAGGCCGATCTACCCGACACCGCCTGGATCACGCTGACCGATGCCGCCGAAGCGCTGGCCGCTGATGACTTCGTCCATTACGGCGATTTTCGCGGCGAAGGCCTGATCCAGAACGCGGTGCTGTGGCTGCGCCTGCTGGGTCAGCCGGAGCAGGGCATTGGCGCCATTGCCACATGGATCGAGATCAGCGGTGGCGCCCGCCCGGCGCGCGGCTTCATCGAATTCGCCACCGAATTCCGCGACCGCCGAGTGTTGGCGACCAACAATCTGAACCTCCCCTACAGCCTGCCAGCCCCGGACTATCTGGCCCGCTTGCAACTCAAGGACGTTTGGGATGCCCGGGCGCTGTACGTTCTGCATCGCGACCTGGTCGCCGCCTTGGGTCAACCGGTCAGTCTGGCCAAGATCGAACAGGCCGTTCATGATCCCGTTGGTCTACTGGCCGACGGCTACGCCCGGGAAATCCAGGCCCTGATCGCCCAGGGCTGGCTGCGACCCGACGCGGCGGCGGACACGGCCCGACTGAATCCATGGAGTGCGTTGGTGGGTGTCTGGCGCCAAGCCTGGCCGCTCGCCAGCCTGCATCTGCGCGCCGCCGACCGCCGCGCGCGCCGTTTGCTGGCCGAGCATGGCATCGATGTTGAAGCCTTCGTCGGCGGCGCTCCCAGCATCGTGGTCGCCCGCCAGCCCCTGTCGCCAGCGCCCATCGCCATCGACACCGCACGCGCTGGCTACGATCAGGTTTTGCCACTGGCCCGGCGCACCGATCCCCAGGCGGTGCTGGAAGCCGTGACGGCGGAACTGGACCGCAACGGCGACGCCGTGCTGGTCCTGGAACTGCGCTACTCGTTTCGTGGCTGTGCCGACCAAAACCAGCGACGGATTCGCCGATGGCGCGACTTCGATATTGTGCTCGACCCGGAAGCCGGCGAGTTGGCGGTCACCGCCATGGAGCGGGAATTCGAGCAGGCGGCCGATGACGCCGAATGGGCGGAATGGACCGCCCACTCACCGTTGGTTCCGCTCGTGCTCGGCCCCTGGCTTCGCGACCTCGACAGCGTGTTGCCCGCGGCCCTGGCGACGCTCGACGCTCAGGCTGGAACCGGACGCGCCACGCTGGATTCCGCCTCGCTCTACGGCAACGAAGACGGTGCGCCTTATTGGCAGGTAGTGGCCTGGAACGGCGAGGACGACCCACCGCTGCACGTGAGGGTGGACGCCCGTTCGGGCGCCATCCTGCCGGAGACCTGATCCCTTCACTTCGCAAAGAGAGGAGCCGCGTCATGGGAGGTTTCGCCCCATTTGTCATCGGACTGGCGATTTTAGCCATCATCCTGATTTTTCTGGGCGTCAAATCGGTGCCGCAGGGCATGGAATACACCGTCGAGCGCTTTGGCCGCTATACCGAGACCATGCGCCCCGGCTTGAACCTCATCATCCCGATCGTGGACCGCATCGGGCGCAAGATGAACATGATGGAAACGGTGCTGGACGTGCCCTCGCAGGAAATCATCACCAAGGACAATGCCATGGTCCAGGTGGACGGGGTGGTGTTCTATCAGGTGCTGGACGCCGCCAAGGCCGCCTATGAGGTCAACAATCTCGAATTCGCCATCCTCAACCTAACCATGACCAACATCCGCACGGTGATGGGCTCGATGGACCTCGACGAGTTGCTATCCAAGCGCGACGAGATCAATGCCCGGTTGCTGACCGTGGTGGATGAAGCCACCACGCCCTGGGGCATCAAGGTCACCCGTATCGAAATCAAGGACATCGCGCCGCCAAAGGACCTGGTGGATTCCATGGCCCGGCAGATGAAGGCGGAGCGGGACAAGCGGGCCGCCATCCTGACCGCCGAGGGCGAACGCCAGGCGGCGATCCTGGCCGCCGAGGGTCAGAAACAGGCGGCGATCCTGGAAGCGGAGGGCCGCAAGGAATCCGCCTTTCGCGATGCCGAGGCCCGCGAGCGGCTGGCCCAGGCCGAGGCCCGCGCCACCCTGATGCTGTCGGAGGCCATCGGCAAGGGCAATGTCCAGGCGATCAACTACTTCGTGGCGCAAAAATACGTGGAGGCGGTGACCAAACTGGCGGCGGCGCCCAATCAGAAAGTGCTGCTGATGCCGCTGGATACCTCCGGTCTGGTCGGCACGCTCGCCGGCGTCGCCGAACTGGCGCGGGAGGCGCTAAGCAAGGCGGGAACCCGTTCATGAGCGGGTGGCTGCTGGAGCCGGTCTATTGGAACTGGTGGGTGCTGGGGGTGGCGCTAATGGCGATCGAGGCGCTCCTGCCCGGCTTCTTCTTTCTGTGGATGGGCGTGGCCGCGCTACTGGTGGGCCTGGCGCTGGTCGTAGCGCCGAACATGGACTGGACCTGGCAGGTCCTGTTGTTCGCGGTGCTGTCGGTAGGCTCCATCGTCGCCTGGCAAATCCGGCTACGGCGGCATCCGACGCCAACCGCCGACTCGTTGCTCAACCGCCGTGGCCATCAGTATGTCGGCCGGGTGTTTACCCTGGACGCGCCGATCATCAATGGCCATGGCAAGATTCGGGTGGACGACAGCACCTGGAAAGTCGTGGTGGACCGGGATTGCCCGGCCGGAACCCGGCTGCGCATCGTCGGCGTCAGTGGCGTCGTGCTCCAGGGCGCGGTGGAAAACCCGCCGGCCACGGAGGTCTGATGCGCGACATCATTCATTTAACCACTCAGCACCGCGAGGAGCTGGTGGACATCACCGCGCGGGTCGCCGCCATCGTCAAGGCCAGCGGCGTGCGCCAGGGCGTGGCGGCGGTCTACGCTCAGGGCGCGACCGCCGCGCTGATGATCCAGGAAAACTGGGACGAGAGCGTGCAAACCGATGTTGTCAACCTGCTGCGCAAGCTGATTCCGCGCGGGGTCTGGCTGCACGATGAGCAGGACGGCAACGGCGACGCCCACCTCAAGGCCGGTCTGGTGGGACCGTCGGAGGTTATTCCGATCATCGATGGCCAACTGGGCCTATCGCGCTGGCAGAATATTTTCTTCTGCGAATTCGACGGCCCGCGGCGGGACCGTCGGGTGATCTGCACCGTGCTGGCGGACCACTAATCCGCCAGCGCCGCCTGAATTTGCGCCGCCAGCGCCTTCAAGTCCTCGATCTTGGCGGGCGCGCGGCCGTGGGCACCGGTGCGCTGCCCCTCGCGCATCGGCACGATGTGCACATGATAATGTGGCACGGTCTGGCCAGCGGCGGCGCCGTTGAACTGACCGATGCGCAGACCATCCGGCGCCAGCGCCTTTTGCACCGCGCGGGCCATGCGCTGAACGGTCACAGCCACCGCCAGCAGATCGGGCTCGGCGATTTCCAGCAAATTGGGCGCGTGCGCCTTGGAAATCACCAGCGCATGGCCCGGACTGGCCGGCTGGATGTCCATGAAAGTCAACGTGCGTTCGTCCTCGTGGACCTTGACCGCCGGGATTTCGCCCCGGACGATCTTGCAAAAAATGCATGGAGTGGATTCGGACATGACGGAAGCTCCCTGAGCGGCGAAACCCGATGGATTTTAGAATGCGTCAGCTCCGGGGTCTTCGGGCAACGGCGGAAGCCGACACAAGGAAAATCATTTCAACTTCTGGTGCAGTTCGATCAACTTCGTTTCCTCACCCATCACTACCAGCGCGTCATCCTGCGCCAATAGGTAATCGGCATTGGGAACGAAGGGGGCGGACTGTTCCGCCGCCGGCTTGATGGCTAGCAAATTCACATGGTAACGGCCGAGCCATTCTAGGTCCGCCACCTTCCGTCCCACCAGCCCGGTCGGGGTCCGCAAGGTGAGCGCGAAATAGCCATCGCCCAGCGCTATCGCGTCCAGCAACTTCGAGCGGGAATAGTGAATCAGATGGGCGGTCTTGACCGCGCTTTCCCGTTCCGGCTGCACCACATCGCTGGCGCCGATCAGGGTCAGAATCTTGCCCTGATCGGCATTGGCCACCTTGACCAGCACCCGGGGAATACCCAGCTCTCGAAGGTAATGTGCCAACAGCACGCTGGTTTCGAACCGCTCGCCCACGTCCACCGCCACCACGTCCATGTGGCGGATGCCCAGGTCCTTGAGGGCCTCGCGGTCGGCCACGTCGGCGACCACCGCCTTGCCGACATGGCGCATGATTTCCTGCACCTTGTCCGCATCCCGGTCCACCGCCATCACGTCGTCGCCCAGTTCGCTCAGGGTGCATGCCAGATGAAAGCCGAAATCTTCCAATCCCAATATCGCGATGCGCATGGTTGTTCCTCTCCTCCCAGTCAGCCAATCATGACCTGTTCTTCCGCGTAGGCGACCACCGGCCGATGCTTCTGCTGGGCGATGGCGAGGGCGATGGTCAACGGTCCGAGCCGTCCAACAAACATCAGCACCATGAGCAGAACCTTGCCCCCCTCGTTTAATTGCGGAGTAATGCCGGTGGACAATCCAACCGTGCCCAGCGCCGAAACCACCTCAAACAGTAGTCCCAGCGACCATTCGACCGTGCGAGGATGAAACGGGCCGCTCACCTGTAGGGCGGACAACAGGATGGCCCCAACGGTAATGATGATGAACGCCAGCGCCACCACCCAGGTCGCCTTGGCGATGTTGGCCTCCGGCACGCTGCGGTTGAACAGCCGCACACCCCGTTCGCCGCGATAGCGCGCCCGCGCCAGGGCCAGCAGGACACCCAGGGTGGTGGCCTTGACTCCCCCGGCGGTCGAGCCGGGGCAACCACCGACCAGCATCAGCACCATGGTGAAATACAGGGTCGCCGCGGTCGCCTGACCGTAGTCCACGACATTGAAGCCGGCGGTGCGGGGCGTGACCGAGGAAAACCAGCTAACGAGCAACATTTCCTCAAGGTTCATCCCCACCAGGAGATTAGCCCGCTCCAGAAGGATGAACCCCACCATTCCCACCAGCAGCAGCGATCCAGTCATGGTGAGAGCGACCTTGGTGTGCAGGCTCAGCGGAGTCCGTTGGCGCCGCCAGCGCCGCCGCAACCAGCGCATTAGTTCCGCCAGCACCGCAAATCCCAGCCCCCCAAGGATGACCAGCAACGACATCGGCAACACGATACCGGCGATAGCCCGGTCCGCTACCAAGTTATCCGGACGCAACCCAAATCCTGCATTGCAAAAGGCACTGATGGCGTGAAACACCGAAACCCAGAGGGCCTGCTCCAGGGGCAATCGCTGGCTTTCGGCCAGAAACAGCACGACGGCGCCCAGCGCTTCGATGGTCAGCGTCCACAGGAACACCAAGCGCAGCAAGGCACCCAGACTCAGGCGATGGCTGGTGAAAAAGCTGTCTTGAACCGCGTCGCTGCTGGACAGCGAGATATCCTGGCCGATCAACAACAACAGGGTGCTCGACAAGGTCATGATGCCCAGACCGCCGATTTGCACCAACCCCAGCAACACGGCCTGGCCAAAGCCGCTCAACGCGCTGCCGGGGTCCACCACCGCCAGTCCGGTCACGCACACCGCGCTGGTGGCCATGAACAGGGCGTCGACGAAGGCGAGCGGGGCACCGGTGCTGGCGAGCGGCAGGGCCAACAGCGCGGCGCCGCCGAGGATGGCGGCCGCGAAGCTGAAAACCAGCAGGCGGGCGGGATGGCGGATCAAACGGAGCATGGGGTTGATGCTGGGTGAAATCTGGGGTGCGGCATGATAAGGCTAGCGTTCGACCGCCCGGATTTCCATGCGCAACTCCTCCTTGCCTTTCTTCTCCTGCGTGATCCGCGCGGGCAGGTATTGTAGTTCGGGCGCGACCCAGAACGTGGTCATCCGGGTTTTGCCGAGCGTGTACTGGTTGATCAACACGGTGTTCAGCTTGCCAAGCGGAGTCTCCAACATTTCCCGCCCCTGGTTGCGGATCTGGTAGGTCTTGATCTCGTTCCGGTCCACCAGACTGTATTGGCCGGGTACTTGACCGCGCCGCAAATCCGCCATCACCACCAGTTGCAGACTCAACGGATCGACGACGCCGGGCGCGAGCGGCAAAGTCGCCTGGTCCGCGTTGTGGCGGGCCTGAACCTGGCCGGCGGACCAGTCGAACCGCAGTTGCATGTGATCGGATTTACGGCCGGTATCCAGCAGTCGCTCATACTGACGGGGCTGGATCACGCCCTCGCGGATTTCGCCGTTGACCTGCTCGTGGATGCGGCCGGTGGCTAGCAACGTGACCAGTCCGTTGGGACGCACATCGGACGTCATCCGGTAGGCGCCCGGCCCGGCGGCGGTCAAGGTGATCACCGCCTCGCCGACGGAGAACCCGGAAGCGTAAACCTCGTAATGGGCCTGATAGGGAGCGACGGGCAGACCGTCGGCGGCGGCAACCGCCAGCGGAAACACCAACCCGTAGGCGAGTGCGACAATCGGACGCCAAAACTTCATCAGCATGTTTCACCGGGTCTTAAAACGCATGGATAGGTCCACGGCGCGTACGTCCTTGGTCAAGCCACCGATGGAAATATAGTCCACGCCAGTTTCGGCGATGGCGCGGACGGTGGTCGTAGTGACGTTGCCCGACGCCTCCAGCTTGACCCGCTTCGCGGTGATCCGCACCGCCTCGGCCAGAGCCGCCAGATCGAAGTTGTCGAGCATCACGATGTCGGGGCGGGCGGCCAGCGCTTCTTCCAGTTCGGCCCGATTCTCCACCTCCACCTCGACCGTGACGCCCGGATGCAGGCGGCGGGCCGTGGCAATGGCGTTGGCGATCGAACCGGCGGCCATGATGTGGTTTTCCTTGATCAGCACGGCATCGAACAAGCCGATGCGGTGGTTTTGGCAGCCGCCGCACCGGACCGCGTACTTCTGCGCCAGGCGCAGGCCGGGCAAGGTTTTGCGGGTGTCGAGGATCGTCGCGCCGGTGCCGGCCACGAGATCGGCGTAACGCCGGGCCAGGGTGGCGGTGCCGGACAGGGCTTGCAGGAAATTCAACGCGGTGCGCTCACCGGTCAACAGGGCGCGGGCCGGGCCATGCAGGGTGCAAAGCAGTTGGTCCGGCTCGACGCGGTCGCCGTCGGCCGCGCGCCACTCGATGTGAATGCGCGGGTCCAGTTGCTGGAACACGGCATCGAACCAGGCCGCGCCGCAGAGCACGGCGCGTTCGCGGCTGACGACGGTGGCCTCGGCCTGGGCGTCTTCCGGGATCAGGGCGGCGGTCAGATCGCCGCCGCCGACGTCCTCGGCCAGCGCCAGGGCGACGGTGGGATTGGGATCGGGCAGGGTCATGACGGTTCCTCGGCATTGAGCTACAAGGCGGCCAATATACACGCATCCGCCGGGATCGGGCGGAGCGCGCCGCAAGTAAGGGAGGTCAACGAACGGGCGACGTTCACCCCGACCTTTTCGGCTCCGGCGTAGGCCGGATCGAGCCGCTTCCGTGGAGAATGTCGCCTAGAAATCCAGCGGACTCTTGGCTTCCTTCAACGTGACGCTCCGCACCGTGTGGGTATAGATCATCGTGGTACGCACGTCGCTGTGCCCGAGCAATTCCTGAATGGTGCGAATGTCGTAGTTCGCCTGCAACAGGTGACTGGCGAAGCTGTGACGAAAGGTGTGCGCCGAGGCCCGCTTGGGAATTCGGGTCCGGCGCACCGCTTCCTTGATGGCCCTTTGTGCCTGCCGCTCGTGCAAATGATAACGCCGATATTCTTGGGCATCCGGCGTCAACGTCAGCGTCATGGCTGGAAACAGCCACTGCCATGCCAGTTCCTGGGCCGCCCGCGGGTATTTTTCCCCCAGCGCGGTGGGTAAAAAAGTCCCCGCGTAGCCAGCGGCTAAGTCCGCTTCATGCACTTGCGCGACCTGTTCCAGTTGGGCTTGCAGTTCGGAGACTAGCGTCTCCGGCAATGGCACCGTGCGATCCTTTTGCCCTTTGCCATCGTGCACGGTCAACACCCGCATCGCAAAGTTCAAGTCTTGAACCCGCAGCTTCAAACATTCGAACAGCCGCAAGCCACACCCGTACAATAACTTCACGACCAGGGCATAAGGTTCATCGAGTTGTTCGATAACGCGATCCACCTCTTCCCGCGACAATACCACCGGGATATACGGTTTCCGCTTGGCGCGCACCACGCCCTCAACTTTCCCAAAGTCTTTTTCCAGGACATGCTTGAACAGAAACAGCAAGGCATTGAAAGCCTGGTTCTGGCTGGAAGCCGCGACCTTTTGGGTCACCGCCAGAAAACTTAAAAACCTTTTGACATCGTCCATCGTGATCAGCCTTGGGTCCTTGCTTTGGGTAAAGGTCTGAAATTTCCGCGTCCAGATTTGATAGGCATCCAAGGTCTTGGGGGAATAATGTCGTACCTGGATCGCCGAGGTTAGTCCATCGTAGACCCACACCCAACTCGCGCCGGTCGATTGGATATCCGCCGAATCTGTCTTGTCGTTTTGGGAAAGCGTCCGAACGGGGTTTGCGGAAATCATTTGCGCCCTGTTAGCTGCTGCCCTTTCTGGTCGGGAGGGTATATTCGTTGGCGTGAGCAGGCGGGCAGGCGGCGCGGCCACTTTGCCACGCTGGGAAGTGAGCTGATTTGGCGCGGAGGGTGGCGCGGAAGATTGAGCCAGGGGTTTCTCCAGTGGAATGTGGCTCGATGCGCGTTTCGGGGCATCATGGGTAGCGCCGTGTATTTCGGCGCCTGGTTGCGTGGCGGCATCCCGTGGAGAAAGCGGCTGGGCGGCGGACGATGAGGCTATCTCCCAATACAGCGATACGGCGTGTTGGGCTTGCTGGCACAGGGATTCCGACTGATGCTTGGCCCGCAGTTTCTCTTGAAAAGCGGGCCAACTCTGGCGATCCGCCGGTGCGAAGCTATACTTGTGACAGAAGTCCAGGTAATAGCGCAACCACTTGTGATAGTGTGGCTGCTGCCTAGCCATGACATTCCGCTGCGCCAACTGTGCCTCGTAGCGACGGACGAGTTCCGAAGGAACGGCAAACATGGCAAAATTTCCTGGGCTGCGTGCGGGAGTGAGTGTTATGCGACTTTAAAAGGCTATCAAAATCAAATATTTCTTGTCAAGAACGATGAATTTTGGTAGATAGGCGGAAATCGTATAATCACTGGTTCTTCCCGACATCCAATGGATAAGCTAATGAAAAAAATAGAAAAATCGCCAAA
>JAVMKH010000136.1:0-3412 GCA_031732935.1 Candidatus Contendibacter sp.
CCACCAGCCGTACCTGCGAAATCGGTCTGTCCCTGCACGGCGGGCGTTATTACCGCTCCATCGTTTATCTGGTGGATCGCTGCTCGCAAGCCCGGGTTAAATGACACGGAACTGTGAATTTTTGCCTACTCTTAAATGTGTGGAAAATTCGACATGTCATTTTGTTTCGCCTTGAGTGCCAGGAACCATCCAGCGGCTCCGATGAATCAGAAAACCCGAATGCCACGTTTGCGATCCACAGTGTCTCCGACCCGATTCTTTTCGCTTTCGGCTGGCCGGTCGAATCGGCTTGCCGGCTTTTGTCTCACCACCAATTGAACCAGGAGAGCAACATCATGTTTGACAAAGTAAAATTCACCCGCCCGCTCCATGCCCTCGCGCTGTCCGCCGCGCTCTTCACCGCCGCCCTGCCGCTCGCCCAGCCGGCGGCGGCGGAAAAGGGCGACCGGGTGCGCTGGAGCGTGCCCATCGCGTTTTCCAGCAGTCTGATCGCCTTGGGAGATACCCTGCCCTGGGTGGCGCAACGCCTGAGCGAGGAAACCGACGGCGCCATCAAGTTCGAGGTGTTCGAACCCGGCAAGGTCGTACCCGGCAACGAAATCTTCGACGCGGTCAGCAGCGGCAAGGTGGACGCCGGCTTCACCTGGATGGGCTACGAGCAGGGCAAGGTGCCCGCCTCGGTGCTGTTCGGCGCCGTGCCCTTCGGCTTCACGCCCTGGGAATATATGTCCTGGTTCTACTTCGGCGGCGGCAAGGAACTCATTAACGAAGTGTTCGCGCCGCACAACATCGTGCCGGTGTTCTGCGGCATCGTCAGTCCGGAGACCGCCGGCTGGTTCCGTTTCGAACTCAAGTCGCTCGACCAGTTGAAGGGATTGAAGATTCGCTTCGCCGGCCTGGGCGGCAAGGTGATGCAGAAGATGGGGGCCAGCGTCACCGTGATGCCGGCCGGCGAGTTGCAGCAAGCCCTGGAAAAAGGCGTGCTCGACGCCACCGAATTCTCGATCCCCACCGCCGACGAGCAGCTCGGTTTCTACAAGGTCGCCAAGTTCAACTATTTCCCCGGCTGGCACCAGCCTTACACCGCGCAGTACCTCTATGTGAACAAGGCATCTTGGGACAAACTCTCGCCCGCCAATCGGGCGATCATCGACACCACCTGCACCGCCGGCGTGGGCATGTCGCTGTCGAAGGCGGAAGCCACCCAGGCGGCGGTCCTCAAGAAGTACGCCGAGGCTGGAGTCACCACCACCAAGCTTTCGGACGACATCCTGAAGGCTCTGAAAAAGGCCTCGCTTGAAGTCATGCAGGAAGAGGCCGCCAAGGATCCCCTGTTCAAGAAGGTTTGGGAGTCGCAAAAGGCTTTCGAGACTTCCTATGCCAAGTGGCGGGATCTCGGCTACCTGCCGGCCGGTTCGCGGTAACCATCCCAGCTCGCGGAGCCTGACCGAATGGCGAATCTGCCCGCGGGCGGCGGGGCGTCCGAGTCCTCCTCGGACGCCTTTCTCCTGCCCAAGACCTACCTGTCAAATCTGATTGACGGTCTGATCCAGCGCATCGGCGAGTGGGCCTCCTGGCTCTGGCTGGTGTTGCTGGCGGTCATCATCGTCAATGTCGCCCTGCGCTATCTGCTCGGACGGGGTTACATCCTGTTCGAGGAGCTGCAGTGGCACCTCTACGGCGCCGCCTGGCTGCTGGCGCTGGCCTTCGTCTTCAAAAACGACGCCCACGTGCGCATCGACGTGCTGGCCGCGCGCCTGCGCCCGCGCGCCCGCGCCTGGATCGAACTGCTGGGCATTTTGTTCATGCTGCTGCCGTTTGCCCTGTTCGTGGTCATCGAGTCCGTTCCGTTCGTCGCCACCGCCTACCAGCTCCATGAAGTTTCGCCCTCGCCCGGCGGCCTGTCGCATCGTTGGGTTATCAAGGCCTTCATCCCGCTCGGCTTTGGTCTGCTGGCGCTGGCCGGCTTCGCCCGGTTGCTGCGCTGCTCCGCGCTGCTGTTCGGCATCCCCAGCCCCCTGCGAAATCCCTGATCCGGAACGAGGTCGATCACGATGGAAGCTTATGAAGTTCTGGTTATTCTCTACCTCGTTCTGTTCATCGCCCTGCTGTTCACCGGCTATCCGATCGCCTGGATTCTGGGAGGGCTGTCGCTGCTGTTCTCCGCCACCGGCATCTTCCTCAGCGAGCAATATGACGTCGACACCTTCCTGCTCGACAGTTGGGCCGACTACGCCATCATCGTGGACCGGATCTGGGCGCAGGCCCAAAACTGGTTGCTGGTGGCCCTGCCGATGTTCATCTTCATGGGCTTGATGCTCGACCGTTCCGGGGTGGCCGAGCGGATGATGGCCAACTTCGTCGTCCTGTTCGGGCGATTGCGGGGCGGCCTGGCCCTGACCGTGGTGTTGATCGGCATCCTGCTGGCTGCATCCACCGGCATCGTCGGCGCCTCGGTGGTGTTGCTGGCCATACTGTCCATCCCGCTGATGATGCAGAGCGGTTACGACAAGCCGCTGGCGACCGGGGTGGTGGCGGCCTCGGGCACCCTCGGCATCCTGATTCCGCCCAGCATCATGCTGGTGGTCATGGCCGACCAGCTCTCGCTGTCGGCCGGCGATCTGTTCATGGGGGCGATGATTCCGGGCTTGTTGCTGGGGCTGTGCTATGCGGTCTACGTGCTGATCTTCGCCGTCCTGAATCCGGACAAGGCTCCCGCTCCGGCCGATCCGCCGCCGCTGACGCCACGCTTGATTTTCGATACGGTGCTGGCGGTGTTGCCGGCCTTCGGTCTGATCCTGGCCGTGCTCGGCACCATCTTTCTCGGCATCGCCACCCCCACCGAGGCCGCCGGGGTCGGCGCCTTCGGCGCGATGCTGCTGGCCGCCATCAATCGCCGGCTCGATCTGAAAATCCTGCACGAGGTCGGTATCCAGACCATGCAGACCACCGGCTTCATCCTGGCGATCTTCGTCGGCGCCACCGCCTTTTCGGTGGTCATGCGCTCGCTGGGCGGCGACGAACTCATCGCCGAGTCGCTCAAATCGCTGCCGTTCGGCCCCAATGGCGTGGTGCTGTTCATCCTGTTCATCGCCTTTATAGCCGGCTTCTTCCTGGACTGGCTGGAAATCAGCCTGATCATCCTGCCGCTGGTGGCCCCGGTGGTGAAGGCGCTGGGCTTCGATCTGGTCTGGTTCACCGTGATCGTGGCGGTGTGTTTGCAAACGTCTTTCCTGACGCCCCCGGTGGGTTTCTCGCTGTTCTACCTCAAGGGCGTGGTGCCGCCGGAGATCAGCATGGTCCACATCTATCGAGGCATCGTGCCGTTCGTGCTGCTGCAACTGGCGGTCATGATGTTGTGCTTTTTCTGGCCGGCGCTGATCACCTGGTTGCCCGGTGTGGTCTACGGTCA
>JAVMKH010000137.1:0-3409 GCA_031732935.1 Candidatus Contendibacter sp.
CGCCGAGAGTGACCTTTGTCGGGGTCGCGCGAGGGAGTGCGGCTTTTTTATTCCTCGTCGAAGGTGGACGCGGCGGGCCTTGACTAACCGTGTGATACCTCACCCCCGGTGACTGTTGGCCTGGATTTAACGGGAGGATTCGTCATGTCTCGACCTGCTGAACAATTCATTACTCCGACTGAGTACCTGGAACGGGAACGTGGCGCGGAAACCCGGAGTGAATATCTCAACGGCTGCATCTATGCGATGAGCGGGGCCAGTCTCAGGCATAATCGAATCGTCGCTGGTTTAGCCGTCACGTTGGGCGCCCAACTCCGGCGCAAGCCTTGTGAGCCCTTCTTTGGCGACATGCGGGTCAAGGTGAGTCCCACCGGCCTTTATACCTATCCGGATATTGTGGTCGTCTGCGGTGAACCCTGGCTGGAAGATCAGCATTTCGACACCCTGCTCAATCCCACGGTGATTATCGAAGTTTTATCGGCCAGCACCGAGACTTATGACCGGGGCGACAAGTTTGCGCATTATCGCGCGCTGGAATCGCTGACCGATTATCTGCTGGTCGCCCAAGACAAGCCGCGCATCGAACACTACCACCGGCAAGCTGATGGGCACTGGCTCTATTTCGCCGCTGAAGGGCTGGAGGCCCGTGTTGAAATTGCCACGATTGACTGTACCTTGTCACTGGCCGAGGTGTATGAGCGGGTGGGATTTCCAGATGTTGGTGAGTCAATTCGTGAATCATGACGAGTTAAACCTGCGGTCGGTGCTTGATAACAGACTATAAATTTTGGAGCGCGGCAATGAAAACCTCAAAATTCAATTTTTTCTGTGGTTTTGGTTTGCTGGGATTTTTAATTCTGCTGTTGCCCGTTGCCCAAGCCGAAGTCTGCCCGGCAATCGGGCATCCAAAGGATTTTACGGTCTTGCTTGCGGATACTGACCGATCCCGGCAACTGCCCGCCGGGCGATCCCAACTGTGGCACCGGACCTGGATGATGGGATGACCCATTCGCGGCGATTCGGTTGTTCCACCCCGCAACGCTGATTTCGCTCCGGCCAGCGGACAAGGTATTTTGAACGCCGTTCTCTCCCGTTCGCCGATGCCGCATCTCTTCGCCGGCCAGCAGGTCGTGATCGCCACCGACCGGCTGCACCTCCTCAACCCCAGCGCCGCCCTGCTCTGGGACGGCTGGCTGGCCGGCCTGGATGCGGCGGCCTTGGCCGACCGGTTGACCACCGGCTACGGCCTTTCACCCGCCGCCGCCCGCGTCACCGTGACCCAAACCCTGGCGGACTGGCGGCGGACGGGATTGCTGGATGCCCCCGATCCCACGGTTGCGCCGTTTCCGCCGCCCCCGCCGCCGGCGATTCACGATCCGCCGCCGTTGCTTAACGCCTGCCGCATCCAGGATTACCAACTGTTCGACCGGCGGTTGCGGGTACGCTGCGCCGATCCCGACCTGTGGGCGTCCCTCATCCCCCCGTTCGCCCATCTCGCCGTTGTGCCGGTCGCACCCCCGGAACCGGCGGCCACCTTCAGCCTGATCGCGGAACCCGCCGGCCTGAGCCTGTGGCGCGGCGGCTGGCGACTGGCGGAAGCGCTGACTCCGACGGATGCCCTGCTGGCCCTGTTCGGCGAGATCGCCGAGTTCGGTTACCGGGAACGCGACTGGCTGGCCGCGCTGCACGCCGCCGCCGTCCACAACAGCCGGTGCGCTCTGATGCTGCCGGCGCTGGGCGGCGCGGGCAAGACCACGCTGACCGCCGCCCTGCTGGCCGCCGGCTCCGGCTATCTCAGCGACGACGTCGCCCCGCTGGACGCCGAAACCCTGGAGGTTTGGCCGCTGCCCCTGCCGCTGCGGATCAAGCCGGGCAGCGTGGCGCTGCTGCGGCCGCGCTATCCGGAACTGGACCATCTGCCGGCCCACGGTCCGGCCGACCGGGCGGTGCGGTTGCTGCCGCCACCACGTTTCGACCCGACCGCCGCCGGGCGAAGCTATCCGGTAGCCGGACTGGTTTTCCCTGATTACCGGCCGGCGGCAGCCTGCGCGCTGCGCCCGATCTCACCGGTCGAAGCCTTGCAACGGTTGATCGCCAGCGAAACTCTGTTCCGGCGGCCGTTGGTCCCCAACCATATCGGCCGGCTGCTGGCCTGGCTGGAAGCCACGCCGGCCTGGCGGCTGGAATACAGCGCCCTGGGTCCGGCGGTCCGCGCCATCCGGGATTTGCTGCCGTGACCCCCCGCACCCCCCACGTCTGGCTGTGCCACTGCCTGGCCCCCGACGCCTGGTGCCCCACCACCGAGCTGCTCCACAGCATGGAACAGCCCGGTTTCGACTGGGAACCGATTTTGGCGCTGGCCCATCGCGGCCTGGTCGCCACATCGCTTTACCCCGCCTTGCAGCGGCGCGGACTGCTGGCCGCCGCGCCGACCGAGGTGGTCGCGCATCTGACCACCCTGCACGCGCTCAACGCCGAGCACAACCAGTTGCTGCGGCGCGAGTTGCGGGCGGCGGCGCGGCTTTTCAACCAGATCGGCGTCGAACCGCTGTTGCTCAAGGGCGCCTTGGCGCTGTTGCCTGATGCTTATCCCGGCGCCGAGTCCCGGCTCATGGGCGACCTGGATTTGCTGGTGCCCGCCGACCGCCTCGCCGACTGCCAGCAGGCGCTCAACGCGTTCGGCTACCACGCCGCCCACCCGGAAACCGGGCATGCCGGCCATCATCACGCCCCGCCGTTATTCCACCCCGAACACGGTTGCAAGTTCGAGTTACACCGCGCTGTTTTGGGCAGATTGTTGGAGGCGGTGCTACCGACCAAAGACATCTGGCGGGACAGCCATCGGGTCGTTTTGGAAGGCGCTTTCGTGCGCGCGCCCTCACCAACGCACCGGATTCTGCACAACGCCCTGCACACCCTGCTGCAGGATCACCGCGCCGAGTCGGGGATTCTGGAATTGCGGCAACTGCTCGATCTCGTGCAGCTTCGCGCCCGCGACGATGCCGGGATTGACTGGCCGCTCGTCCAGGCGCGCTTCGAGGCGCGGGGCCAGTACGCGGCGCTGGGCGCGTATCTACGGGCCGCCCGCGACCTGTTCGGTCAGCCGTTGCCCGCCGGTTGCCCACCCTCCATCGCCGCTACTTGGCTGGAATGGAAATTCACGTTCGGCGTCCGGCATCCGGCGGCGATCCGGTGGTACCACTGGCATACGCGGCTGAAGCGGTTACCGAAAAGGTTGTGTACCCCCTCGTGGTATCCAATGAAAATCCGCGCCTTACTGCGCGGCGCACCGTTATAATCCGGAACGTTCTCAGCTTCGGCCACCCTGCTCCAGGTCGCGGTTGGTCGGGGTGGGGGTGTTGACCCATAATGGGTGCATGTTGAGAAATCGCCTGATACCCGAGCCCCA
>JAVMKH010000138.1:0-12482 GCA_031732935.1 Candidatus Contendibacter sp.
TGGATTTGCCGCTGCCCGACGGCCCCAGCAGCACCACGAATTCGCCGGCGAACAATTCCAGATCGACGCCGCGCAACGCCTGCACCTGGATTTCGCCCATCGGGTAAATCTTGGTCAGGCCACGGGCGAAAAAGACCCGGTCACGGGGGTCGGTCATGGGGGCGCGTCACTCCGCAAGGTGCATTGCTTCTTTAAGTTGTTACGCATTTTATTGTTTTCCGCTCCATGCCTAGCGTCGGCCAGGGGTCGGGCCTGCTTGAGATTAATCATTCATCTCATTGATCATAAATAATTTTTCAAGACGTCTCCTCAATCGCCTTGAGTTGAACGGGCTCCGCGCGCGGCACGAACCGATCTAGGTAGAGATAGACTACGGGGGTGAGGTAGAGCGTCAGCAGTTGCGACAGCAGCAGACCGCCAACCACCGCCAGCCCCAGCGGACGGCGCACTTCAGCACCCGCCCCCAAACCCAGGGCGATGGGCAAAGTCCCCACCAGCGCCGCCATGGTCGTCATCATGATCGGTCGGAAGCGAATCAAGCAGGCCTGGAAAATGGCCGTGGCCGGGGCCATGCCTTCATTACGTTGCCGGTCGAGGGCGAAGTCGATCATCATGATGGCGTTTTTCTTGACGATGCCGACCAGCATGATGATTCCGACGAAGGCATAGAGACTCAGGTCGACCTTGAACAACAGCAGGGTCAACAGCGCGCCCAACCCCGCCGAGGGCAATCCCGACAGGATCGTCAGCGGATGAATGAAGCTCTCGTACAGAATGCCAAGGACGATGTACACCACCAGCACCGCCATCAACAATAGAAGGCCAAGGCCCTGTAGCGACGCCTGGAACGCCTGGGCCGTGCCTTGCAAGCTGGTGGTCAGCGATACAGGCAGACGCAGCTCGGTCTCGACCGCCTTGATTCGATTCACCGCCTCGCCGAGCGATACGCCCGGCAGCAGGTTGAAGGAAATCGTGACCGAGGGCAGTTGCCCCTGGTGATTGACGGTCAGCGCCTGCGTCTTGCGGGTGACCGTCACGACCGTGTCCAGCGGCACCAGACTCCCGCTGGTGGAGCGCACGTAAAGCCGCGCCAGCATCGCGGGATCGGCCTGAAATTCGGGCGCCAGTTCCAGAATTACCCGATATTGGTTGGTGGAGCCATAAATGGTGGAAATCTGTCGGGCGCTGAAGGCGCTCTGCAAGGCGTCTTCCACCTGGCCGAAGCTCAGTCCCAAGGTCGCCAGCTTGTCGCGATTCACCTCCAGGGCCAGCGCCGGACCGCGGTTGTTGAGATTGCTGGTGACATCCACGAAACCGGGCAGCCGGCGAATGCGGGCGAGCAGCGTACCGGTCCACTGATACAGCTCGTCCAGATCGGTATCTTGCAAGGTGTATTGATACTGGGCGGCGGTGATTTGCCCACCGATGCGAATCGGCGGCGGATTTTGCAGATAGACGTTGATGCCGGGTATCCCCGACAGCTTGGGGCGTAGCGCCTGGATGATGGCGTCGGCGGACAGATTCCGTTCCTTCCGGGGCTTGGGGCGGATGAAGAAAGTGCCGGTGTTGGCGGTCGGTCGCGGCCCCCCCGCACCCACGGACGACATGAACGATTCGATATTCGGGTCTTGCGCGAGAATCGCCGCCACGGCCCGCTGGCGCTGAACCATCGCCGCGAAGGAGGCGTCTTGCGCGCCCTCGGTAAAGGCGATGATCTGGCCGATGTCGCCGCTGGGGAGGAAATCCTTGGGCACGCGGTCGAACAACGCCACCGTGGCCGCCACGGTCAGGAAAAATATCACCATGACGGTTCGAGGCCAGGCCATCGCGCCGCGCAGCGTGCGCCGGTAACCCGCCAGCAGGGCGTTGAAAAACCGCTCGAACGCCTGATAGAACCGGTTGTGTTCACCAAGGTCGCCGGGCCGCAGATAACGGCTGCACAGCATGGGGGTCAGGGTGAGCGAGACGAAGCCAGACACCAGGATGGCCGCGCAGATGGTGACGGCGAATTCATGCAGCAGCCGCCCGACGATACCGCCCATGAACAGGACGGGGATGAATACCGCGATCAGGGACAACGTCATGGAAAGAATGGTGAAGCCGATCTCGCGTGCTCCAATGATCGCCGCCTGAAACGGCGCTTCTCCGCGCTCGATATGGCGGACGATGTTTTCCAGCATCACGATGGCATCGTCCACCACGAAGCCCACCGAGAGCGTCAGCGCCAGCAGCGACAGATTGTCGAGGCTGTAGCCGAACGCCTGCATCACGACGAAGGTGCCGATCACCGAAATGGGCAGCGCCAGGCTGGGAATCAGCGTCGCCGACAGGTTGCGCAGGAACAGCAGGATCACCAGGATCACCAGGGCGCCCGCCAGCACCAAAGTGAATTGCACGTCATTGATCGATTCGCGGATCGATTCGCTCCGGTCGTACAGCACCTTGAGTTGGATGGAGGCGGGCAGATTGGCCTGGAACGCCGGCAGCATGGCCTTGATGGCGTCCACGGTGGCGACGGTGTTGGCGCCCGGCTGGCGCTGAATCGCCAGCACGATGGCCCGCCGGTCCACGTACCAACTGGCGATCTTGTTGTTCTCGACGCTGTCGAGCGGAGTCGCCACCTCATCCAGGCGCACCGGCGCGCCATTGCGATAGGCGACGATCAGGGAACGATAGGCGGCGGCGGTTTCCAACTGGCCGTTGGCCTTGATGGCGACGCTTTGGCCGGGACCGTCGAAGCTGCCGATGGGCTGATTGACGTTGTTGTCCTGAATGGCCTTTTGCAATTCGTCCAGACCCATGCCGCGAGCGGCCAGTTGATCCGGGTCGGCCTGGACGCGCACGGCGAATTTCTGGGAACCGAATACCCGCACCTGCGCCACCCCGGCGATGGTGGAGATTCGCTGCGCCAGCATGGTTTCGGCGTATTCGTTCACCACCGACAGCGGCAGGGTCGGCGACAGCATGACGATGTAGAAAATCGGCGAATCGGCGGGATTCACTTTGCGGAACGAGGGCGGCGCGGGCAGGTCGGCCGGTAACTGGCGCTGCGCGGCGGAGATCGCGGTCTGCACATCCTGGGCGGCGTTGTCGATGTTGCGGTCGAGCGCGAACTGCAAGGTGATCGAGGTCGAACCCTGGGCGCTGGTCGAACTCATCGAATCCAGGCCGGCGATGGTCGAGAACTGGCTTTCGAGCGGGGTCGCCACCGCCGCCGCCATGGTTTCGGGCGAGGCACCTGGCAGAGCAGCGGTGACCGAAATGGTGGGAAAATCCACGCTGGGCAACTCGCTGACCGGCAACGCGCGGTAGGCGATCACGCCGAAGATCAGGAACGCGGCCATCAATAGCGTCGTCATTACCGGACGACGAATGCACAGTTCGGGTAGTTGCATCGGCGTCTTTTAGCTGTTGTCACCCTTGATCTGCACCTTGGCGCCCGGCGCCAACCGTGAATGCCCGTCGGTCACCACGGTTTCCCCTTCGCGCAGGCCCTGGCCGATCACCGCGATTCCATCCTGCATCAAGGTAATCATGACCGGGTGAGCCTCGACGGTCTGATCCGCCTTGACCACGAAGACAAAGCTTCCCTCCGGTCCTTGCTGTACCGCCGCCGCTGGCGCGGTTACCGCGCCGCGCAACGTGTCCAGCGTGAGGCTGATGTTCAGAAACTGCCCCGGCGTCAGGGACTGGACCTCGTTGGCCACGGTGGCTTTCATCAAGATGGCGCCGGTGGTTGGGTCCACGGCGTTGTCGAGGAAGCGCGCCTCCCCCTGAAATCGTTGGGTGAGATCATCGGGCACGGTGACGACAACCGGCAAGGCTCCCGTCCGCAGCCCCGCGCGCAGACGCGGCAAATAACGTTCGGGAACCGCGAAGCGGACGTAGATCGGTTGCACCCGGTTTAACACCGCCAGCGGGGTGTCGTTGGCCTTCACCGTCGCGCCGGGCGAGACCAGTTTGGCGCCGATGATGCCGGCGAACGGAGCGCGAATCGTCGCGTAACTCTGTTGCAGGCGGGCGAACTCGACCGCCGCCTGGTCGGCATGAGCGGTGGCCGCCAGGGCATCGACGGTGACGCGCGCATCGGCTAGCTGCTGGTCGGACACGAAGCCACGCGTTTTCAGTGAGAGCAGACGTTCCACGTCCAGACGGGCCTTGGTCCATTGCGCCTGATCGCGGGCCAGATTCGCCTCGGCTTGCCGGAGGCGGGCATCGAAATCGGCCGGATCGAGCCGCGCCACCACCGCGTCCGCCGCGACCGTCTCCCCCTCGACGAAGGACAGGGCGGTCACTTGACCATCCACTCGCGATTTGAGCGTAACGCTGTCGTAGGCTTCCGCTCGCCCGACCACGGCCAGCACCCGCGTTATATCCCGTGTCGTGGCTAGAGCGACCATGACCGGCGCCGGCGGCGCGGCGCTCGCCGCTTTTTCCGCCCCCCGCGCTGGCCAGGGATAAAATTGGTAAAACACCGCCCCGCCGAGAGCGAGAAGAACGACGAACAGGAGAGTTTTGAGAGTGTTCTTCATGCGGGTCAGGTTCGAGGGATTGGACGGGATTCGGGAAGAGAGGTGGGACGTGGGATACGCGGGTCTCCCTACTGCCGATGGCGAGGCCGGGACGATGCGCCCAGCCAGCGCACGATCCGGGTTTCCGGCTCTGGTTGCAGGGTGGCGTGCTGGATGCCGAAGCGTTCGGCCAGCAGAGCATGGCAAGCGTCGAGCACCTGTTCCCACTGGCGCAGGTCCCGCACCACCAGATGCGCCGAAAGCATGACCTGTTCCGAAGCCACGCTCCAGATATGTAGATCATGCACCGAGGCCACGCCGGGCACGGTGGCCAGCGCCCGTCCGACTTCCTCCGGCGCGAGCGTGAACGGAACGCCCTCCATCAAGCCGTGCAACGCCTCACGCAGCAGGCGCAGGCTGGAGGTCAAAACCAGTGCCCCGATGCCTAGCGACAGCAGCGGGTCGATGGGTGTCCAGCCGGTGAACGCGATCACGACGCCGGAAAGCAGGGCCGCCACCGAGCCCAGCAGGTCGCCGAGGACATGCAGCAGCGCCGCGCGGGTATTGAGATTACGCTCCCCGCGACTGAGTAGCCACGCCACGCCGACGTTGAGCGCCAGTCCGACAGCGGCGGCTAGCGACACCGCTTCGCCGATGACCGGTTGCGGGTCGCGCAGGCGCTGAACGGCGGACACCGTGATCCAGGCCACCAGGACCAGCAGAGCTAGACTGTTGATCAGGGCCGCCAGAAACTCGGCCCGCCCAAAACCGTAGCTGTGCCGCGCCGAAGCCGGTCGGCGAGCCAGCCAGGCCGCGACCGTCGCCAACGCCAGCGCGGCGGCGTCGTTGACCATGTGGCCCGCGTCGGCCACCAGCGCCAGTGATCCCGCCCACCACCCAATCCCCGCTTCCACCCCGGCATAACCCAAGGTAAGCCCGGTGGCCAGCCCCAGGAAGCGGCCCATGGTTTCATCATGATGATGATGGTGATGATGCTCGTGAACGTGGC
Organism: Candidatus Contendibacter sp.; assembly: GCA_031732935.1. Lineage (GTDB taxonomy): Bacteria > Pseudomonadota > Gammaproteobacteria > Competibacterales > Competibacteraceae > Contendibacter. The sequence goes on from JAVMKH010000138.1 coordinate 5,521, forward strand.
TCATGATACTGACTGGACCGGTAACATCAGGCGGTTGGTAGCCATGGATGGAATGTGCGGCGACAGGGAATCGGAGCGGCGCGAACGGATATGCTCATCTTTCAAGTTTTTCGCGATGATCATCGATAAATGGAAAAGCGCGTTGGTTGGATACTCGTGTGGTGATGGGCCGGGTTTGTAGAATACTAACCTTGCCGTCGGCGATTCCGAATTCGATATCCTGTGGCAAGGCATAATGTTCTTCCAGCGCCATGGCGATTTTGATCTTGATATCTTCCCTTTTTAAGCAAGGAACATCGCGCAGATCATTGTCAACCGGTTCTATCAAAGTTCCTCTTCCGGAGGGATGCAGGATAACCTTGAACGCTTTTTTCCCAATATGCAGATCGATGATCGAGCCATCGAACTTGTTGACATAGTATCGGTCCACATCCACCAATCCGGAAACGACCCCTTCTCCCAGTCCATAACCGGCTTCGATGACGATGACATCCCTGCCACTGACCGGATCGGTCGTAAACATGACTCCGGAAATTTGAGAATCGAACATTTTCTGCACCACAACCGCCGGTTTAATTGGCCCTTGCCGAACAATCCGATTTTGTCGGTACAGTAGGCCTCTAATCAGCCAAAACGACATCCATACCGATTTTATCCGTTCCAACAACTCATCGGAACTGACGTATAGATATGTCTCCGCCGCTCCGGCAAAAGTAGCTTCCTCGGTATCCTCCTGCAGACCGGAGGACCGCACGCTCAAGCGAGTGTTTTTTAATCCACAAGCATTGACCGCCTCCATGATTTCCATTCCCACGCCCGTCGTGGCGTCCAAGCTACCCTGAAGGATCAAATTACGAATTTGCTCCGACAATTCCACAACCCGCCCGCGTTGATTTTCATCCAGAATCGATTCTGCTGTAAGAATAGCATCGATAGCCGTCGAAAGCTTGGCATGAGTATCTTGTATATCATTTTCCTCAAGAAACCGTTGGAAAGCGAATGTCGTCACCATAAGGGCTTGTGGGACTTGAGCGCCATGCTGTTCAACAATATGGGCGATTTCACCAAGGTTGGCTCCTTTTCCACCCACCAGATCAACGGTATCGGCGTCAATTTCATCAAGAGGAAGCACAACCCTACCGGATTTGGCGATTCTTTCCCTTTTGGCTTTCGCCAATTCGCTGGCCTTGACCTGTAAATGGGCGGTCATCGCTTTTGCCAAAAGCCCCTCTTCTCTCATCCGGTTGAGAACCCCATTGATGGACAACTCCATTTCTCGCTTCATCCGGTAGTGGGCTTCTTCCGATTGGCCCGCCGGATCCTTGATATCCCCCAGCTCGCGTAAACCTCCATAATCGCTTAGCAAGTGAATCCTTTCTGTCGCGAACGGAAATTTTTCCTTCAAGAATTGCACATGAAACTGTTCCATCGCCAAGATGGTATCAGCCTCTCGAACATCCGCTTCATCGATCTTTTTGCTACGATGAGTTTCAGCATGTACTCCATCCTCGGTAAGCAGGAGAGCTTGGCCTATCTTGGATATGGGATTATTATCGGTCGCGGCAACGCCACGCGACACAACTTCGACGCCATTGATCCTTCTATCGTGAAGCATCTTTTTTAAGAGAAACTCAGCCATGGGGCTACGGTCAACATTGGCGGTGCAAACAAACAGGACTTTGGGGGCAACGATTTTCCTTTTCATATAACCCAGCCGGCGTAAAGTCTGGCGTATGAGCGGCAAATTCTCTTCGGTCAAGCTTCTTCCCGACAGATTTTCCACATCGTGCAGAACGGATGCTTTGAGCAAGGCTAGCCGGGGATGACGGCGCAGTTGATCAATACGATATTCAAACGATTGCAGTTTCTCGTTCGATAAACTCAAACTCGTCATCAAAGTCATGGCTTGCATCCATTGGCGTTCGACCATCGCGATAATGTTCGCTGCTCTCCATAAGACCTTGACTCTGGATAAATTGCTTTCTATTTCCGACAACAATCCTTCCAATTCGTTAAAAATCTGCTCCAGAAGTCGTTTAACGATCATATTGATGTAGGCGATGCTTTTGTCCGGCAACTTGATTGGAGAGCCATCAGCGCGCGTCCCAGAGCGAACATGCCGCAAGACATCGACAAACTGCTTGCGAATGGTGGAGCTAATACCCTTATTCCATAGCAACTCAGCCAGCACCAAACCAAGAATATCCGCTATCATCCATTCTCGACGGTCTTTCGAATCGATTTCCGACGAGATTTTTTCTAGCCATCCTTCAATATCCTCGAAGGTGTTCTTACTCGACAGAACACCCTGGATCAAATCGTATGCTTGTTCGTGATAGTCTCCGTTCATGGAAATAACCGACACCATGCCCTGCGATGCCCAAACCAGAACCATGTCCCCCTCGTGTACTTCGACTATTTCCGAAATCATCGAATCGCTGACCCAGAAACCCTCCACTGATTTTATCATCTGCCCAGGATGTCTTTCTTCGAGGCGAACCACGGTTTCTTCGGGCGACTGTATCCATTCGGCGTGGGGAATGATCAGGGCAGGGATAGTGAATTCCCTAGTCGTAACTCCGGCATGGCTCAACAGTCCCCCACTGGTTACCAGGACTGCCTCGGCGGTTCGGATCGCTTCAATATCCTCGGGGGTTGTGAATGGGACCAACAAAATACGCCCGGTACGAGTTTCTGGATTAAAACAATAATTGCGATCAAAAGTAATGCGCCCAATACGCACGGATCCATCTCCAACCGAAGCCGATAAACCCCTGATGGAAGTACCGACGATCCTGTTTTGTTGGTGTGGTTGTCCGATTAACATGCGGTGAGAGATGGCCTTTTGGAATCCAGAAACATGAATTTTTGCCGGCACGGCAAAGCCCGCCTTGCGCAATATTTTTCTGAGCTTGGCGAGGGAAAGCCAATCTCCATCTCTTCGTGCCGTCAAGTGCTGGCCGAATGCGTACAAAAGCGTCCGATTATCTTCATCAACCAGGCCATATATCACCAGCCATTCGTTGGGGGCTATTTCTTGTTCGGCTCTTACCAGCGTGAGCTGGTCGATGCCACCAATCGTGATAAAATCTAAAAAAAGATCGGTCATCCTCAACAGGACGGCCATTCGCAATGCCTGATTTTCATGGGTGACGACCGTACCAATGATTTCCTTGGATGGCTGATAGACTGGGTTCTTTTCAATAAATCCCCGAGCGTTAAAACGCAATTCCCCGCGCCCCAAAGCAGCACGCAGAGGATAACTGAAATATTCATCGATGACCGCTTGCCCAACGCCACCCTTGCCCGGCTTTATGGTGGCCAGTCCAACTTCTTGCAACAAAGCGTTGATTGTGAAAAACAGACGATGGCGAACCATCCGCTGTTCCTTGGAATGATATATTTGATATTCCCGCAAAACCTTGGGACCGATATACTCGCAGTAGCTGGCAAGCGGCATGCCATCGCCTCGATACGAAAATGGGATCAAGCCCTCAACTAGAAACAGGGTGGCAAACGAAGTCGCAAATCGATTGATTTCGTTGGAATCTATTTTATTTCGGTCGCGCTTGGACAGAATTTCCCGCGAAAAAATATATACCATGGCGTAATCCAAATCACGAAGAGACCATATTAAACGCAATATCAGTATCACGGCATACTCAATCTGCCTAGCCGTCCGCGCGCCGTGATCCTTGTCAAAAATTCCGCTGACTAACCAATCCACGAGGCCATCCTGCTTGGCTTGAACTGCCATTCCCGTCTCTTTAAGAACTTTTTCGACGAAAGCACCCCGCAACTGCTGCTCGATTTCAACACCACCCTGGTAGCTCTGCAACCGAACGAATCCTTCATGATCCGGATGTTCGATATTAGCGGAAAATTCCACGCGATGTTCGCCAAGCCTCACGCTATAAATGATGTAATTTTTGGTTACCACAAAGGTGCCGGGTATGGATTCTGGCATTCGACGAGCCGCTCGCACGATAGCCGCAACCGCGCGATGACGGATCAAACCGTTGACGACGATTGGCGCATCGTCCAGCTTGGCCAACCGAATTTCCTTGGCCTCGTCCGCACGGATGCGACCGACGGTTATCACGATATTGGCTCGGGCTGAAATCATTCGCTCTTCAAGCGCCTTGTTTCCCGCCTCGTGCAAATACCGTATCATTGAATGAACCGTATTGATTTCGGCGAGTGAAGAATCGGTCAGTTTGGTGATTTTACTTCTTAAGAAAGCTGGTAACTCTTCGTTTTGAGACAACTCTCCCCAGGATTGGTCCAATTCTTGCGCAAGCATATCGTATTGTTTGAGGACCGCGTACCCCTTGGTGGGAGTCGCGACTTGTCGATATGCATTCACCATCGCGGCCAGCAAGGAAACGATGGTCAGCGCCGTCCTCTTGGTCATTTTATCGGAATGCGCGACAATCAATTCGAGAGCGTCATAGTTGGGTTTGATCAGGTTATTTTGAATATGAGCGTATTGCTCACGTAATTTTTTCTTGATTCCATCGCTGACCGATGCGTCACTGGAACTCTCCGAGAGCAGGATATAAGTTCCCGCATCGCTATCACTTTCAATTTTTAATTCGCCAGATGTATCGTCTTGCATCCAAAGTGGCATTCGTGATTCGGAATATTCCACAGGATAGGTTAATTGATAACTACCTAAATTGAATCCAGGAACATGGAAATCCTGGATGGCGATCAGCTTTATTTTGTTTAATGTATCCCATGAAGCGGTGATTCTTACAAATTCCTGTTTGCCGATGGCCTTGCGGATGGTAGTCAAATTATCGATCAGGGTTATTAATGCAGCTTCGGTTTGGGTCATGGATTTCAAGAACCCTTGGCTGCTCATTTTCTTCAGGTCGATCAACCGATTAAGCTTAATAAGCTGCCGATGTTCGTGTAATATCGCAAGATAATCGTATGCAATCGGATAGCGCGCTTGTAATTCTTCAACAATGATAGTTTTGACATATCGATTGGTTTCTCGCGAGAGCACCACGACCAGATCGCCGGTTTCGACCGGCTCGAATTCGCCTAGGGAAGATACCTTGGCGGGAAGTTTTAGAAGGATTCGGATAATGCGATTGTTCTCGCTCCTCAAACCCATGAGGCTCGCTGATTGAGCGGAGATTTCGGTGATCGGTCTTGGGGCGGCTTGCGTGATTTTTTGTTGTTGCCACAACTGATAAAGTAAGGCCGGATCGCCCTCGGTGATATCCGTTGGCCAGTGATGGGTTCTGAAATGCTCATCGATCTCTTGAATGTATTGTTCGAGAATTTCCCACCCAGCGGAGGTTGGATCCTTAGCCAGCGAGTCCTGTAGCAGCGATCTGGCGCGAGTGAGCAAAAAGGCATGTAATGCGATCCGCTCTTTGTCGGCCTCATTCCAATAAATAAGGTCTATTTCGTGCAGCATAATATCGGTAATAACTTCTTCCCTGATGTCTTTTTCAATACCACGCTTTTCCAGCGCCGCGGCCAATGGCAGGAATTTTTCTTTCTTGTCCATGTCGCAAGCTACCTCAATTTTGATCGATCCCGGAATGTTGGGCGGGTTTGCCTTTGTCTGGGAGTCGGTTCAACAGCGCCTCGAACCCCACGATGACATCCAACAACTCAGTGGTGATGGCCTCCTGCCGTTGTTGGTGATAAAGCGTGCGCAGCGTTATCAACTTATCCTCGATGTTGCGTTCGGCGTTTTGCATCGCCAGCAAGCGGCTGGCGTGTTCGCTGGCTAGGGATTCGGCGCAGGCGCGGAAGAAGGCGATGAACAGCCATTCGCCCAACAGGCTGGACAACAGGGTCGCCCGGTCGCCGTAATGGCCGGGCTGGGAGCGTCCCGGCCATGGTCCCGGACCTTGCAGGGTGTCTGGATCAAGCGGCAGTAGTGCCAGCGTGCGCGGCGTCGGACGCGCACCGGCTTGCGGATGTTGCTGACACAACGACAATCGTTCGACGCCCGCGTTCCGCCATTGCTCCAGCGCCGGCAACATTTGGCGCAGGGTGGACACGATGCCGGTCGCGGCGGCGGGAGTGTAGAACGTTTGTTCCGGGATCAAACCCAGGCTTTCCAGGGCCGCCGCCAGCCGAATGCCCACCGCCAGGATGCGATGACCGTGCGCCGGAGACTCGGCCAGCGTCGCGCGGACCTGTGCGGCCAGGTCTTCGTTGAACCGTCCGCACAGGCCATGATCGGAACCGAACGCCACCACGCCGACGACGGATTTTTCGCGCCTGGATACGGAAAAATCGGATGAGGGATGGACATGGACCGCTTCGTCGCTCCGAAGCGCCGCCAGTCCCAGCCGCACCGCCCGCTCGTAATCGGCGACCGCCGCGACCGCTTGTTCGTACTGGCGGATACTGACCGCCGCCAGGGTTTTCATGGTGCGGACGATGCCTTGCAGGTTTTCCACGGTGGCGACGGTGCGGCGCAGGCTGTCCAGGGTCGACATGGCGGCGGGGCTTACGTGTTTGGCCCGTTGGCGGGAGATGGATTCGGAGTAAGGATGGAGAGAGGCGCCACCGCCGTGCGCATGGCGGCGAGCAGGACATTACGATCCTTCTCGCTCAGATCGGCGCCGGCCGCGATCCGCCGGCCGATCTCCGCGCAGCGAGTTGTTACCGCCGCCCGCACCGCTCGCTCGGCCTCGCCAATCTGCTCCAGCGGCACGGCGTCGAACGCATCCTGGGTCACGGCCAGCAACACCGCGATTTGTTCCGCCGCTGGCAGCGGTTGATATTGCGGCTGTTTCAGGACTTCCCGCAGGCGTTGTCCTCGATCGATGGCGCGGCGGGTGGTGTCGTCGAGCCGGGTGCCGAAGCGGGCGAAGGCTTCCATTTCCTCAAACTGGGCGTAGGCCAGCCGCAATTCCCCGGCCACTGCCCGATAGGCCGGCAACTGCGCCTTGCCGCCGACCCGCGACACCGACTTGCCGATGTCC
>JAVMKH010000138.1:12492-17837 GCA_031732935.1 Candidatus Contendibacter sp.
AAGATAAATCTGCCCGTCGGTGATCGAGATCAGATTGGTGGGAATGTAGGCGGCGAGGTTCTGCGCCTCGGTTTCCACGATGGGCAGCGCCGCCAGCGAGCCGCCGCCGTGTTCCGGGCGCAGCCAGCAGGCGGGAATGCAGGTAGAAAATATCGCCGGGAAACGCCTCCCGGCCCGGTGGCCGGCGCAGCAGCAGGCACAATTCCCGGTAGGCCTGGGCATGGCGGGTCAGATCGTCGTACACGATCAGCACATCGCGCCCCTGAGCCATGAACCATTCGGCGATGCTGGTTGCGGCGTAAGGCGTGAACGCCTGCAAACCCGGTGGATCTTCGCCGGCGGCGACTACGACCACGCTGTACGCCAGCGCCCCCCGCTCGCGCAGGGCGGCGATGACCTGCGCCACCGCCGCACCGCGCTGGCCGATGGCGCAATAGACGCAGATGACGTTCTGATCGGCCTGATTGAGGATGGCGTCCACCGCCAGGGCGGTCTTGCCGGTCTGGCGGTCTCCCAAAATCAATTCCCGTTGGCCGCGCCCAATCGGGATCGTCGCGTCCACGGCCTTGATCCCGGTCGCTAACGGCGCGCTGACTGGCGCGCGGGCCAAAATCGGCGGCGCGGGCCGTTCCACCGGCCAGCGTTCGCCCGTCGTGATCGGACCGCCGCCGTCCAGCGGCTCGCCGAGCGCGTTCACAACCCGCCCCAGCAAGGCCGCGCCGACCGGTGTATCCAGTACCTGCCCCGTGCGTTCCACGGCCGCGCCGGCCCGTAAGCCACCCTGATCCCGTAGCAGCACCACCCCCACTTCCGCCATGTCTAGATCGAAGGCGATGCCGATGGAATCGTCGGCGAAGCGGACCAGTTCCATCGCCGCCACGCTCGGCAGGCCACGCGCCCGCGCCACGCCCTGACCGACCGTGGCGACGGTCCCAATCTCCACCGGGCGCACGGAAGGACGATAGTCGCTCAAAGCGACGTCGAAGCCGGCGAACCAATCTGGCAGGATCATGAATAGCTCCCCTCGCCCGCTTGCGGGAGAGGGGCTGGGGGTGAGGGTTGTAGATTTCCGGGCGGAATCGATGCCTGTAATTCGGCGGCGAACCCATCCAGATAGCTGTCCAGCGTCCAGGCCAGCCGCTGGCTGGGTGTTTCCAGAGTGATCCCCAAGGGCGCGGCGGGGTCGGTTCGAAAATCCAGGTCCAGATTTGAATTGAGGAGTTGCCGCAAGTCGGCGGTCAGCGTCCGCTGCTGGGATTCCGGCAGCGGAAAGGCGGTAAGGATCGCGCAACCGTCCCGAGCAGCCTGGGCCAGCATTTGCCGGGTCTCGTCGTCCAGCGTGCGCAGTCGCGCCAACAGAGCCGAGGCCATGTGCGCTTCCAGTTCAGTGTTGCCCAGGTGGCGCAGCGCGCGCCGGGCCAGCGCCAGCAATCGCTGGCTGGCCTCGCGTTGCAACGCTTGCCGATGCTCCTGTTGTTCCCGTCCCAATTCCGCCCGCCAGCGCTCCCGCAGAGCGTCTACTTCGACCCGTGCCTGTGTCAGCCAGATTTGTCGTTGCGCGGCAACTTCTTCCCGCGCCTGCGTCAACCAGGTTTCGCGACTCGTCGCCAGCTCCTGTTGGCGCGCGAGGTACTCGCGTTGCAGCGCTTCGGCCGCCGCCGCCTGGGCTTGGGCCGTGGCCAGAGCATCGGCGATCCGTTGCTGGCGGGCGGCCATCGCGGCGAGGATGGGGCGATAAAGGAACCGTTTGAGCAGCCACAGCAACAGCAGGAAATTGCCGATCTGGGCGGCGACGGTGAACCAGTCCAGTTTCATGACGAGCGCTTTAACCGTCTTTATTTGCCCGTCGGCACGATTTTCAGCAATGCCCCGTCGTCCTCGTCCGTCAGCACGTACAAATACCCGTCCGGCCCCTGGCGCACATCCCGCACCCGTCTGCCAAAGGTCAACTTCTCCTCGCCGACGATCCGGTCGCCGTCCAGATCGATGCGGCGAATCTGACCGAATTTGAGCGCGCCACTGAAGAGATCACCTTTCCATCGCAGATAAATGTCGCCGGTGTAAAAGGTCAAACCGCTGGGGGCCTTGGATGGCGTCCACACCAACCAGGGATCGGCGATGCCTGGACGGTGGGTCTCGTCGGAGATCTTTGGCCCCCAATATTCGAAGCTATAGGTTACGACCGGCCAGCCGTAGTTGCGGCCACGTTCGAGAACATTGAGTTCGTCGCCGCCCCGAGAACCGTGTTCGTTGGCCCAGATGCGCCCATTCAGCGGATCGCGGGTCAGGCCCTGAATATTGCGATGGCCGAGAGTCCAAATCTCGGGTTTCGCGCCTGGCCGATCGACGAACGGATTATCGGGAGGCGGCGTGCCATCGTCCTTCAGCCGCAGTACCTTGCCAAAATGCGTGCCCAGATTTTGCGCCTGATCGCGGATATTTCCGTCGCCGAAGCGGATCGGCGGATTGCCACCATCGCCGATGCTCATCAGCAGGCTCTTGTCCGGCAACCAGACCAGGCGGGAACCGAAATGTTGCCCTCCGGATTTGGCATCGGCATTCTGGAAAATGGTCTTGGCGTCTCGCAGCGCATGGTCCTCCAAGCGTCCCCGAACCAGCGCCGTGCGATTGGCCTCGGGACTGCCAATGGCCATCGTCAGGTAGACCAGCCGGTTGTCGGCAAAATCGGGATGCAGGGCGATATCGAGCAGTCCGCCTTGCCCGATAGCCGAGGCTTGTGGCAAACCGGCAATGGGTTTTGGGTCGAGCCGTCCATCGCGAATCAACCGCAGACGTCCGGGACGTTCGGTGACCAGCGCCGCACCGTCCGGGAGCCAGACGATGGACCAGGGGTGACTCAACCCTTCGACGACGACTTCGGCCCGCCAGCCCTCGGCTTCCGGAACATCCCCACTGATGGGCGCTGGTCCGACCTGCTCCGCGCAACTCGCGCCGAATAGGCCCAGCAGCCCGCAAATGACGAGTGGTTTCATAATTTTCATCGAAGCTCTCCGCTCCGGATCGTTAAGGGTTCGGTCATTACCGGTAGTTTGATGCGATTCCACAAGCCAGATAAATCGCTATGTCCGTCAATCCAACCCGGTTCGAATGCTAACGGGTAGTCGTGGCGATGAAGTGATTCCAGAAGGGGTTGGCGAAGATCAGGATCAGCGACACCACGAAGCAATAAATCGCGGTGGATTCGATCATCGCCAGCCCGACGAACAGGGTGCGGCTGAGAGTAGCGGCTTCATCCGGTTGTTGGGCGATGGCCAGCAAGGCATGGGTAACGGCGCGGCCTTCGGCCAGGGCTGGAGCGATGGTGCCGAGACAAATCGTCAGACCGGCGGTGACGATGGAAACGATGCCGATCACGAGGGTAGGGTCCATGAGCGTCGGTCTCACGCGCGGGATTGGGAAGGGTTGGCGGTCTGTTCCTGGGCGGCCGCGGCCGCGGCAATGAACACGGTCGCCAGCACCGCGAAAATATACGCCTGAATCAAGCCGGTGAGCAGTTCCAAAGCGTGCATCAGCGCCGGAAACACCCAGGGAGTGACCAGCAACAAGATGGCCGCCGCCAAGCTGCCGCTCATCACGTTGCCGTACAACCGCACCGCCAGCGCTACCGTGCGGGCGAGTTCGCCGATGAGGTTGAGCGGCAACATCAACGGCGTCGGCTCCAGATACAGATGCAGGAAGCCGCGTAAACCGTGGCGACGGATGCCATAAAACGGGACCGCCAAAAACACGCACAGCGCCAGCGCGGTGGTGGTGGACAGCGAGCCGGTGGGTGGTTCGTAACCGGGGACGATGGCCAGCAGGTTGCAGGTGGCGATGAAGAGAAACAGGGTGGCGATGAAGGGCAGGAACGGGCCAGGGTCCTGGCGGGCGATGTCTCGAATCTGGCGCTGGACGCCCTCGACCAGCACTTCCAGTAGATTTTGCCAAGGCGACAGTTCGCCGGTGGTGGACAGTTGGTGGGTGATCCAACGCGCCAGCCCGGCCAGCAGGGCAAGGGTCAGCCAGGTGTAGACCAGCGTGGCATTGATCTTCACCGCGCCGAGATCGAGCAAAACGGTTTGGTCCGGGCTGATGTCCATTAAGGATGGCCGAAACGGTTCGGTCACGGGCCGCGACCGGCCGGTCAACAGTACCCGCGCCCAGGTGGCGTCAAGCGTGCAACAGCTTTTTGATCTCCTCGACCGACAATACCTTCCCGGTACTTTTTATTTCGCCGTCCACCACCAATGCCGGGGTGTGAGTTATCCCCGCGTCGATGATGGCGTTGATGTCAGTGACCTTCTCCAACTCATATTCCAACCCCAGTTCCTTGGCGGCAGTCGCGGCGTGTTCGCCGAGCGTGACGCATCGCGCGCAACCCTTACCGAGAATTTGCAGCTTCATGACTTTTGCTCCTCATGGATAAAACATGCCGAACAACCAGCCGGTCAGGGTCGCCATGACCACCACCAGCGCACAGTAAATCACGGTCTTTTGCGCGCCGAGAATGCCGCGAATCACCAGCATGTTCGGCAACGACAACGCCGGCCCCGCCAGCAACAGCGCCAGCGCCGGCCCCTTGCCCATGCCGGAGCCGATCAATCCCTGCACGATGGGCACCTCGGTCAAAGTAGCGAAATACATGAATGCCCCCACCAATGCCGACAGGAAATTGGCGGCCAGCGAATTGCCGCCGACCGCCGCGCCGATCCATGTGGACGGGATGATACCGTCGTGACCAGGCCGGCCCAGCAGGAACCCAGCCAGCAGCACTCCGCCCAGTAACAGCGGCAGGATCAGCTTGGCGAAGCTCCAGGTCTGGTTCAGCCATTCCTCGCCGTCGCCGGCTTGCGTCGCGGCGGCCAGGGTCAAGCCGAGCAGGCCGACGCTGAACGCCAGTTCAGGATGTCGTGGAGCCAGTCCAGCCAGCACGGTAACCACGCCAGCGGTCGCAACCAACGGAAGCCAGCGCCAATGCCAGCGCCAGACCAGCAGCCCGGCCAGCCCCAATCCCGCCAGCGCGGTCAACGGCCATTTCCAGGCAAAGATCGCATGCCAAACCGCGCTATCCTCGGCGCGGGCCGGCGCCCAGTTGGCAAGCACCAGGATGGCGATTTGCAGGGCGAAGAACGCGGCGGTGTCGCCCAGCGGCCGGCCTTGGTCGGCGCCGGTCACGAAGCCCTTCCGCGCCGTGGCCCGCGTCTGCTCCTCGCGGCGGTAGATCCAGTGCATGATCAGCCCGATCACCAGCGCGAAGCTCACCGCGCCCACCGCCCGGGCCACGCCCAGCTCGACGCCGAGAATCTTGGCGGTCAGCACGATGGCCAGCACGTTGATGGCCGGAC
>JAVMKH010000139.1:0-3378 GCA_031732935.1 Candidatus Contendibacter sp.
TCGCCGGTGGCGGGGTTGACTTTCGTCACCGTGCGGTTGTAGGGGATGTCGGCGGTGGGCGTGACGGTCAGTCCCTCACGCTTCAGGTCTCGCTCGGACAGGGTTTCGATATAGCACTTACAGTTATGGACAACACCTAAACGCAAGCAATAACTGGCGTCATCGGTTATACTTAAATTATAAACGCTGCTAGTGTATGATTGTCGGCGAATCGCTACCACATTGGAGATAACCCCATGCGCCCTGGCCCAACCACAGAACTCATCCAGCGAATTGAATTGATCGAGGGGCGCGCCGCTGACGAATCCCTCCGGGTCTTGTACGGAGAACAGGGATGGACGATCCCCGGTCTTTGTGAGCGGTGGCACTGCAACAACCGAACGGTCATGCGGTTGATGAAATGGTTTGGAGTGAAACCCAGAGACAACCGCGAGCGCGTCCTGATCCAGTGGGCCGAAAACGACGCTCGTAGAAAACAAGCCTCTCAGGTTTTGAGAAAAACTGCGCTGCAACAATCGGCAACAGGTCATCATCCCCGACAGGGGAAGACCAAGGACACTGACGAAGGAGCACGCCGAACGGCTGAAAAACTCAAAAGCAGTTCGTCCGCATTTCGCCCGGAAGTTCGCGCCAAGATGGTTGATGCCAAGCGGAAACTTCATGAGCAAGACCCATCTACCCACATTAACGCCCGCACTCCGCCCACGAGAATCGAGGGTTTGCTTTTGCAGAAATTGGCCGAATGGGGCTTTAACGCGGTTCATAACCGCAGCTTTTTCCCCTACTGGGTCGATATTTTCCTGCCCGAGATCGATGTGGGCATTGAATGCTTTGGATCGCAGCGCCTGAAAAACATGGAATGGACGCGCCACGCTGAATTGTGCGCTCGTGGCGTCAGGCTGCTGTATGTCGCTAATCGAGTGATTGATGCGGATAACTTGGGGGATTTGCACCAGCATCTCACCAACTTCCAAGTTTTCAGCCCGAATCCAGCCGCGCAAAGTCAGGAAGCGGTGATTTGGGGTTGCCGCGACTTCTCCCTGTTCCGTGGATACCCGGACAATCTCACCATCAAACGGACGTACCTGGGGGGTCTCTACCGTCTGGATATTTCCACTCCCGCCGAACACCTGATCGCCGCGTCGTAGTGTTTCAATCGCCCGCCATCCTGTTGGTGTAGCGACTTCGGTTCCGGCGGGAAAACAATTAAACCCGTTGGGCGGGCTGTGACCACCCCACCAGGGGTCGTCATGACGCAGGATCATCCCATCCCAGGCCAGATGCTCCGCGCGCGGCACCACACTGGCCGGACTGTGCCGGTAGCGCCAGTAGGGGCGGCGTTCCGCGACCTCCTGCATTTGCCGATAACGACCGGCGCTGTAGGAGGTGAACAAGTTGGTGTCGTAGATCGTCCGCGCCCGCCACGCCCGCCGGCCCTGGCTGTCTTCGCCGGTCCAGCCGATCCAGCCGCGCTCCGCGACGATGCGCTCGAAGTCCTTGCGGAAGGTCTCGAAGGTCGTGCCGTCGGCAATGGCCCGATCCACCGCCGCACGCAGGTCCGCGAGCAGGTCGGCCTGCATCGCCCCGGCCACGACGAACGCCCGGTCGTGCGCCGCGCCCAGCAGGTCGTCCCAGTGCTGGGTCGGCAGGCCCAGCTTGGCGCGGAAAAAAGCCAGGGCTTCGGCGAAGGGGAGAGAGCCGTAATTAACGGACATGTCGCCCCCTAGCATGGCCAGTAAACAATTTGGTCCAGATTATTTTTTTGAGAGACTCGACACCATTCATTGCGCCTCCCAATACCCCGCCGCATCCGCCACGGCCAGCGCCTGACCCATCAATTCGGCGAACGCCTTGCCGTCCAGATCGGGATAGAGCCACAGCAGCCGCGCCCGGAAATCCATCAGATCGCCGGACGCATTCAGCGCGGCGCGGACCGGTTCGAGTAGGGCATCGAGGAGCGGATCAGCCTCGCGGCCCAGGCGTTCCACCAGCGGTTCGGTGGGGTCGGGCGGATCGGCCGGCGCGGCAAAAGCGGCCGGCGCTGGCGGCGATTCGGGGTTTTGCGCTGGGGCGGCAGGGGTTTGCGTGGGCACCACTTCCCACTCTCCGCCGTAGACCTCTTGCACCGCTTTCAGCGTCGGCCGATACCCGAGGTCGAAAATCTTGCGCTCGCGTTCGGCCCGACCGTTCAAATCGTCGGCGGGCTCGGTCTGCCGGAACACGCGCGGATAGGCCGCGCCCGGCACGTTCCAGTCCGTCAGCCAGCGCACCGGGCCGCGATTGAACGACTCGCACAACAGATCGGCATCGGCCTTGATCAGATCGCGGCGCACCTCGTTTTGCACCTCGGCCTTGTACTGACCGCCAACCGCTTCCGAGGTCATGACCTGGCCCAAGTTGATCTTGGCGATCGCTTGGTCCATGTAGACACATAGCCGCTCGTAATCGAGGCCGCTGGCGCGCTTGGCTTCCAGCAGTTCGGCGCGCATGCCTTCGGGCAGGATGACGCCCGCATCGAGCTGGATGGCCTTCAGCGCGGCCAGCAGCCGATTGCGATCCTCGACGCTGGTCCCCGGCGGAAACCAACCGACTGCGGTCGGGCTGCCGAATTTCTCTGCGGCGATCAGCCAAAATTTGATGTTGCCGCGTTTGAATTGCACCGGCCAGTACAGCCAGTGCGCGAGCCCCAGGCCGTAGGGCTCGTCGTCGTGATCCGCGCCGGTTGCGAAGGTCCAGAATTTACGCTCGGGCAGCGCCTCGCCCGTCACTGAATCGCGGGTCGTCAACAGCCGCAAGTCGCCGGAGGGGAGGAAGGCGAAGCGGCGGCGGTCTCGGACCTTAATCGCATCGATTCCGATGGTGGCCCCGTCTCGGGCATACAGCAGCTCGGCGACGCCTAAACCGTAAAACACGCCGAAGTGCATACCCTGGCTGGCATCGTCGAAGCCGACGTGCTTCAGCATCTCCGAAGTCAGGTCCGCCGCTTTTTTGTCGGCCCGCCGGGTGCCGCCCGCTTCCACGGTCCATTCGCACGCGGTGAGCGCCAACTGGCGCTGCTGGAACGTCGAGCGCACTTGCCAGTCCGAGAGCACCTCGCGGTAGAGATCGTATCGGCCACCACCCAACCGTTCGAGCAACGGGTCTTGCGGTGGGAGCTGCATCGACTCGGTGAGCCAGCCGCGAGTGATGTCGCGACCGTCCAGGGTGGTGGCGATCTCACGCATTTCCGGGCGCGCGGGCGTGGATTCGGCGAAGGCGGGCGACCGACCTTGCACGGGCGACCGGCCTTGTACGGGCGACCGGCCGGTCGCCCCTACGGCTTTTCGAAACCATCCGAACATCACCATCCCCTCAATACGTTGGAGCCCGCCACCGTGC
>JAVMKH010000140.1:0-3366 GCA_031732935.1 Candidatus Contendibacter sp.
CACCTTCATGAACGCCTTCACCAGCAGCGACTGGACCGCCTACCCGTTCGCCAGCCAGAACAAAAAGGATTTCAACAACCTGCTGGACGTGTATCTGGACGCAACCTTCTTCCCGCTGCTGGACGAACGCGACTTCGCCCAGGAAGGCCACCGGCTGGAATTCGCCAGGCCCGACGATCCCGCATCGGAACTGACGTTCAAGGGCGTGGTGTTCAACGAGATGAAGGGCGCGCTGAGTTCGCCGATACAGCGACTAGGGCATGCGCTGCAAAGTCGGTTGTTTCCGACCACCACCTATCACCACAACAGCGGTGGCGACCCGGAGGTCATCCCCGATCTGACTTACGCCCAGCTCAAAGCCTTCCACGCCCGCCACTACCATCCCTCGAACGCCATTTTCCTGACCTATGGCGACATCCCCGCCGCCGTGCATCAGGAGCGATTCGAAACCCAGGCGCTTCACCGGTTCCAGGCGCTGAAGCTGGACCTCGCCATTCCTCCCGAACGGCGCTATGCCGCGCCGCTCGCGGACCTCATCCATTACCCGTTCGACGGCAGCCAGGACCCGCGCGACCAGACCCATATCGTGCTGGGCTGGCTGCTGGGGCCGATCACCGATCCGCTGGCGACGCTGCGGGCGCGGTTGTTGAGCGATGTGCTGCTGGACAACAGCAGTTCGCCGCTGCGCCACGCGTTGGAAACCTCCAAGCTTGGCGCCGCACCGTCGCCGCTGTGTGGGTTCGACACCGCCACTCGCGAAGCCACCTTCGTCTGCGGACTGGAAGGCTCCAATCCCGAACACGCCGAGGCGGTTGAAAAACTGATCCTCGACGTGCTGCGTCAGGTCGCCGTCGAGGGCGTGCCCCAGGACGCCGTGGACGCCGCCTTGCATCAACTGGAACTGAGCGAGCGGGAAATCACCGGCGACGGCTTCCCCTACGGCCTGCGCCTACTGATGGAAACGCTGAACCCCGCGATTCACGGTGGTGATCCGGTTGCCGCGCTGGACAGCGATCCGCTGCTGGAGCGGTTGCGGACGGAAAGTCAGACGCCGGACTTCATCCCAAGCTTGGCCCGGCAACTGCTGCTGGACAATCCGCATCGGGTGCGACTGATCATGGCTCCCGATCCGGCGCTGGCCGAAAAACAAGCCACCGCCGAGCGCGAATGGTTGGCCGCCATTCGGGCCACGCTGACCGACGCCGACCAGGCTCGCATCGTCGAGCAGGCCCGGATGCTCGCCGAGCGCCAGCAGCGCCAGAATGATCCCGAACTGCTACCCAAGGTGGGACTGGCGGATGTGCCGCCGGATCTGAAAATCGCCGAGGGCGTCGCCCGCCCGGTTGGGGTGCTGCCCGCGCACTGGTACGCCCAGGGCACCAACGGCATGGTCTATCTGCAAATCATCCTCGACCTGCCGGCGCTGGATTCCGACGCACTGGATTTGCTGCCGCTGTTCTGCGCCTGCTTGCCCGAGGTCGGCAGCGCGGGACGCGACTACCGGATGACTCAAGCCCGCCAGGCGGCGGTGACCGGCGGCCTCAGCGCCCGTGTCAACGTGCGCGGTGGGGTGGACGACGTGAACCAGGTCAGGGGCGTCCTGGTCGTCGCTGGCAAGGCGTTGGCCCGCAATCAAACCGCCTTGTCCGACTTGCTGTGGGAAACCCTGACCAGCGCCCGGTTCGATGAACTGCCGCGTTTGCGCGAATTGGTCGCCCAGATGCGCGTCCACCGCGAGGAAGCGATCACCGACCACGGCCACCTGCTGGCGCTGGCCGCCGCCACTTCCAGTCTAAGCCCGGTGGCGGCGTTGAACCATCGCTGGGATGGGTTGCAAGGCTTGCAGCACATCAAGAGGCTGGACGATGCGCTGGACGATGCCGAGGCGTTGGCGGCCTTCGCCGCTCGGTTGGAGCATCTGCGCGACCGGCTGCGATCCATGCCCCGGCAATTGCTGGTGGTCAGCGAAGCCGAACGGCAGGATGCCATCGCCGAGGCGCTGGCCGCCCGCTGGCGAAACGGCCACGTCGCGACCTTGGAGCCGTTCGCGCTGGCTACCCCGGAAGCGCAACCGGCCCGGCAGGGCTTCCGGATCAACACCCAAGTGAATTTCTGCGCCAAGGCTTATCCGACCGTCGCGCCGAACCATCCCGACGCGCCGGCCCTGCACGTGCTGGGCGATTTCCTGCGCAACGGCTATCTGCATCGGACCATCCGCGAACAGGGCGGGGCTTACGGCGGCGGCGCGGGCTACCACCCGGACAGCGGCGCATTCCGGTTCTATTCCTACCGCGATCCCCGGCTAGCCGACACCCTGGCCGATTTCGACCGAGCGCTGGACTGGCTGCAAACCGACAATCATCCGGCGCGCGCCTTGGAGGAGGCCATCCTCGGCGTCGTCGGCGCGATTGACAAACCCGGCTCACCCGCCGGCGAAGCGATCAGCGCCTTTTTCGGCGCCCTGTTCGACCGCACCCCGGAACAACGCCGCGCTTACCGGCAACGGGTGTTGCAGGTGACGCTGGCCGATCTCCAGCGCGTTGCGGCAACCTGGCTGCAACCAGAACAGTCCCGGTGCGCGGTGCTCAGCGACGCGCGTACGCTGGCCGAACAAACAGATTTAGTTATCATGACGATTTAGGCTAGCGTTTTTAGTAACGAATTCTTGAGAGGATGGCCTGGACACTCCCAGGCCCCAAAACCACCGCCAAATCTGATCCTACGGCGGGGGCGGCGCCAGCACCTCGCGACTGCCGTTGGTCTGCACCGGCCCCACCACCCCCGCGCCTTCCATCTCCTCGACTAGCCGTGCCGCCCGGTTATAACCGATGCGCAACCGGCGCTGCACCCCGGACACCGAGGCTCGCCGCGATTCGGTGACGATGCGCACCGCCTCGTCGTACAGCGGATCGCTTTCCCCGCCGCGCCCGCCGTTGTCGGCATCCTCCGCGCCGTCGGTCTCCTCACGGGGCTCAGCCAGTACATCGTCGATGTAATCCGGGGCGCCGGTTTGCCGCAGATAGTCCACCACGCGCGGCACCTCGTGATCGTCCACGAACGCGCCATGCACCCGCTGTGGCAAGCCGGTGCCCGGCGGCAGATAGAGCATGTCGCCATGACCCAGCAGTTGTTCCGCACCCATCTGGTCGAGAATGGTGCGGGAATCCACCCGCGACGACACCTGAAACGCGATCCGGGTCGGAATGTTGGCCTTGATCAGGCCGGTGATCACATCCACCGACGGCCGCTGGGTGGCCAGGATCAGATGGATGCCGGAGGCACGCGCCTTCTGCGCCAGCCGCGCGATCAATTCCTCGACCTTCTTGCCGACGATCATCATCATGTCGGCCAGTTCGTCGATCACCA
>JAVMKH010000141.1:0-607 GCA_031732935.1 Candidatus Contendibacter sp.
CCTGTTGGTGGTCGATGACGATGCCGCGCTCAACCTCGCGCTGTGCGCGCATTTTGAGGACCGCGGCTGGCAGGCCACGGGCGCGCGCGATTGCGCCGACGCCTTGGCCGCGACCACCGACGCGACCTTCGATGTAGTCCTGCTCGACGTGCAATTACCGGACGGCGACGGCGTCGAATTGCTCGGCCGGTTGCTCAAGCGTGATCGGTGCCTGCCAGTGATCCTCATCACCGGCGGACGTGATGTCGAACGCGCCATGCAGGCCATCGCCGCCGGCGCCTTCGATTGGCTGCCCAAGCCGTTCGAACCCACTGAGTTGGAACGGCTTGTAAACCTTGCCCACGCCGCCCGCCAAGCAACCACCGCCGGGGCCGCCGAAGCCGGCGACGTGCCGCTGCGGACTCTGGTGGGCGAGAGCCGGGCGCTGCTGGAAATTGGCAAGACCCTGGTCCGGGTGGCGCCCAGCGATACCCGGGTGCTGATTACCGGCGAAAGCGGTACGGGTAAGGAAGTGATCGCACGATTAGTGCATACCTACAGTGGTCGGCGAGGGCCGTTCGTCGCCGTCAATTGCGCCGCGCTGGTCGAAACCCTGCTCGAATCGGAA
>JAVMKH010000141.1:812-3365 GCA_031732935.1 Candidatus Contendibacter sp.
TCTGCTGTACCGGCTGGCGGTGGTCACGCTGCATGTCCCGCCGCTGCGCGAGCGACGCGAGGACATCCTGCCGCTGGCCCGCCATCTGCTGGTCCGCGCCTGCCAGCGGTTGGACCGCTCGGCGGTGACGTTGGCGCCGGATGCCGAGGCGTGGCTGCGGGCGCGCGACTGGCCGGGCAACGTGCGCGAACTGGACAACGTGCTCGCCCGCGCGCTGGTGCACGTTCGTGGCCCGCTACTGACGGCTGACGTGCTGGACGATCCGGTCGCCGCCCCTCCGGACGACGCGAGCGCGGCGGATGCTTTCCGCGATACCAGTGGCCGGCTTTACTCGCTCGACGAACTGGAGGCGATTCAGATCGCCAACGCCCTGCGCGAAACCGGCGGCCATAAAGGTCGCACCTGCGCCATTCTCGGCATCTCGCGGCCCGCGCTGGAACGCAAGATCGAGCGCTACGGCCTGCGCCCACCCGCCCGCGCCGAGGATTGACCGTGCCCCCACCGTCGCGCCTGTCCCTGCGGGTTTTCCTGCTGGTTGCCGCCCTGGTCACGACCTGCGGCGCGCTGGTGCATTTGCCCGGCCTGGTCGCTTTTCGCACCGACTATCTTGAGCACCGGTTGGTCGATGCCTACATGGCGACCCTTGCCCTCCGTGCCGGCGGGACTTTGACCGCCGCCCAAACCATGACGCTGCTCGAACGGGCGCACCTCGTCGGCATCGAGGTTCGATCCAACGGCGCCGAGCTGCGGCTGGGCGCGCTGGCCCCGGTCGAGCACGACATCGGGCTGGATCAGGAATCGCTGGGACGGCGCCTGCTCCACACCTTGCAGGCGCTGTTCGATGATCGCCAGGGCCTGTTACGAGTCAGCGGCACACTGCCCAGCGAGCAGAATGCGTGGATCGCCGTCACGCTGGACATCCCGGTTATGAGGCGTGCGGTGCGCCATCATGCGATCGAGGCACTGGCGCTGTCGGTGGCGATTTCGCTGTTCACCGCCGGTCTGGTGCAACTGGGGCTCATTCATCTGCTGTTGCGCCCGGTCAGCCACCTGACCGCGCAACTGATAGCCTTCCAGGCAGACCCCTATAACACGCCACCGCCGCGACAGATTGCCCGCGCTGACGAAATCGGCGCGTTGCAACGCTCGCTGGCCACGATGGAAATCGAGGTGCAAACCGCGTTGAAACGCGAAACCCGGTTGGCGGCCATTGGCGGAGCGGTGGCGCGCATCCACCACGATTTGAAGAGCATTCTGGCTACCGTATCGTTCGCTTCGGCGCGGCTGGCCAACGCCGCCGATCCACGCACTCGGCAACTGACCGAATTGTTGGCGCAATCGGTGCGGCGGGCGGCGCGGCTATGTGCCAGCACGCTGGATCTGGCGCGCGGCGAGGCGCCGATCACGCAGCGCGAGCGTATCGACCTGGCTGCGCTGTGTGCGCAAGCCGTCATCTCCGCCGCGCGACCGCCGGCGTTTCAAGCAACCGCCGAAATACCGCCCGACGCAACGGTCGGCGGCGACTCCGAACGGCTGGCGCGGGTACTGGGCAACCTGCTGGTGAACAGTTACGAGGCCGGTGCCCGACAAGCCCACCTCGTGGCGCGTTCCACCGCTGCCGGCTGGGCCATCGAGATCACCGATGACGGTCCCGGCTTGCCTGAAGCGGCTCGCGTCCACCTGTTCGAACCCTTCACCGGCTCGGCGAAGGCCGGTGGGAACGGCCTCGGCCTCGCCACCAGCCGCGACATTGCCCGCGCCCACGGCGGCGATCTGTCCCTGGTCGAGACCGGACCCCACGGCACCTGCTTTTGCCTGACCCTGCCGCCGTTCGCTTCCTGAGCCTTGCCATCAAACATCGATAGCCGGCCAGCGTTTAACGTTTCGATAAGACTTTAACGAATCGTTCAATATGCTGGGGTATCCATCGCTCTGAATTAATGATCAGGTTTATTGAAAGTATTTATAAATCAAATAATTGAAAATAAAAAACTGGTTGGCATGGCACTTGCTAAATACCTGTTGGCAACAATGCAAGACAATAACCAGCCTAGTTAGGAGAAAGCGATGATGAAAACCACCCGTTCGATAATTGCCGGTGCGGTGTTAAGTTTTGCGACGGTCGGCGCGGCCTATGCCGACGGTGGCGGTCACAACCCGGCCCAAGTCTTTCCGAACCCGCCCAGCGACAGCCCACGCGTTACCATGCCTGCTCAGGATAATCATCATAACGACGGCGGCCAGAATCGAGACGGCCGGGATTGGTCGAAGAATGTGATTCCTGATAGCCATCAACATCCAGCCGACACCCCTTCTTCCCCCTCGTTCCAGAAAAGAGGGTGGAACTCGAAGTAACCATCCCCCGGCTCTGCCGGGGGGATGGTTATTAAAGAAGGCTTCCAGATGAGTGACGTTGCCCAACAAACCGGCATCGACACCACGCTGAAGGCCGTATGCCGCTACGCGATGGAAAAAGGCAATCGTTTTGCCCGTGGCCCGGCTTACAAGGGCCACGGCAGGAAGGTGTTATCCAGCGTCGGGCAAACGGCACGG
>JAVMKH010000142.1:0-3327 GCA_031732935.1 Candidatus Contendibacter sp.
GGCGCGGTCGGGCGGTTCCGCCGTTTTCCTGAGCGCGCGATTCCGTCCGCCCGCCGTCCTCAGTGCTAAAATTTTCAAATATGTCAGGCCCATCCGCCCGAGGACACCCGCCATGCCGCCCGCCCGCCGCAAGCTGCCGATCGGCGTTCAGACCTTCGCGCAAATCGTCAGCGAGGGTTACTACTATGTGGATAAAACGCCTTTCGCCCATCGCCTGGTCGAGAGCGGCAAGTATTACTTGGGTCAATGAGATCTCCCGTGGAGGCCACAACATACTGTGATTCTGGCAGCCCACAACACCTATATGCTGTCAAAACTGAGCTGGTTGAGCAGGTCTACCACGGGAAATCTCATAGAGCCCGCACCGAAAAAGCTGGGGATTCACAGTTGAATCTGTTTGAGTAGCCTTTAAAGCCCCGCCGCTTGCGGCGGGGTTTTTTACTACCTCGTCGTGGCAGTGCCGTAAACTTGAAGCGTTTGGGCCGCCGGATTGGGGGGGTCGCCTACGTCGAGTTGGCTAAAGTCCAACGCCGGCTTCGCCTGGCCCTGATGGCCTTGATCGTCGGTCGCATTGTCTGCGGTGTCGGTCGCCGACTGATCGCCCTCATCGGCGCTCTGCCCGTCGCCACTGTACTCCCGAGCATGGGCCGGCAGGGCAAGCCCGCCTAGACCAATCGGAGCGACAACGCCCAGCAGCAGAACAACAATGAGTGCGCGCGATCTGTTCATAGCGGAGTTCCCCAAATAGGTGATGAAGAATGAGGTAAGCAGCGCCGGGCAGCATTAGCAAGGAGGGTCGTAACCGCCGATTGCCGCGAACGGGTCCCTGCTGATCCCGCCAGCTTTCGCGGAGAAGTAAAGGCCAGGACCCATTGGATGGCGGATAGGAAATCCAACCGCCTCGGCGGAAGGATCTCATCCTCTCCTGGGCCCGGTCAAGGGTCGATCAAGAGTCAGATCCAGCCACATCGGGCCGTGGTGAGGGGCACTGGTGTGGCGAAGGAGGCCAACCGGGAGGTTTGGGAGGGTGGTTTTACCGTCGAGCGGGCGCGGGTTTCGTGCGACCGGCCACAGCCCGACCAGCAGCCGTCGGCAGGCCGCTACCAGGTTACCCGTTGGTCGAACTCGTACGCCGGTTCTGGCGGCGCCAGGGGATCGCCCGGCATCGCTGAGTCATCCTCCCAGGGCGAGGCACTCCCGGCGTCTTCGTCCCACTCCGGCGGCCCCCGCGCCTGGGCGATTCGGGGCGGGGTGGCGGGCTCACCGAGGTGCTCCAGGATCGCCCGCACCACGATGGACTCCGTGATAAAGGCGATGATCCGCATCTCGGCGCCACAGGGAGGGCAAGTTAGGGGAAATGCCTGGTAGAGGCGGGTCAGCCGCCTGGCCCAGAGGTCGCGGGCGGGGGAGCGCCGGATGGCTTCCGGTGGATCATCCGCTGCCGTCTCTACCGCTGGTTTCGATTCGGGCGTCGGTGCCACGGCGTGTGGCGCCAGGGCGGTGACCGCCGGGCGCAGCGGCGAGTTGGGGGCCAGCACGCCGTAGTAGCGATGCTGGTGTTGACTCGAGGGAAAAGCACGCGGAGAGGTTGCAGACTGCCAACAGCAGCGTAAAGGCCGAGCAGCGGTCCCGTGTTAGTGATCAAGGTGCTTGCCAAGGGCATTGGCAATATCCTGCTCCAGTTCCTCAGGGGGGTAATTCAAGTAGGCGACTCCGTATTTGGAGAGCGCCAGAATAAAGTCAACTCTTTCGATTCCGGCCAGTTGCGCGGCATAACCCGAAGATAATTTGCCCATTTCAAACAGTTTCACCGCCATGGCCATTCGAGCTTCCCGTTCGAATTCGCTGCGACTCATCCGCATGGCGTCCGGCAACAAATCCGGGTATTCCACGATCATTTGCATGGTTCAATCTCCCCTAACGGTGCGGGGGGCCATCGGCGTTCTCCTTGGCAGCGATTATGAACGGCATAATATTTCGAGACCACAGCCGTTTGATAAAGGAACCGTTGCGATGTCGCTTTCCCACACTCTCTGGCAAGCCAACGCCGATCTGGCCCAAGCCTCTCTCGATCAACCCTTCGTGCGAGGCATCGGCGACGGCTCGCTGCCCCGCCCGCGTTTCGCCTGGTACATCGGCCAGGATGCGTTTTACCTGCAAGCCTTCGCCCGCGCCTACGCCGTCGCCGCCGCCAAGGCGCCCGACTGGGCCGGCTTTCGGGAACTGCACGAACTGGCGGGTGGGGTTCTCCAAGAATTGGAGCTACACGAAGGTGTCGCCACCGCTTGGGGACTGAAGCTGGACCAAATAGCGCCCGGCGCAACGACGCGTCGCTACACCGATTTCCTGCTCGCCACCGCCTGGGGCCAGGAAACTGGCGTCACGGTCGCGGCCATGACGCCCTGCATGAGGCTGTACGCCTGGATCGGCCAGCGATTGGCCGACCGACAACGCGAGCCGCACGCCTACAGCGATTGGGTTCAAACCTACGGCAGCGCCGATTTCGAGCAACTGGCCGCGCAACTGGAACGGCTGCTGGATCGCCACACCCCGAATAACTCGGCCGTCGCCGACGTCTACCGCTACGCCATGCAATGCGAGCACGACTTTTTTCAGGCCGCTTGGGATGCCGCCTGAAAAACCGCACACAAAGAAGAATAGGAAATCCAACCGCTTGCATGACAATGTCCCCCCCGTCTACCGACCCTGTCAAGGGTCAAATCGCTTGGGGTCGCCAGCGAGCGGCGGACGTGAGTCCGCTGTTTCCGCCCCAACCGATATCGCCGACCCCTTTCCGCGTTCCGGGAAACAGGGGGCTGACGCCCCCCGCTCGCGGAACGGCCGCGCTGCTCCCGCAGGGAGAGGGGAGTTTTTGTGCAGTCTCTCAATTGGTATCGATTCGATAATAAATTGTGTGGTGGTGGTCTGATACACGCGGGACCAGTGCATCAGCCCAGCTCAATGCTGGGCGATCCACTCGTGCAGGGCCGCATCCATGCGGGTTTGCCAGCCCTTGCCGGTGGCGCGGAAGTGAGCCAGCACCTCGGGCGACAGCCGGAGGGTGATGCGCTGTTTGGTGGGCGCTTTTTGCTTGCCGCGCTGACCGATGCGGCGTTTGGCCGCCAGCGCCGCGCGGACGTCCGGGCCGCCTTCGTAAACCACGATTGCGTTTTTCCAGAATGCCTCGACCGCGACTGGATCGTTGGGATCATACGGGCACTCGGGATCATCCGTCATTCCAAGTGACGACTGGATGATGATGCGGCGCCACAGAAGGCCGCAAGCAGGGTGAATCCTCGATCCGGCGAGCCTTAACCGTGGAATTTC
>JAVMKH010000143.1:0-3323 GCA_031732935.1 Candidatus Contendibacter sp.
AGGTAATCACATAACAAGGCTGGGCAAGCGTCGACGACGTCCCGCCCCTCCAGCCAGCGGGCGAAATCGCGCAGGATCACCAGGACCGGCAGGCGCTGGCGCTCCCGCTCCGGCCAGCCCTCCAAATCCTTCCACTCATTACGCGCCAGGGCCAGACACAACCGATTGACCAATGTGGATTTGCCTGAGCCAGGTGCGCCCAGCAGCACCACTCGCCGATGAAGAACCACCGCTTCCCACGCCGCCAGCGGGCGCGAATCGTCAGCCCGTTCAAGATTCCGGCTGGTCGCCTTCGGCAACTTGCCGGACGCGAGCGCTTTTTGGATGATTTTGGCGGATATCGGCGTTTGGGTGTCCAGGCTGATGTAGACCCGTTCCAGGCCCAAAGGCTGATAACGGGCTGAAGCGTCGTCGGCATCCTTGTCCAGCCCGCTGAGCGGAATGTCGCCGCAGCGGCTGGCCAGCACGCGCAGATAGATCGCCCGCGCTTCGGCCTCGTCCTGGGGCGCTTCGCCCTCGTAGGCGCCAAAGCGGACGTTGATGTTCCATTGATCGCGGCCAGCGAAAGGGCCACCCCTGGTATTGACATTGCCGCCGACGAACGCCCCGCCGCCGGTGTCGACCAAGGCGCGCAGTCGATCTTCCAGCACAGCTTTTTTCTGGTCGATGACTGCGTCGTCCAACACGCCGCGCAGGGATTCCAGACTCCGGAGTTGTTCCCGGAGCCGGGCGGCTTCCTCGGATTCGTTCGGGTCCATGACCGTCGTTGCGCCTCTCGGTTGTCTACCTCACAAAAACAGCTTCGTAGGATGGGTAGAGCGCAGCGAAACCCATCATCCTGCAAACCCTATTCGACATCCAAATCCGCAACACCCGCACCCGCCCAATCCGCCGGATAGACCCCCCATCCAACATGGCGGTGAAACGACGAATAAGGCCACTCCACCACGCTTTTCACATGGCCGTGTTTGACCGGATTGTAGTGAATGTAATCCACGTGACGGCTGAAGTCTTCTTCATCACGAATTGCATGTTCCCAGAATCGGCGTTGCCAGATGCCGCGTTCCCGCTTGCGGGCGCGACTGGCCGAAAGGTGTTCTTCGGTCTCCATCGCTCTGGAAAACGCCGATTTGAGCTGCCGCCAGCGTAAGCTGAAATCATGATCGCCCGCCGGCAGAGTCCAAAGGGTATGAAGATGGTCGGGCAAAACCACAACCGCCTCGATGCGGAACGGATGCGCGGCGCGGACCCGCCGGAAAGCGTCCCGCAGGGCGCCGATATGCTCCGTCAGTAGGCGGCGATCTCGCTCGGCCAGATTGACCGTGAAGAAATACGTCCCCCCGCTAACACGATGACGGCGGTAGGCGGTCATGGTCGGCTTGAATTCAGGTAGCGGAAGTTACGATTGTCATGGCCGATTCTGTTAAATGATGGGTTTCGCTTCGCTCTACCCATCCTACGATTCGACGATCCTGATGGAAGCGACCTATCTACCGTTCGGCAATGCGTCGCAATTCGTCATCTCACGGAAACAACAGCCCCGCCAGTTGCGCGGCTTTGCCAAGCACCGCCACGATTCTTTCCCCCAACCCCGTCGCAGTTTCCGCGCCGCTCAGCAGTTCCTTCAGACTGCCCAGACGACTCTTGACGATGGCGTCCTTGGGTGTGTCTTGCTCCACTTGCCGCTTCACCACCTCGAAATCACTTTCCACGATTTCGCCAATGTCGGTCGGAAGCTTGGCCTGTTGAAGCAAGCGTCCCAATTCGGCCACCAGCGCCCGAAGTTCCGCCACGCTGACGTCTGGCGGGCCGGGGATGGTGTACTGGTCGCGTCCGACGAACGTTCCGCCGCCGGTATTGACGCTGCCGCCGATGAAAGCGCCGCCGCCGGTATCGATCACCGATTTCTGACCGATGGTCACGTCTTGGGCGTGATCGCCGAAGCGGATGCTGCCCTTCACCGACACGCTTTTTTGAGCTTTGTCATCGCTATCCGCCGCTGGGCGGTCTGTCGTCTTCATCATGTGGTGTTCCTCCAGAGTCTCTTCGGGGTCGGCCGAACAGGGATAAATGAATGCGCGCCTGGCGGGCTTCCACCGACTCCGGCGGCGCATTGGCCAAGACGCGCTCGAATTCGGCCCGCGCCTCGGCGGTCTTGCCGGACTGATAATACGCCAGCGCCAGGTTGTAGCGGGTGACGAACTGATTCTCGGCGATGGCGAGCGCCCCTTGATAGTGTTCGATCGCCGCCGGATAGTGGTTCAGCCGGGCTTCCAGCAAACCGAGATTGTGGTGGGCTTCGAACCGCTGCGGGTCCTTGTCCCGCGCGATGGTCAGATCGTTGCGAGCCTGTTGGTAATAATTGAGCTGCAAGTAGGCGTAGCCACGCTTGGCGTAGGCATTCGCCAAATCGACTTCGCACAGGACGGCCCGAGAC
Source organism: Candidatus Contendibacter sp. (assembly GCA_031732935.1). Lineage (GTDB taxonomy): Bacteria > Pseudomonadota > Gammaproteobacteria > Competibacterales > Competibacteraceae > Contendibacter. The sequence goes on from JAVMKH010000143.1 coordinate 2,438, forward strand.
AGCTTTTCGATGGCCGGCTGGTACCGTTCCGTGCCGATCTGGGCGATGCCCCAGGCCAGCCAAAGTTCCGCCACGCGATGGCCCAGCAAGTAGGCCCGGTCGAAGTCCTGAAGCGCGCGGGCGAAGTCGTTCTGGGCGTTGTAGGTCACCCCCCGGTTGAGGTAGGCGCTGGCCAAGCGGTCGTCCATGCGCAGGGCTTCGTCCAAATCTTCCAAGGCCCGGTCCAGATAGCCGATTTTCATGTAAGCCAGGCCACGGTTGTTGAAAGCTTGAGCGTGGTTGCGACCGAGGTTGATGGCGTCGGTGCAGTCACGGATGGCCTCCCAATAGCGACCTTGGTCGATGTTGACCAAGCTGCGGCGGACGTAAGCGTCGACCAGCCGGCCATCGAGTTTGATCGCCCGGCTATACATCGCGAACGCTTCCTCCAGCCGTCCCAACCGGTGATACGCCGAACCCAGGCTGTTGAGCAATTCCGCGTTCTTTGGGTTCTGCAATAACAGCCGTTCGCCGTCTTCCACGGCGCGTTGAGGATCGGACTCGACGATATCGCCGAGCAGGATTTCCATTCCCAGATTGGCGCGGCGTCGCGCCACCGTGGAACTGCGCGCGTAATACTCGGCGATGTGCGAGAAATTGGGAAAATTGGCGCAATCCGCAAGCCGTTCCAGTTCGTCAGCATCCGTCATCCCCAGCGCCAGAGCCAGGCGTTTGCGGGCTTCCAGCCGCTCGTTCCGTTCCGCGTCGCTCAACTGCAACGGCGCGTCCGTCGATAAGCGGCTTAGCGCCATCCACAGCTCGTAGCAACTGGCGATCTTCGCTTCGCGAAAGCGCTGGATTTTGGTCCCGACCTTGACGTACAGAATCGCCTGGTCGATCCAGTTGA
>JAVMKH010000144.1:0-17287 GCA_031732935.1 Candidatus Contendibacter sp.
AAGGGCGACGTGCTCGGCGTCGCCCGCATCGCCGGCATCATGGGCGCCAAGCGCACCGCCGATCTCATCCCGCTTTGTCATCCGCTGGCCCTTACTCGGGTGGCGGTGGATTTGGAACCGCAACCGGAACGCAACGCCGTTCGCTGTCGGGCCACCGTGGAAACGCAGAGTCGGACCGGGGTGGAAATGGAAGCCTTGACCGCTGTTCAGATAGCCCTGCTGACGATCTACGACATGTGCAAGGCGGTGGACCGGGGCATGACCCTGACCGATATCCGCTTGCTGGAAAAGACTGGCGGCAAATCCGGCCCCTGGCGGCGTGAATGAGTGATCTTTACATCGTCGACCAGCCAGCGTTGGTCGATTTCTGCACCCGGTTGCGCGGCGAATCCTGGCTGGCGCTCGATACCGAATTCATCCGCGAGCGCACCTACTACCCGCGGCTCTGTCTGATTCAGGTCGCCAGCGCTGATGAGGTCGCCTGCATCGACCCACTGGCGCTCCCCTCGCTGGACCCCCTGCTGGACCTTCTCCACGATCCCGCCATTACGAAGATACTGCACGCCGCGCAGCAGGATCTGGAACTTTTTTTTCACTTGCGTGGCGTGGTGCCCACGCCCGTATTCGACACCCAACTGGCGGCGTTGGCACTGGGGCAGGGCCATCAGATCGGCTACGCGGCCCTGGTGCGACAACTGCTCGGCGTAGATCTGGACAAGGCGCACACTCGCGCCGACTGGCGCCAACGGCCGCTGGCGCTGGAGTGGCTGCGCTACGCGGCCGACGACGTGCGCTATCTGCCGGAACTGTACCGGCGGCAGCGCGCGGCCCTTGTGGAACGCGGCTGGCTGGACGCCCTGACCGAGGATTTTCGGGCGCTTTGCCATCCTGATCGTTATCGATCGCAACCGTGGGAAGCTTGGCGACGGGTTCGGGAGCATCGGCGCCTGAGTGGTGTGCAAAGAGCCGTGCTGCGGGCCTTGGCGGCTTGGCGCGAGGAGCGGGCCAGCGTTTGCGACCGACCACGCCGCTGGATTCTGGAGGATGCCGTGCTGGTCGAACTGGCCCAGCGGATGCCCATGGATGTGGAACAGTTACAGCGCGTTCGCGGTCTGCCGGCGGCGACATTGCAACGGCACGGCGCTGAACTGCTCGAACAAATCGCCGCCGCCCGCGCCGAGCCGCCGGAGCAGTGGCCGGCGCGACCCATGCGACCGCGTCTGACGCCGAGCCAAATCATCCAGGTGGACGAGTGGTTGGCGCTGATTGCGGTTCGGGCGCGCGAGCAGGGCATTCCGCCACCAGTCTGCGCCGACCGACGGGATGTGGAGAACCTACTGGCCGGGATGGATTCGCCGCTGCGGCAAGGCTGGCGAGCAGCCTTGATCGGCCGGGAATTGCGGGCGCGGTTGGCTGAGGGTGGCCACTGCTAGCGAGATTACTGCCCTTGAACCCCAGCTTGGCAAGGGGTGTTCAGGCATCATTCACCTGGTGGATGGGATATTGCATCTTGACCAGGGTGGGTGTATGTGGGCGTTGCGGCGGTGGCGCCGACGCTTTGCGTGGGACCACCGCCACTTTTTTACCCATTTTCGCTACTCCGATGAATTGACCAGGGAGAATTCGCAATGCGTGCGTCATTCAAGATTGCTATCGTGGCGGCGGCGCTGGGCTTGAGCACGGCCTGTGTTCCGCCTCCGCCTGGAGCTCCCCCCAACTATTACGCGACTAGCGGTGCATTGTTCGGCGCGATGGCGGGAGCGGCCATCGGCCATGATATCGATCCCACCGGCGGCGCCGCGACCGGCGCTCTGGCCGGCGCGCTGATTGGCGGCGCGATCGGCAATGACATGGATTGGCAGTCGCAGGGCTACTACTACAACGAGCGGCCGTATTCTTCGTATGACGAGGATGACGGTTATGCTCCGCCGCCGCCACGCCGCTACTACGGTCCGCCGCGCTATTACGCGCCCCCGCCGGGCGGCGGTTATGGGTATCGTTGAGCCCGTCTCGGTTTCAATATCCCATAAATTTATAACTCATTATTATTTGTATACCGCTTCTTGGTTACAAGAAAATATAAAGCGATGGCCGACCCTGTCGGCCCAACCAGAAGCGGATCCCCATGATTCACCCAATCGAAGCCCACGGCGGCATTCTCAAAAATCTGTACCTCAATGCCGCCGAGGCGGCTTCGCTCAAGATCCAAGCTCAGGAATACCCCTCGTGGGACCTGACCCCACGCCAGCTTTGCGACCTTGAATTATTACTGAACGGCGGATTTTCGCCGCTGGACGGTTTTCTGAACCGGGTCGATTACGACCGGGTGGTCGCGGAGATGCGGCTCGGCGAGGGAATCTTGTGGCCGATCCCGATCACCCTCGACGTATCGGAGGTGTTCGCCGACCAGATCGGGCGTGGCGGTCGGGTGGCGTTGCGCGACGCCGAAGGGGTGTTGCTGGCGGTGTTGGAGGTCGGCGATGTTTGGAGGCCCGACCTACTCCACGAAGCACGGCAAGTGTTCGGCACGGACGACGATGCGCATCCCGGCGTGTTCCATCTGCGGCATCGGACCGGGCCGGTGTACGTGGGCGGCCGGCTGCATGGCATCGAGCCACCCACCCATTACGATTTTCCGCAGTGGCGCGACTCGCCGCGCGAGCTGCGCGACCGTTTCGTCAAGCTGGGCTGGCGGCGGGTGGTCGCCTTCCAAACCCGCAACCCAATGCACCGCGTCCATCGAGAATTGACCCTGCGCGCCGTTCAGCAGACCGAGGCCAATCTATTGATTCATCCGGCGGTGGGCGCGACCCGGCCGGGCGATGTCGATCGCTACGCGCGGGTGCGGTGTTACGAACATGTGTTGGGGACCTATCCCGAACAGACCACGGCGTTCAGCCTGCTCAACCTGGCCATGCGGATGGCTGGACCGCGCGAGGCGCTCTGGCATGCCATCATTCGGCAAAATCACGGCTGTACCTATTTCATCGTGGGGCGCGACCCAGCCGGGCCAGGTTCGAACTCCCAGGGCCAGGCGTTTTACGATCCTTACGCCGCTCAACGACTGGCGCTCCGCCATCAGGATGAACTCGGCATCCAGGTCGTGCCGTTGCCGGAAATGGTCTATGCGCGGGAACGCGCCCAGTACCTCCCCAGCAGCGAGGTACAAGCCGGTGAAACCGTGCTGCATCTTTCCAGCGCCGAATTCCAGCGCCGCTTGCGGGAGGGATTGGAAATTCCCGACTGGTTTTCCTACCCCGAGGTGGTGGCGGAGCTGCGCCGCATCCATCCACCGCACCACCGACAGGGTTTCACCGTGTTCTTCACTGGCCTGTCGGGATCGGGCAAGTCCACCATCGCCAATGCACTACGGGTCAAGCTGCTGGAGCTGGGCGGGCGCGCGGTCACCCTGCTGGACGGCGATCTCGTCCGCAAGCATCTGTCCAGCGAACTAGGTTTCTCCCGCGAACATCGCAACCTCAATATCCTGCGTATCGGCTATGTCGCGAGCGAGATCACCAAGAACGGCGGCATCGCCATTTGCGCGCCCATCGCGCCTTACGCCGCCACCCGCCGCCAAGTGCGCGAAATGATCGCCCCGCTCGGCGGCTTCATCGAAGTTCACGTCGCCACGCCGCTGGAGATCTGCGAGGCGCGCGACCGGAAGGGGCTGTACGCCAAGGCTCGGGCTGGCGTCCTCAAGGAATTCACGGGCGTCAGCGACCCCTACGAAGCGCCGGAGCATCCCGACCTGGTGATCGATACTGGCGACTGCACCCCCGGCGAGGCGGCCCAGTGCGTCCTGCTGAAGCTCGAAAGCCTGGGCTTCGTTCGCGGCCGGTCCTGATTTTTGGGCCTGCCGTGCTTTCCCGCCTTCGGTGGCGGGGTGGCGTGGCAAACAAATCCCCGCGCATTTTGACCGGACTTGGCCCAAACTAACCGCCATGGGCAGGCTCCCGTAAGCTTTGCCCTTCGAGCAGGGGTCACCACCGCTGTAACCGTTTGGTGGCGAGTTTGGCAAACTCGAATCCGGCAAGACTAAATGATCATAGGTGGCAAATACGAGGTGCTGAATGAATTGGGCCGGGGCGGAATGGGCGCGGTCTACCGGGTCCGCCACCAGGAACTAGGCGCGATTTTCGCGTTAAAGGTTCTGCATCCCTGCTGGTTGGGCCAAGCCGATTTGGTGGGACGATTCCATCGTGAAGCGCGGGTGATTGCCCAGCTTCGCCATCCCCACATCGTCAAGGTGTTTGACATCGGCCAAGATGGCGACTGCCATTACTTCGTCATGGAGTACATTCAGGGGCGGGTGCTGAATGAAATTCTTGCCCGGGAAGGACCGTTATTGCTGGCGCGGGTGTTGGCCATCAGCCGGCAAGTCGCGCAGGCGCTAGCTTACGCCCACACGCAACAACCGAGCGTGGTCCATCGCGATATCAAGCCGCATAACATCCTAATTGAGGACGATAGCGAGCGAGTGGTGGTGATGGACTTCGGCATCGCCAAGTTGCTGGGTGAACAGCCGACCCAGCGGACTGGCAAAGACGTCTTTATCGGTACCCTAGCGTATGGCGCTCCAGAGCAAATGCGCAGTAATCTGACTGTGGATGGACGCGCCGATATCTTCTCGCTTGGCCTGGTGATCTACGAAATGGCGACTGGCCGCAAGCTGTTCGCCGGGCTGAGCCAACAGGAAATCATTGGTAAGCAACTCTATGAAGCGCATGAATACGCGCTGGCGTTTGATCGTCCAGTGCCGATGGCGTTTCGGCAACTGGTCACCAAAGCGGTGGCCAAGGATCGAAACCGCCGCTTCGCTACAGCGGCGGAATTGCTTGAAGCCTTGGATAAGGTCCGCGACAGCGTATCGCCCTCGCCCCGACCACTACTGTTGCTCCTGCTCGCGGGTACCGTCTTGATCAGCTTTGGTTTGTTGGCGATGCGATTCTGGCCCCCGGAACGCCTTGCGCTGGAGAAATGGCTTCAATCTTTCGCGCCATGGTTTGGTTCAGTCCGACTGGATCAGCCCCCATCAACGCCTGAACCGAAGCCAGCGCTGGAACCGCCAGAACCGCCGCCCTCTCCAGCGCCGTCCCAACCGGTCTTCGAGTCGACGTCGACTCCGACGGTGACTTCGCCGGTACCGCTCCCTGCCGAGGCCGTTCCCACGCCCGCACCGTTGCCCCCGGTTCAGCCGCGTGTGCAGCGCAGCCTGGAGGAAGAGCTGACTTCGCAATTCAATCTGGAGCCGGCCCCACGCACTGAGGAACGGAAACCGCGCCAAGAGCCAACCGCGCGACCAGAACCGCCGAAGCCGCCATTCGATCCAGCGCGGGAATTGGAGCAGGCGCTGCGGCGTGGCAAGGCGCCGTGAGGGTAAGTTTTGATTTTACCGAGGGGAAGAATGAACGGGAACAGAAATTCTTTCGATATACACTTTCGGACTGGTCTTGCGTGGCATGAAGTAGTCTTCATCCAGCCCGCCCAGGTATTCGACCGTCCTGTTAATAATCGGAGTGCAATACTCCAGCATTTCCTCTTGAATGTGTCGGGTGGAAAAACGCAGAATCTGCCAACCCACAGACGCCAGATCGTTGTTGCGCAGGTTATCCGCAATCGTTTTCTTGGGATCGGCGTGATACGTATCGCCATCGGTTTCCACGTCAATTTTGCCCTTGCAACAGTGGATGGCGAAATCCAGTTTATAATTTCGGTTGTTGACTTTGACGTCTTCCTGCCGTTCGGCCCAGATCCGCTGTCGCTTCAGTTCAGCCCAGAGCCGATCCTCCAAGGGACTTCCATCGTACAGGTCATTGATTTCAATCGCGTTGAAAAACTTGTCGGTCGTTGTTGGGATAAAGAAAATCCGTCGCCACCGGCGGCTCAAAATTGGTTTGGGTAGTTTTCGCGGCGGCTGAAGCAGGAGCTGATAATAACGCTTTCCGCTCTTCGAATTGGGAAGCTCGTCTGGAAAAAGCTGTTCGCGGCACGCTTCCCGTATCTCCAGGACCGGCGCATAGTAATTGACCGCGTAAATCTCACCCCCGGACTTTTTGGTTTGATAAAACGCCAGCCATTGGGGGGGCCAGCGGTTCTTGAGAAATTTATGGACGCTATCAACCGGAATGCGATACCAACATTGCTTCAGCGCGATTTCGAAATCGCGCTGATCTTTGACAATCGCTACGAGCAGTTCACCGCGCGATGACATGGATTGCTTTCTTCCAGAGTAATTCAGTGACGTTGCCGGTCGGCAAGAGAATGCCAAAAATTTATCCTATTTCAAGTATAAACGTATAGTTGCATCGCTTGAAGCCATTATGGCGGTTGGTTGAACCCTGCTCCCGGTCGGTTGCCAAACGGCCGAATCGATCCTTGGAACTCACCCCACCTGGAGATCCTATGCCAAGTTCTCGAATCGTTGTCGCCGTCCTTGGACTGGCGCTGACCCCCATGGCGTTTACGGCGGCCCCCGTTCACGAATTCACCCTCGCCAACGGCCTTAAGGTGCTAGTGCGCGTGGATCGCCGCGCTCCCGTCGTGGTTTCGCAAGTCTGGTACAAGGTCGGGTCCAGCTACGAGCCCAGCGGGCTGACCGGCATCTCCCATCTGTTGGAGCACATGATGTTCAAGGGCACGCCAACCGTGCCCGGCGGCGAGTTTTCGCGCCTGATCGCCGCCAACGGCGGGGATGAAAACGCTTTCACCAGCCGCGATTTCACCGCCTATTTTCAAACTTTGGAAAAAGACCGACTGGAACTGAGCTTCCGGCTTGAGGCTGACCGGATGCGTCACCTGCTGCTCAAACCCGAGGAAGTCGCCAAGGAAGCGCAAGTCGTGGCGGAAGAACGGCGGCTGCGCACCGACGATCAGCCCGATGCGTTGACCCAGGAGCGCTTCCACGCCGCCGCCTACGTCACCAGCCCCTACCGTCAGCCGATCATCGGCTGGATGCAGGATATTCAATCGATTCGCCCCGATGATTTGAAACGCTGGTATCAACAGTGGTATGCACCGAATAATGCCATTCTAGTAGTGGTCGGCGATGTGGACCCAGCCAAGGTTCGGGAACTAGCGGAAAAACACTTCGGTTCGCTGCCGCCCAGCGACTTGACCCCACCCCGCCTGGATCAGGAAATCCCTCAACTGGGCGAACGGCGCCTCGTGGTCAAGACCCCGGCGGAAGTACCTTACGTCGTACTCGGCTACAAGGCGCCGACCTTCAAGACCGCGACCGAGGACTGGGAACCTTACGCCCTGGATGTGCTGGATGGCGTTCTCGACGGCGGCAACAGCGGACGCATCAGTCGCAACCTGATTCGCGGCTCGCAGGTGGCCGCCGCCGCCGGCACGAGCTACAGCCCGACCTCGCGCTTGGAGGAACTGTTCGTGCTGGCCGGCAATCCCGCGCCGGGTCGCGGCAATGCCGAGCTGGAACAATCGCTGCGGGCCGAGGTCGCCAAGCTGCGCGAGGAATTGGTCAGTCCCGATGAGTTGGCGCGGGTCGTCGCGCAAGTCGCCGCCACCGATGTATACCAACAGGATTCATTGTTCTATCAGGGGATGCGGCTGGGGACGCTGGAAACGGTCGGGCTGGGCTGGAACCGGCTCGATGACTACGTCCAGCGAATTCAGGCGGTGACGCCGGAGCAGGTGCGCGCGGTCGCTCGCAAGTATCTGACCGACGACCGGTTGACCGTGGCGACCCTGGAGCCGTTGCCGCTGGATGGCCGCCGGCCGAGCGCGCCCGCTGCTGGAATGGATCATGCGATTCGCTAAATTCCCCCTCACTCCCAACCCCTCTCGCAGCCAAGGGAGAGGGGAGTTTAAGGATCTCCCCGCCATGCTTTCCTTGAAATCGTTGCTCTCCGGTATTCTGGCTATCGCTCTGTTGCTGACATCCGGTCTGGCCGCCGCCGTGCCCGAGATCCAGCACTGGCGCACCGCCAACGGCGTACCGGTCTACTTCATTCCGGCGCGGGAACTGCCGATGGTGGACGCGCAAATCCTGTTCAGCGCCGGTTCGGCGCGTGACGGCGAGCGACCGGGACTGGCCAAGCTGACCAATGCCTTGTTGGAGGAGGGCGCTGGCGACTGGTCGGCGGACACCATCGCCGACCGACTGGACCGGGTCGGTGCCCGGTTCAGCGCCAGTTCGCGGCGCGATTCGGCCACGATTGCATTGCGGAGTCTCGTCGATCCACGCTATCTGCAACCGGCGGTGGAAACCGTCGCCCGATTGTTGAAGGAGCCAACCTTCGCTCCGGATGCCGTGGACCGGGTGCGCCAGCAAATGCTGACGGCGCTGCGGGAGCGCGCCCAATCACCCGGCGCCATTGCCCAGGACGCTTTTTATAAGGCCCTGTACGACAAGCATCCCTACGGCTCACCGCCCGACGGGACGCCAACTAGCCTGAGCGCCATCACCCGTGCGGAGATTCAGGATTTTCACCGCCGACACTATACCGCCGCGAATGCCGTCGTCGCCCTCGTCGGCGATTTGGACCGGCCATCCGCCGAGCAACTGGCGAATGCGTTGGTCGGAGGTCTACCCCAGGGCGAACCGATTGCACCGCCGCCGCCAGTTCCGCCGGTCACGGCCAGCCAGACCATCCGCATTCCCCATCCATCCAGTCAGAGCCATATCCTGATCGGTCAGGTCGGGGTCAGCCGCGCCGATCCCGACTATTACGCGCTCTATCTGGGCAACCATGTGCTAGGCGGCAATGGGCTGGTTTCGCAACTGTCCCAGGAAATCCGCGAAAAACGCGGGCTGGCCTACGGCGCCTATAGCGGATTTTCCCCGATGCGCCAAGCGGGTCCCTTCGTGCTGAATCTGCAAACTCGCAACGATCAAGTGGACACCGCGTTACAGATTGCCCAGGCGACCTTGCGCGAGTTCACCGCCAACGGTCCCGCGGCGCAAACGCTGGAGGAAGCCCGCCAAAACATTACCGGCGGCTTTGCCCTCGATCTCGCCGGCAACGGCAAGCTGGTTGGCGCGCTGGGCGTGATCGCCTTTTATGGGCTGCCGCTGGACTACCTGCAAAACTACATTGGCACGATGAACGGTATTAGTTTGGAGCAGGTCCAGGCTGCCTGGCAGCGCCGTGTCCAGCCCGACCGGCTCATTACCGTGATCGTCGGTGGTGGCCAGGCTGCTCCCAAACCCGCCGCCGGTTCATGAACCGGCGCGGCGGCGCCAATCGGGTGCGCGTCATCGCCGGTCAGTGGCGCGGTCGGCGACTGGAATTTCCGGACCTGCCGGAGTTGCGCCCCACGCCGGACCGGGTGCGGGAAACCCTGTGCAACTGGCTGGCGCCCGTCCTGCCCGGCGCCCGCTGTCTGGACCTGTTCGCCGGCAGCGGCGCGCTCGGCATCGAGGCGCTGTCGCGCGGCGCGGCGAACGTGGTCTTCGTCGAGCGCCAGCCACTGGTGGTCCGCGCCCTGCGCGACAATCTGGCGCGGCTGAAGGCTGAAAACGCGCGGGTTGAAGCGGTTGATACGCTGGCCTGGCTGCGCCAGCCGGGAACGCCGTTCGAGATCGTGTTCCTCGATCCACCCTTTGGACAGGGATTGCTGGAACCGGTCTGCGCGATGCTGGAACAAAACGGCTGGCTGGCGGATGCGGCGTGGATTTACCTGGAGGCGGCAATGGATCAACCCGCACCGTCGCTGCCTGTCCAATGGACGATCCAGCGAGAAAAAACCGCTGGGGCGGTCAGCTATCGGTTGGCGCGGCGGCGGGTGTCAGCTTGACGCTTGCGGTTGCCTTGCCGGTCGGCTTTCCCGATAATCCATGCTAATCCCCGCACCGCCAGGAACTTCCATGTCCGTCGCCGCCATCTATCCCGGCACGTTCGACCCCATCACCAACGGTCACGCCGACCTGATCGAGCGAGGCGCCCGCATGTTCGACCGGCTGGTCGTCAGCGTCGCCGCCAACCCCAACAAACAACCCCTGTTTTCGCTGGAAGAACGGGTGGCGCTGGTCAACGAAGTGGTGGCGCACTTACCTCATGTCGAGGTGCGCGGATTTGATATCTTGCTGGTGAATTACGCCAAGAGCATCGGCGCCAACGTCCTGATGCGTGGCTTGCGCGCCGTCGCCGATTTTGAATTCGAGTTCCAGTTAGCCAGCATGAACCGCCGTCTGAACCCCCAGATCGAGTCCATTTTTCTGACCCCCGCCGAACAGTACGCCTTCATTTCCTCCAGCCTGGTCCGCGAGGTTGCCAAGCTGGGCGGCAATATTGCGCCGTTCGTCCATCCCAAGGTGGAGGCGGCGCTGGCGGCAAAATTCGCATCGCGAAATTAATTGAGTAAAATGCTCGGAAATTCGCCCTGGTCGGTCGCGGGCAGGTCGGATTTGAGCGTATGTCGTCGGCGGGTTCCCGCCGACCGTGGGTTGCGAAAAACAGAACGAGGAGCCAACCATGGCGCTGATGATCACCGACGAATGCATCAATTGCGACGTGTGCGAGCCGGAGTGCCCGAACGAAGCGATTTCCCAGGGTGACGAGATCTACGAGATCGATCCAAGTCTCTGCACGCAGTGCGTGGGGCACTTCGACACCCCCCAGTGCATTGAGGTTTGTCCGGTCGATTGCATCATCCCGGACCCCAAGCATCCGGAAACTTCCGAGCAGTTGCAGGCCAAGTACGAGCGGTTGACCAGCACGGCCTGAATTTCCCCAGCGCTATTGCCCCCCCTTGATCGAGGGGGGATCGATTCCGCCATGCCTTAACGTCGGGTCTTCAAGCGTTGCCAGTACTGATCGTAAATTGGCAGGGCCGCGCCGACGTCGGCCTGGAACTCGGCGTTTCTCAGATCCTCGTCGGAGGGATAGACCGTCGGATTGTTCCGCACTTTCTCGGGTAATAGTTCGATGGCGGCCAAATTGGGCGAGGAATAGCCGACTTCCTCGCTGATCTGCTTGGCGATGTCCGGCCGCAGCACGAAATCGATGAATCGATGGGCGCCGTCCACGTTTTTGGCGCCGGCGGAAATCACCAGATTGTCCATCCATATCATTGCGCCTTCCCGAGGATAGACGTACTTGATGTTGGCGTTTTCCCGGCCCGCCATGTAGGCCTCGCCATTCCAAAGCATCCCCGCCACGACTTCCCGCGCCAGGAATTTGGTCTTGGGCGATTCCGCGTCAAAGATCCGTACGTTCGGCATCAATTCGGCCAGCTTCTCGTAAGCGGCGCGAATCTGGTTCTCGTCCGTGGTATTGATCGAGTGACCCAGCAGTTTCAATCCCATTGAGAATACTTCGCGCATATCGTTCAATAACAGCAGCTTGTTTTTATAGGCCGGCTCCCAAAGATCGGCCCAACGGGTCAACTGGCCTGGCGGCAGGCTGGCGGCGTTGTAGGCGATGCCGGTCGTGCCCCACAGATAGGGAATGCTGTAATCGTTATGGGGATCGTAGGGTTGGTTCAGCAGGCGCGGATTGAGATGGCCGAATTGACTTAGCCGGGACTTGTCGATCTTTTGCAACAACCCTTCCCGACGCATCCGGTCCACGTAGTAGGTGGACGGCACAAGCACGTCATAGCCCTCGCCCTTGACGGTCTTGACCTTGGCGTACATCGCCTCGTTGCTGTCGTAGGTCGAATAGCGCACCTTGATGCCGGTTTCCTGGGTAAACTGCTGGAGCACCTTTTTGGGTAGGTATTCCGCCCAGTTGTAAACCACCAGGGTCTGGTCGGCGGCCAGGGCGGCGCCATTCAACAGCAGCAGGCCGGCGAGCAGGAATCTAAGCATGTCGCGGTTCTCCATGAAAGGGACGGGCATGGCCAGTGTAGCAACGTTCCCGGCCTTGGAACCCACGGTCTTCCCCGAAAATCCACCGGGGGTGACTATCCTTAAAAGCGGGAAAGCGGGAAAGTGGGAAAGCGGGGATATCGCCATTCGCCCCACGGCGATCCGGCAGACGGTCGAATCGTGCGTTTCCAACTGGAGGACTAAAGAACGATGACAGCGCAACGGCGAACGGAACTTCGGGTTTTGCTGGCGGGCGCGACCGGTCTGGTCGGCGGGCATTGCCTGACCCAACTGCTAGCGGACGAAGACATCGGACGGGTGACGGTTTTCACCCGCCGCCCTCTGGCGCGCACCGATCCGAAATTGACGACGCAGGTGGTGGATTTCGACCATCTTGATCGTCACGCCGAGGCGATCGACGCCGACGTTGCGCTATGTTGCTTGGGTACGACCCATCGAATTGCGGGCTCGCCCGAAGCTTTCGCCAAGGTGGATCATATTTATGTGGCTGAGCTGGCTCGACTGGCGGCGGCGCGGGGCATACCCCGATTCGCGCTGGTATCGGCGGTCGGTGCCGACCCCGGTTCGCCGGTGTTCTACAACCGGATCAAGGGGCGTGCCGAAGCAGCGGTTAGCGAACTGCCGTTTAGGACCGTGCATATTTTGCGGCCCTCGTTGCTGCTGGGCAAGCGTCCCGAACCCCGTCCGGTCGAGGATTGGAGCAAGCCACTCGCGCCGCTCTGGTCGCTGTTTCTGTGGGGATCCTTCAGCCGCTATCGCCCGGTCGCGGCGGAAATTGTCGCCACTCGGATGGTGGAACTGGCCAAGAGCGATCAGGAAGGCATGCACGTTCACTATTTCAACGACCGATGATGCATGTGAGCGGGCGATACCCAAGACCCCAACGGCGGCGCCGACGGTTGACCCCGCTGGAAGCGGCGGCGCTGATCGTGCTGTTGAGCTTGCCAGGCGCGCGACTGGCGCTGACCAAAAGCCTGTACAAATATCAGGACGCTTCCGGCGCCTGGATGTTCACCGACCGGCCGCCCGACAATGCCAGCACTCCGGTCGAAGTGAAGCAGTTGCCGGTCAGCGAACTGCCGGCCAAGGTCAGCGTTCGCAATCGCGGTACCACGGACGCGCCGATACTGACGGTGATCAACGATTATTACGGTCCCATTGAGGTGGAAATCAGTGGCGAAAGGATCGAAAACATGGAGGTCCGTCCATCGTTGCCGGCGCGGGTGGTGGCGCCAGCGCGCGCGGAAACACCGGTGGTCAATCTCAGATCAACTGGCCCGCGCTGGCGCTACGCCTACCAGGTGCGGGCGGTGCTGGGTGATTCCGCCGCCACGCATAAACCCGACCGGCCTTATGCACCGCCGTTCGCGCCGGGACAGCGGTTCCCGATCAGTCAGGCCTTCAATGGGACGTTCAGTCACCAGCATCCGCAGAGTCGCTACGCGGTGGATATCAGCATGCCGCTGGGCACGCCGGTTCGCGCCGCCCGCGAAGGCGTCATCATGGAGTTCGCCGCCGATTTTCTGGACGGCGGCCCGGATGAAAAGTATCGGGAGCGGGCCAACGCCGTGCGCATTCTCCACACCGACGGTACCATGGCGGTGTACGCGCACCTGCAAGCGGACTCGGTGCGGGTCAGTCCTGGGCAACGGGTGGAGCGGGGCGCCTGGCTGGCTAATTCCGGCAATACCGGCTATTCCACTGGCCCGCACTTGCACTTCGCGATCCAGCGCAACGCCGGGATGGAACTGGTTTCCGTGCCGTTTGAGTTCGCTGGCCCCGACGGACGCGGCGTCACGCCGGTTGAGGGGATGCTGTTGACGGCGCCCTGAGCGCGACCGGAGCGAGCGCGCTCAGCCCCCCAAGTACGCCTTGCGCACCTGATCGTTGGCCAGCAAATTCGCGCCGGTGTCGGCCAGCACGATGCACCCGTTTTCCAGCACGTAACCCCGGTCAGCCAGTTGCAGGGCGCGGTGAGCGTTTTGTTCGACCAGGAAGATCGTTACGCCTTCCTCGCGGATTTCCTTCAGGATCTGGAAAATCTGGGCGATGATGATCGGCGCCAGCCCCAGCGACGGTTCGTCCAGCAATAGCAGGTTGGGCCGGCTCATCAAGCCGCGCCCGATGGCCAGCATCTGCTGTTCGCCGCCGGATAAGGTACCGCCGCGCTGGTTGCGCCGTTCCTTGAGGCGCGGAAACAGCGCGAACACCCGCTCCAGATCGGTTTCCAACCGCGCCTTGTCGGCGAAGAAACCGCCCATCTGCAAATTCTCTTGCACGGTCAGGCCGGGGAAAATGCGCCGCCCCTCCGGCACCAGCGCCAACCCGCATTGCATGATGACGTGGGTCGGCTTGCGGGTGATGTCCTGCCCCTCGAACAGGACCGCGCCTCTACTGGCGTGCGGCGAGCCGCAGATCGTCATCAACAAGGTGCTTTTACCGGCGCCGTTGGCCCCGATCAGGGTGACGATCTCGCCCGGATGCACGTCCAGCGACACGCCCTTGAGTGCCTCGATCTGGCCGTAGAAGGTATGGACGTTCTCCAGCTTCAGCATCATCACTCTTCTCCCAGATAAGCCTTGATGACGCGAGGATCGCTGCGGATGGCGGCGGGGCCGCCGGTGGCGATGGGCCGACCGTATTCCATGACCAAGATTTCATCGGAAATGCCCATCACCAGGCTCATGTCGTGCTCGATCAGCAGCACCGCCACGTTGTGTTCGGCGCGCAGTTCGTTGATCAGCCGATCCAGATCGCGGGTTTCCTGCGGGTTGAGGCCGGCCGCCGGCTCGTCCAGCATCAGCAGCTTGGGATGGGTGATCATGCAGCGGGCGATTTCCAGCCGCCGTTGCTGGCCGTAGGCGAGATTGCCGGCTTCGCGGTTGGCGACCGCCAGCAAGCCGACCTTTTCCAGCCAGAACGCGGCCCGTTCCAACGCCTCGGCCTCGGCGCGGCGATACTTCGGGGTCTTGAACAGGCCGGGCAGCAGTCGCGTTTCCAACTGGACGTGTTGGGAGATCAACAGGTTCTCGACCACGGTCATGGTCTTGAACAGCCGCACGTTCTGGAACGTGCGCACCAGGCCTAACCGGGCGATGCGATGGCTGGGCAAATGGTTGATGGCTTGGCCGTCCAATGCCACCGTGCCAGTGGTGGGCCGATAGAAACCGCCGACGCAATTGAACACCGTGGTCTTGCCGGCGCCGTTGGGACCGATGATGGCGAAAATCTGGCCGCGGCGGACATCGAAATGGATGTTATCCACCGCCAGCAGACCGCCAAAGCGCATACTGAGGTTACGCACTTCCAGCAGGGGGCGACCATCCGGCTCGGCGGCGGGAGCCTGGTTCGATTCGAGGCTCATCGCAAAGCCTCCAAATGTTCCGGAATCTCCAGCCGGGGTCGAGCAGCGGGCACCAGGCCCTGCGGTCGCCACATCATCATCAACACCATGACCAGCCCGAAGGCCAGCATCCGGTATTCGTCGAACTCGCGCGCCAGTTCGGGCAGCGCGGTGATGGCGATGGCCGCCAGCATCACGCCGATTTGCGAGCCCATTCCGCCCAGCACGACGATGGCCAGCACCATGGCTGATTCGATGAAGGTGAATGACTCGGGGTTGATGTGGCCCTGGCGAGCGGCGAAAAAGGCCCCGGCAAAGCCGGCGAAGGCGGCGCTCAGCGTCAGCGCGGACAGCTTGATCACGGTCGGACTCAGGCCCAGCGAACGACAGGCGATCTCGTCCTCGCGCAGCGCTTCCCAGGCCCGGCCCAGCGGCATTCGCAACAGGCGGTTGATGACGAACAGGATCGTCAGCACCAGAGCCAGTCCCAGCAGATACATGAAGATCACCGCGTAATCGCCGCTGTAGTTGAGGCCGAAGAATTCGTGAAATGTCGTGCCGCCCTCGCTGGCCCGGCGGCTGAATTCCAACCCGAACAGGGTAGGACGCGGGATATTACCGATACCGTCCGGACCGCCGGTGATGGCGTTGAGATTGTTCAGCAGCAGACGAGTGATTTCGCCGAAGCCCAGGGTGACGATGGCCAGATAGTCGCCCCGCAGCCGCAGCACCGGTAGACCGAGCAGGAAGCCGGTCAGCGCCGCCAACGCTCCGGCGACCGGCAGGCACAGCCAGAACGACAGGCCATATTGCTGGGCCAGATAGGCGTAGGCGTAGGCGCCGACCGCATAGAATGCGGCGTAACCGAGCACCAGCAGACCGGCGAAACCGACCACGATGTTCAAGCCCAGTCCCAGCATCACGTAGATCAGGGCCAGCGTCATCACGTCCACCGCGCCGCGCGAGGCGGTGAACGGCCAAATCACGGCGGCGACCAGCAACAGCATCCAAAGCGCCAACCGATAGCGCGGTTGTTGCTTGGCGCGATTCCAGGCGTCTCCGAGCCGGTTTTGGCGCCACGAATCCGGGACGCGCAGCGTTGCCCAAGCCTGCTCCAACGGTCGACGAAACAGCCGCAGCAAAAAGACGACCACGACGGCGACAATCACCGGCGTCGGCGTGCGGTTCAGCGAGACGTTGACGCCGTCCACATGGATGCGCAAACCGAAAATCGGGGCGAGCAATACAGCGGTCAAGATCGCCGCCAGCAGAGCATCGGAGAACGTGCGACGCATTACACCTTCTCCACGTCCGGGCGGCCCAACAAGCCGGTGGGGCGGAACAATAGCACCAGAATCAGCAACGCGAACGCCACCACGTCCTTGTATTCGGTTTGCAGATAGGCCGAGGCAAAGCTTTCGGCCAGTCCCAGCACCACCCCGCCCAGCATCGCGCCAGGTATGCTGCCGATGCCGCCCAGCACCGCCGCCGTGAACGCCTTCAGGCCGGCGATAAAACCGATAAAGGGATTGACCAAGCCGTAGTACATGCTGACCAGTACGCCGGCCACCGCCGCCAACGTCGCGCCTAGAACGAAGGTCAAGGCGATCACTCGGTCGGTGTCGATGCCGAGCAGGTTGGCCATGGCCCGATCCTCGGAACAGGCGCGACAGGCGCGGCCCATCCGCGAACGGGCGATGAACAGAGTCAGGCCGGTCATGAACGCCACCGTGATCGCCGCGATCAATACCTGCATGTAGGACAAATAAACTTGAAATCCAGCGTCTGGCCCGAAGCGCCAACCACCGGTCAGCACCGGCTGCATCGACACATCGCGGGCACCCTGGCCGAGTTGAACGTAGTTTTGCAGGAAGATCGACACGCCGATGGCCGAAATCAGCGGCACCAGCCGGGGGCTGCCGCGCAGCGGCCGGTAGGCCAGCCGCTCCACGGTCCAGCCGTAGGAACCCGTGACCAGGATGCTGATCGCCAAGGTTACCAGCAGGATCGTTGAGATGTTGCCCACGCCGAACAACCCCAACGCGGTGATGACCAGCAGACCGACGTAGGCGCCGATCATGTAGATTTCGCCGTGGGCGAAGTTGATCATGCCGATGATGCCGTACACCATGGTGTAGCCGATGGCG
>JAVMKH010000145.1:0-17204 GCA_031732935.1 Candidatus Contendibacter sp.
AGAGGCACTACCTTAAATTCGACCCAAAATTGTCTGGACATGGGGTCCACTTCACAAATTCCTCTATATGCTCAATGACTGGCAAGAGTATGTATTAAACTACTTCGCTCATCGATTCACGACCAGCATTATCGAGGGTATTAACAATTCGATCAAAACAGTGAAACGGATGGGCTACGGTTTTCGCAACTTTGTCAACTTCAAGCAACGAGTGTTAATCAGTTTCGCCTAGCTCCACAAGAACCCTCGAAGAACCTCTTATTTTTGAAAACATGCAATGGCTCTGGTTCCTTTTTGTTATATCTGATGTTTCAACGTAATTTATCCCATAGCAGGTTGGACAACATAATACGAGCTTACATCCATCACATTTAGTATCTAGTACATTATCAGACTTTAGAAGCCCAAATATTTCATCTAATTCTACATCGTCACCTGCTGCAGATGGCATAAATGTATGGCATGGGTAACTTTTACCTATCTTGTTAATGCATGTTATATTCGTACCTGCCCCACACCATTTTGATGGTTTAGTATTGAATACTATATTACTAATAGGTATTGTAATAACAGAACATGGTTCAATGTCTGGATTATCAATATAAAAATCCGCCAGCTTTTTTAATTGTATTGCAAAATCTTTGTAATCTTCTTCTTGCCAATCGACGCCATAAGCATTATTACAAGAAACTTTAAAACCACGATTGTGCAAGTATATGATACCATCGGAAAAATTAGAAATTGTTTGACGAGAGATGGTCATCTTAGCAGGCTGTGCTGGCCATGATGATGAGAAAAAATCTAGGTCGATTTTATCGAATGAATTATTCCTGTTAGCATTATGCATCTCTGGCGTTCTATCAATGCTTATTCCAAGGATGAAACGATGCTTGTTTTTATAGACCCAATCTTTAATTTTGCCGTGAATCATGGTGCCATTCGTGGTAGCAAATACAATAAATGGTTTTGGCCACTCCTGCTGCCAAAACCATTCACAAATTATTTTCATTTTTTTAAATGCAGCAAATGGCTCACCACCAAAAAAATTTACTTCTACCTCTTCAAATAACTCGTCATTAAACGCATCTCTTATGGCATCTTTTGCGATATCGATTGGCATTGGAGATGTATCTTTATTATGCTCAAAGCAGTATACGCATGATAAATTGCATCTCTCTGTTAATACTAGTTCAATTACTTTACGGTTTTTTGTATTCTCATGTATAGACATAGACAGGTAACCTACTATAATCAAATGTCAATTTCATTTTTCACATGGCATTATGGAGCTATCCTTAGCTCCATAAATAAATTACCAGTTGGTTCCTTGGCAAGAACCAGCACAAGAACCAGCACAAGAACCAGAGCAAGTACCGCTGCAACCATCATGGCAGTTAGCGATTGGTTGTATTGGTCTATCAGAGATAGGAATACCAATTTCTTGAATAATACGATTAGAAAACTCGTTTAATTGTTCAAGAGTTGCAGTCGGTATTGCGAACAGATCATTTGGAATGTACATACTGTTAACCCTTTTTGAATTTGCTCGGTTTTAAGCGGCCTAAGCATTACCGCTTTCTTACACTATAGCGCCCCTTTACAGGTCGTGGAATCTTTAAAATTCTGCTATCAATTCTTAACTAATTGATTATTTGATAGTTTCTGTGGAGGCCGGGCAACGGCGAGGATCGTTCGTGGCAATCATCATTTTTGATACAATTCAAGCTACTGATTTGGCTATTCTATTTTTGAATCCTAAATCAAAATGTACTATGAAAAACTTTACAATAGGCAATACATAACCGCAAACTAACCACTTGAGTTAGTTTAGATTTCCTCAATGCAGTGTCAACTTTTGCTGTGGGATGTTACTTTACCCCCCCCTTTTGTCAATAGCTTTACAGTACTTTCTATTCTGAGAAATTTACTCTGGATTTATGTTACAAAGGCGCAGGTACACAGCTTTCCAGCAAGAGCATCATTCAAGAAGGGATTGCCTGAAGCGGGCGAGGTTGGCGCTGATGAGCGCCGAGAAACGAGGCGATGATTTGAGAGATGTTTTGGTACGGTCTGTGGTAAGTTGAGCGATTGAAAAACAGCCCTTGCCCTGCACTCGCACAGCCACACCGGGCGGTTCCTGGCGCCAGTGTTGGGGCGGTAGCCAGTCAGCGAGCGAATCGCCCATACGGGTACAGGCGCTACGCCCTCAATGCCTGATGTCAAACAACACCCGACAGATTTTGTCGAGCGCTTCCGGGGTGAAATCGGTGCCATAGGTCCGCAGGAAAATCTGCTTCCTCAACTCCATGCCACGATAACCCTGGGCCTCCAGGCTGGCTGTCATAATCCGGCGGGCCATGGAGAACATTTCCCCACCCATGCTCACCCGTTCCGCTCCGGAGCGTTGCATGAGCAACTCTCGCCATCGAGCCGCCATTTCCGGCGATGTATCGTTCAAAAGCGCGCCTCCTCAAGCAGGGGCAAAAGTCCCAATCGGTCCGCCCAATGGTACAGATAGGCCCAGTCCAGTTGAGGCACCGAAGCAATCAGATTGCGAACATCCCTGAATTGCATCTCGGAACGGCTATCTTTAAGCCAGTCCAACTTGGACAGCAGCAAATCTTCCGGGCTGACGATCCAGACCAGGAAATCGCCGAAATCCACCTGTCGTCGCCGGGAGAATTCCGCTTGCCGATAAGGATGGGATTTGCGCACAATGCAATCTATTTTCACCAAACTGGCTTGGTGCAGGAGATTGAACAGGCTTTGATGCTCGATCGCCGTCTGGGCGGCTTCTTCATCGAAGTAATAATCCTCTCCTAACTGGACCGCCAGCCGCACTGTATCCGCCGTCTGGATTTCCACGACCAGGTCAATGTCGCGGGTCATGCGCGGCTGGGCATAGTAGTTCATGGCGGTCGAACCACTCAACATGTAGGGGATGTCCGCCTGCTCCAAGCGATGCGTAATGTTTTCAAGGACAGCGACTTGCTCGTGCATGGCGGGATCATTCGGGTGATTGGGTATGGCGCCCCCACACTTTTCAAGCCAAGGCGCTGAGCGAGATCGACGTTGGCCCACGGTTCGGCGAGGCTTGTCACGGTGGGGATGTGCTATAAGGGTCTGGAAGGCGGGGGAACATCGGCGAAACTTCGGGGAGCGCCGATGACAAGCTCCTAAAACGCGAAAAAGCCCGGTCGAAACCGAGCTTTTTCTTCAATCTGGTGCCGAAGAGAGGACTTGAACCTCCACTGGGTTACCCCAACTAAGACCTGAACCTAGCGCGTCTACCAATTCCGCCACTTCGGCTGGGTGGCTATCGAACCGCCCCTCGGCGGGGACGGCGCAATATACGGATTGGCCCCCAAGCTGTCAACCAATTCTCTATTCATCTTTCCGCAACCTTTCTGTAGCGATCCAAAATGACTCATAAAAAACGTGGTTCCTGGCGTCAGCTTGACCCCTTTCTGGACCGGGAACAAGAAAAATACGGCCAGGCCGCGCCCAGCCGCGAATTTATCCTTCAGTACCTGGAAGAGCGGGGCATGCCGCTGACCCTGGACGAACTCCGCGCCGAATGGCGATTGGAGGGCGACTGGGAAATCGAAGCCCTGTCTCGTCGCTTGCGGGCGATGGAGCGCGACGGCCAACTGATCCGCAACCGCCGCGAGGGTTTTGGCCTGGTCGCCAAGATGAACCTGGTGACCGGGCGGGTGATCGGCCACGCCGAGGGCCACGGCTTCCTGATTCCCGATGAGGGCGGCGACAGCCTGTTCCTCTCCCCCCGCCAGATGCGCAAGCTGCTCCACGGTGACCGGGCAGTGGCGCGGGTGATCGGCGTGGACTACCGGGGCCGGCGCGAGGGCGCGGTGGTCGAGGTCATCGAGCGCAACACCGAAACCGTGGTGGGCCGGTTCTGCGAAGAGCGCGGCGCCTGCTTCGTCATTCCCGACAACAAGCGGATCAATCAGGACATCATGGTGCCGCCTGACGGACGCGGCGCGGCGCAGGCCGGCCAGATCGTGATCGTCGAGCTGATCGAGCAGCCCAGTTCCCAAAGCCGGCCGCTGGGCCGGGTCAGGGAAGTGCTCGGCGAGCATATGGCGCCAGGGATGGAAGTGCGCATCGCCATCGCCAGCCACGGTATTCCGGTGGAATGGCCGGAGGCGGTCCTGGCGGAAGCCCGCCAGCACGGTGAATCCGTTCCGGAGTCCGCCAAGCAGGGCCGCTGGGATTTGCGGGCCATGCCGCTGGTGACCATCGACGGCATCACCGCCCGCGATTTCGACGACGCGGTCCATTGCGAGCGGCGTGGGAACAATTGGCGGCTGCTGGTGGCCATCGCCGACGTATCCTGGTACGTGCGGCCGGGTACGGCGCTGGACCACGAGGCGCGGCGGCGCGGCAATTCGGTGTATTTTCCGGATCGGGCCATTCCCATGTTGCCCGAGGCGCTGTCCAATGGCCTGTGCTCGCTCAATCCCGAGGTGGATCGGTTATGCCTGGTCTGCGAGATGACGCTCAACGCCGAGGGTCGCATCATCCGCTCCCGTTTCGCCGAGGCGGTGATGCGTTCCCACGCCCGGCTGACCTACGACACGGTGGCGGCCATCGTCGCCGACCGTGATCCCCGGATACGCGCCGAATACGTCGCGTTGGTTCCACATCTGGATCGCCTGTACGAACTGTATCAAGTATTGCGGGTGACGCGAGAACAGCGCGGAGCGATGGATTTCGACACCCAGGAGACGGTGATTGAGTATGGCGCGGACCGCAAGATCGAGCGCATCCTGCCGACCGAGCGCAACGACGCCCACCGCCTGATCGAGGAGTGCATGATCGCGGCCAACGTGGCGGCGGCGCGGTTTCTGCAACGCCAGAAGATGCCGGGGCTGTACCGAATTCACGAGGGGCCGACCGAGGACCGGTTGAACAAGCTGCGTGCCTTTTTGGGCGAACTGGGACTGGGGCTGGGCGGCGGCGAGAAACCCTCGCCGCTGGACTATACCCGGCTGCTGGAACGGGTCCGCGACCGGCCCGACGCCCATCTGATCCAGACCGTGATGCTGCGCTCGCTGGCGCAGGCCGTCTACAATCCCGGCAATGTCGGCCATTTCGGGCTGGCGCTGGACGCCTACGCCCATTTCACCTCGCCGATTCGCCGCTATCCTGACTTGCAGGTGCATCGCGCCATCCGCCATGCGCTGAATGGTGGCAAGGCGGTCGATTTCCCCTATAACCATGCCGAATTGATCGGCCTGGGCGAACACTGTTCGATGACCGAGCGGCGGGCCGACGAGGCGGTGCGCGACGCGGTGGAATGGCTGAAGTGCGAATACATGCTGGACAAGGTCGGCCAGGTCTTCGACGGCATCATCACCGCGGTGACCGCCTTCGGGTTGTTCGTGGAATTGCGCGGTGTATTCGTGGAAGGGTTGGTGCATGTCACCTCCCTGCGGAATGATTACTATCATTTCGATCCGGTCGGCCATCGCTTGCACGGCGAGCGTTCCGGGCAGGTCTACCGGCTAGGCGACCGACTGACGGTGCGAGTCGCGCGGGTGGACTTGGACGAACGCAAGATCGATTTTGAGCCGGTCGAGAACGAACGCCGCGAGAGTGGTCAGCGCAACCGCTGGAATCGTGGCCGCCGCCGGAAGGAATAAGCGCCATGGCCGAGCAACTGATTCACGGGCTGCACGCGGTGACGGCGGTGCTGAACCACGAGCCGGAGCAGGTGCGCGGATTGTGGATAGAGCGCCAGCGGCGCGATGCGCGGATGCAGGCGCTGCTGGACCAGGCAGCCGCGCATGGCGTGGCGGTTCACTGGGTCGACCGGGCGGAACTGGATCGAATGAGCGGCGGCGCGCGTCATCAGAGCGTGGTCGCTCGGCTGGCGATCCGTTCACGCGGCCACGATGAGGCGGATTTGCCCGCCCTGTTGGCGGCGGCGCGCGAGCCGGCGCTGCTGTTGGCGCTGGATGGCGTGCAGGACCCACATAATCTCGGGGCCTGCCTGCGTAGCGCGGCGGCGGCGGGAGTGCATGCGGTGATCGCGCCCGTCGACCGGGCCGCCGGCTTGAACGCGACGGTGCGCAAGGTGGCCAGTGGCGCGGTGGAAAGGGTCCCGTTCGTGCCCGTCACCAATCTGGCGCGGGCGCTGCGCGGTCTCCAGGAACAGGGCGTGTGGATCGTCGGCGCGGCGGGCGAGGCGGACGCCACCCTGTACGAGGTTGATTTCACGTTGCCGACCGCGATCGTGCTGGGCGCGGAGGAGAAGGGCCTGCGGCGGTTGACCCGCGAGGTTTGCGACCGGCTGGCGCGAATTCCGATGGCGGGTGGGATGGAGAGTTTGAACGTATCGGTGGCGGCGGGGGTTTTCCTGTTCGAGGCGCGGCGGCAACGCGGCGCGAACGGCGGATGAGGCTAGGCAAGGCGATTTGGTCAAGGCGCGCGGGGTTCAAGTCGCAGCCGATGCACCGGAGGTCCAGGCACCAAGGGCAGTGGTTCGCCGGTGGCCCAGGCGGCGTGCCCGGCCTGGTAGAAGGGCGACAGAGGGTGGCCGCTTTGGCCACCAGGCAGGTGAAGAATGCCGTCCTGTTCGTGGCCAGGCGCGACGGCTAGGCGTTCGGACGCGCCACTGTCGGGAGTTTGAACGCGTGGCATATGCAGTTCGCCCGGCAGGGCTTGCGTGGGTAGGTCGAGCCAGCCGCTCAGCCAGGGTAGAAAGCGGCTGAACGGATGCTGGAGGTGGACCTGGTTGTAATCGCCCCAGGTATGCGCCGCCAGCGGTCGGCCGTCGGCGGTCAGTTCCGCCAGCGTGGCGTCCGCCGCGTCCAGCAGCAGCGCCGACCAGTCGGGATAACGTGGGTCAAGCAGATGCGGCGGCCGCTGCGAGACCAGTTGCCACAACGGCCCTTCGCTTTGCCGGAGCAGGCTATAATCGAAACGCGGATCAACTTGTCGGCAGGCGGCGGTCAACGGTGCGAACGCCCGTTTCCAGACCTGGAGGCGGAAGGCGCGCACCGCCCGGTAGCCGATGGAATCCACCGCCGCCCGCCCGCCCCAGTCAGCGACATGGCGCCGCAACTCGTCTCGCTGCGGGTTGGCCCCCGTAGTGTCCGGCGTCAACGTCGCCAGCAGCAACTCGCGCCAACGTGCCAGAAACAGTGCCCGGTCGTCGAGTTGCAGGGTCAGGAAATCCTGCTCGTCGAACCGGTCCCGCGCCAGCAACCCATCCCGGATCTGGCGGGCGCGCGCGCCAAGCATGTAGCCGCCGTCGCCCACTTGTTTCAGCCACGCCCCGTCCACCACCCGGCCGTTGGCGGTCCACAGGCGACCGCCGGGCGGATCGACGATGCGCGGATACTCGGCCGGTTCCAACCACCCGGACCAGCCGCGCCGGCCATCGGCCCAGGAGGAAGGCAGGCGACCCTCGTGGCCGAAGCGGCGGGGAATCGGACCGGATAGGGTCCAGGCGATGTGGCCTTCGGCATCGGCCAACAGAACGTTCTGGGCCGGCGCTCCGGCCCGGTTGACGATTTCAAGGGCGGCGTTCACCGTATCGGCGCTTTCCAGCGCCAGCAGGTTGAGATTGACCGCTCGCGCGTCGTGCGCCACCCAGCGCAGCGCCCGTGGTCGACCTTGGTGGTCGCGGTCGACCACCGGTCCCCAGAGGGTTTCTAGAATTTCCAACTGCTCGGGCGGGGCGTTCTTGGCCGTAAGGACTTCCTGCAACCGAATGAAGGGACGTGGTCCCTCGGGCGTCTGGTAGGTTCCGGGTTCCGCGCCCGGTTCCAGGATCACCAGGTCGGCCCAATCTCCTTCGCTGTTGGTGTGGCCCCAGGCGATGTGACCGTTGCTGCCAGCGACGATGGCCGGCGTGCCGGGCAGCGTGACTCCGTGGATGCGTCGCTCGCCGCCGCGCTGGTCGGGATAGACCAGCGTGGCTCGATACCAGATGTTGGGCAGACGCAATGCCAGATGCATGTCGTTGGCCAGCAGCGCGCCGCCGTGGGGGGTCAACCGACCGGCGACCGCCCAGTTGTTGCTGCCGCTGACCATTTCAGCGGATGGGGTTGAAAATTCGGTCACCTTCGACTCTTCTCCCACTGGCGGGCGAGGGGAGTCATGGTGACGCAGGTCGAACACTTCGGGACCGGGCAGCGGTGGCGCCGGGAAGGGCTCGCCTTGCAGCGGTGCGTCCCACTTGGTGCCAGGAGGGTCGAGAAACGCAGCCAGTTCGAGCGGCAATCGGTCGCGCAACACGCCCCGCGCCGACTCGCGCAGCCATTGTTGGCTCTGCAAATCCAGATACATCGCGTAGACCACCAACGCCGTATCCTCGGGCCGCCAGGGCTCGGGCGCGGTTCGCAGCAGCAAATACTCGAACGGCGGGGTCGCCAGGGCGGCAAGTCCGGCGTTGACCCCGGCGGTGTAGGCGGCGATCAGAGCCTGGTCCACGGGTGGCGCCGCCGCCAGCGCTTGAAGGGCGCGCTGGCGGAAGCGGTGCAAACAGTGGGCGCGATCCAGATTCAGCGCCGCCGCGCCGATCAGGGCCGCCAGTTCACCCGCCGCCGTGCGCCGTAGCAAATCCATCTGAAAGAATCGTTCCTGGGCGTGAATGAAACCGGTGGCGCGCGCCACGTCCAGCCGATTTTCGCCCCGGATCGTCGGGATGCCGAGGGAGTCGCGCTCGACGGTGACCGGCGCGCTTAGGCCGGCCAGCGGAGCCACGCCGTCCAACCGCGCCAGACTGCCGTGTAACCGAAGATAGAGCCAGCCGCTGGCCCCGGTCAGCAATGCCAGGAAACCGAGGGTGGCCAGCAATGCCCAGCGTCGATGGCGGTAACGAGCTGGCGATGGATTACCGAATGGGCGCATGTTTTGATTCTCACCATCGTTGCTTCCAGTTCGGAGCAGGGTGATGGATTCACCACCAAACGGCAAGCACCCATCATCGAGACGATTTGATCCAAGCCGACTACCGATGTTCCATGTTACTATTTCCCCACTCGTGCAAGCACAATTCGCACGGGTTTGCGGTCCTTAACAATAATCCTGAGGAAGCCATCATGATGAGTCATGCTCCTGACAACAGCCGTCGTCGTTTCATCAAGCTGACCGCTATCGGCCTGGTTGCCACGCCATTTGCCAACGCCCTGTTGAACGGAACCGCCAGGGCAGCGGATATGGTCGGCGAAACTGATCCACAAGCGACAGCGTTGGGTTACAAGGCCGACGCCACCAAGGCCGAAAAGCGCGCCGATGCGACGGCAACGTGCGCTAATTGCAATTTCTACTCGGGCAAGGCCGGCGAAGCCAGTGGTCCCTGCGCCCTGTTCCAGGGCAAGCTGGTCGCCGCCAACGGTTGGTGTACCGCCTGGGCCAAGAAGCCGGCCTGATCCTTACGGTTAAAGCTATGTGGGAACCCCTCTCCCGCTGGCGGGAGAGGGGGGTAAGGACATCTTTTCAGGATACCTTTTGGATCCGCATTCCAGACGCTCGGCTGTACATTTGGGCGAGATCCAGGACTACTTCTTGCGAGGTACGCGTATAGCCATTGGACTTGAGATAGGCCTGCGCGTCGGTTTTCTTGCCGGTTTTCGCCAACGCCAACACCATGCCCGCGCACGTATGGAAGTCGGCGTGGTTCTTGCGAAGCTTTTGAAACTGATCCTCACTACCAAACTGCTGCTCGCCCACTCTATAAATCCACTTGCCTAGCGCGCACTGGTCATCTCGCGAGACCACATCAACGGAAAGATCTTCGGAAGAGCCATTGTCGATCACTGCTTGAAGGCGGTTTTTCCATTTTTGGTGGGCTTCGATCGCAGTGCGAAAGTTGAGTCCGGCCGCTTCTTCCTCCAGGGGGTCGGCCACTGGTGGTGGAGTAGAGGCCTGTTGGCCTTGATTCTCGGTGGTCCCCCCGAGAAGATTGATCAACCACGATCTGAAACTCATATCTGCCTTTCCTCTTCGGTTTAAGCTTTGATTGTCCGTGGGCGGCTGCAGCCCGCCCGAAGGGTGCTCGGCCCGTGGTGCCAAACCACCGGCTTCCAGCTACCTTCTCTTCCAGTCGGCGATTGGTCCGCCGATAGTCAACCCACCAGCTTCCAGTTGGTGGTGGTTGAGTTTCTGTGAATTTTCTCGCGATGGCGGAAAATCCACGTCTCAAGTAGACGGCGCGCCGCACGCTTGCTCAACTTGCGCACCCGATCCACCGAGGAGCCGGAAGGCAAATAATAGACCAGCCTAATTGAACAAACTAAACACTCTTTTTACTAAGTGTTTTTGGCGGATATATTATGATTAATAATAATTTATAATCAATGAGATGGAGTGATAAGTGAGAAGAGGGGATGGGCGTTGAGAAAGGCATCAAGCCGATCTGACGCGAAATTTCGGATCACTATTGTTGCCGCGAGTTTCATTTTGAAACTCCGTCGGCCTTGCCGGTGAGGTGTGGGGTGAAAGCCGGCGGCTGGCGGATGCCAGTCCACCGTCGCTGCGCCGGCTACTTTCCTCGCTTGCGGTCCAGCCGCCAGACGAAATCCTCGATGATCGTGCGGTACAGTTCTTCCTTGAGCACCGTATCCTCGACGCCGTGATCGATGTTGGGGTTGTCGTTGATTTCGATCACCACCACGCCCTTGGCGGTCTGCTTCAAGTCCACTCCATAGAACCCATTGCCGATCAGACCGGCAGCCTTGAGCGCGGTCTTGACCACGATTTCCGGTGCGTCCTTGACTGGAAAGGTTTTGGAATCGCCCTCGCGAACACCACGCGCCGGATTGGATTCATGGTTGTAAATCTGCCAGTGCTCCTTGGACATGAAATACTGACAGACGAACAGCGGGGTTTTGTTGAGAATCCCCACCCGCCAGTCGAACTCGGTGTAGAGAAATTCTTGCGCTAGCACCAGATCGGACGACTTGAACAACTTGCCGGCGCTTTCCATCAACTCGGCGCGGTCGTTGACCTTGAACACGCCGCGCGAGAATGATCCATCGGGAATCTTCAACACGATGGGGTAGGCGATCTCGCTGTCCACTCGCTCCAGATTGTCGCGGCGGACGATGACCGTCTTGGGGGTGCGGATGCGATGGGTGCGCAACAGTTCGTCCAGATACACCTTGTTGGTGCACTTGAGGATCGAATCAGGGTCGTCGATCACTACCATGCCCTCGCTTTCCGCTTTCTTGGCGAACTGGTAGGTGTAGTGGTCGATGCCGGTGGTTTCGCGGATGAACAAGGCGTCGAATTCGGCCAGCCGTCCGTAGTCCTTTTTTTCGATCGGTTCGACGTTGACCCCGCATTCACGGCCGATCTTGATGAACAGTTGCAGTGCCTTGGGGTTGGATGGTGGCAGGGTCTCCTTGGGATTTTGCAGCATCGCCAGATCGTAGCGATAGTTGCTACGCGCCCGTGGCTGCCGCCAGCGCCGGCTCAGATAGGTCGTCAGCGCGCCCATGAACATCTCTTCCTGCTCGACCGACAGCGAGTGCAGGTGCAGGGCCTTGATGGTGGCGATGCGCCATTTGCCCTGCAAGCGAAATTCTACCCGCAGCAATGGGGAGCGGAAGGCGTCGAACAGTTGCCGAGCCAGTTCCTGCAATTCCCTGGCCGCGCACTGGCCAAAGCAGATGTCCAGCTCGAAGGCGGTGGCGGTAAAGCCAGGCCGGGGTTTGCCCAGCACCTGCTGAACATGGTCGTCCAGGTCCTCGATATCCAGGCTGTAGATGGATTTACGGCTGAGATCGTTGAGCGTGCGCACGCTGGGGATGACCCGATGGCGGCGAGCCTCGGCCAGCAGCGAACAGTAGTAGCCCACGCTCAGGTAACGATAGCTGCGGCAGAGATTGAGCACGCGCAGATTGCGGCCGGTGGAGGAATATTCGGGCTTGGCCAGATAGTCCTTGGCGGCGACGACGGGCAGGTTGGGAAAATGCGCTTTCCAGTCGGTGGGATTTTCCACCAGGATGATGTGATCGGCCATCGGTTGAACTCGGCGCTCCTGACGCCGTGGAGAGGTGATTAAGACAGTGATGGCGCCGCCGGTTCCGACCGGCGGTGGGGACGGTAGAGAATCAGCACGGCTTTTTGCCCGGCCTTGCCGTAGCGGGCCATGCGTTGGAATTCCCGGTGGGGGATCGGCATGTTGACGGAGTCGCTGAGGGTCTCGCCGGCCTCGCTGTTGACCAGCGGGTCGTGAACGTAGATGTAGTGGTCGTCGAAACCGGTGACTACCACCCAGTGCGGGAAACGCTCGCCGTAGATGCGGTAGGAACTGATCAGCACCAGCGGGATGCCGCCGGTGTCGAATTTGCGCCGCAACTCGTCCACGCCCAGGCTGCCGCGATGTAGTGGGACCGGCAGGTGGTTCAGTTCCTCGATCCAGTCTTCCTGCACCAGCCGCATGACTTCCTTCTTCTCCAGGCTGCGCACCGAATCGACCAAAAACACGCCGTCCTCGTTAACGTGGATCTCCAGCTCGAAACCGCGCCGGTAGGCGGCCAGCGCCAGGCCGTAGGGACCGCAACCGCCGTGGCCGGAGGTCATGAAGATGGTGGTGGCCTCGCGCCACAGTCGCAGTTCCAGCTTGCGGTCAAGCTCAAGGGCCGGACCCAGCGCCTTCATCGCCATCATCAGCGCCGCCGGACCGCAGGTGAAATCGAGCGTCTGTCGATAGTAGGGCACCTTGACCAGATCGGCTCGCAAGTGCGGGACCAACCGCTTTTCGAAGCGCAGCGCGGCCATGTGGTCTTCGTAATAGTCCAGCACTTCCTTGAACTGGCGGTAGCCGTGGCGGCGAAACAGGCCCAGCGAGGCGGGGTTGTCGCGGCGAACTTCCAGCCGCATGGACACGCAGTCGCGTTCCAGCGCGGCTTCCTCGGCGGCTTCCAACAGCCGGTCGCCAATACCGCGCCGGACGAAGTCGGGGTGGACCGCAATGGAGTAGAGCCGAGCCATGGACGTTCCTTGCGAGAACAGCAACAACACATAACCGCGAATACGGCCGGCGACCTCGTCCACCAGGGTCGTGGCGTGACCCCGGGTCAACAGGTGGCGAAAGCTGCGGCGCGACAGGCGGTCGGTGCTGAAACACCGTTGTTCGATGGTCAGCAGGGCTGGTAGGTCATCCAGAGTGGCAAGACGCGGCATGGTAAATCAAAGGGGATCGGAACCGAGGTGATCCCGCATGAGGGGAGGGGAAACGCGGCTTGAAAATGCGGCTGGCGCAAGCGCGGGGTAGCTACCGATAATTATTGCTATTATCACGCAGCGCCAACCGTTATCGCTAGTGAAAATCTCATGCCGACACGTTCGTTTCCTCTGCTGGATCGGATCCGCCAATTAATCGCGACACCCTCGGTCAGCAGCGTGTCGCCGTCCTTCGACCAGAGCAATCGGCCGGTGATCGATCTGCTGGCCGGTTGGCTGGAGGGCGCCGGTTTCGCGGTGCGGATCGAACCGCTGCCCGGCCAGCCGGACAAGGCCAATCTGATCGCTACCCTGGGCCACGGGCCGGGCGGGCTGGTGCTGGCCGGCCATACCGACACCGTACCGTTCGACACTGGCCGCTGGCGGTACGACCCGTTCGGTGGGACGGTGGCGGAGGGGCGGATTTACGGACTGGGCGCGGCGGACATGAAGTCGTTTCTAGCCTTGGCTATTGCGGCGGCGGCCGAGTTTCGGGCCGCCGATCTGCGCCAGCCGCTGGTGATCTTGGCCACGGCCGACGAGGAAAGCAGCATGGCGGGCGCCCGGGCGCTGGCGGCGGCGGGTCGGCCGTTGGGGCGGCACGCGCTGATCGGCGAACCGACCGGGTTGAAGCCGGTGCGGCTGCATAAGGGCATCCTGATGGAGGCGATCCGGCTGGAAGGAAAATCGGGCCATTCCAGCAATCCGGCGTTGGGGGTCAACGCGCTGGAGGGGATGCACCGGGTCATCGGCGAGTTGCTGCGCTGGCGGACGGAATTGCAGGCGCGCTATCGCAATCCGCTATTCGAGGTAGCCGCGCCGACGCTCAATCTGGGGCGCATTCACGGCGGCGACAATCCAAACCGAATTTGCGCCGACTGTGAATTGCACATCGATATCCGACCCTTGCCGGGGATGACGCTGGCCGGAGTGCGCGACGAGTTGCATGGCCGGTTGACCCGGCTGCTGGCCGACAGCGGGTTGGGACTGAGTTTCTTGCCGCTGTTTGAGGGCATTGAGGCGATGGAGACCCCGGCGACGGCGGCCATCGTGCGGGCGACCGAGGAATTGACGGGCGCGGCGGCGGGCGCGGTGGGCTTTGGCACCGAGGGGCCGTATCTGAATGCGTTGGGGATGGAGACGGTGATTCTGGGTCCCGGTGGAGTGGAGTGCGCGCATCAGCCGGACGAGTTCTTGTCGCTGGCGATGATCGAACCGACGCTGAAACTGTTGCGGGGATTGATCGGTCGGTTTTGTCGCCAGCCGGCGGTCAACGAATAAGGTCGCGGCGAACGGATCTCGCAATCAGCCTTTCGGCACGCGCCACAGATACCAGGCGGCGACCGTGCGGTACGGACGCCAGGGCTGGCCGATTTCCGCCATTTGCCTGGGAGTGGGCGCGGCGGCCCAGCCTTTGAGCCGGCGATAACCTTCGCGCACGCCGTAATCGTCCACGGGCAGGACGTCCAGTCGCCCCAGGCTGAAGATCAGCAGCATTTCCACCGTCCAGCGGCCGACGCCGCGCAACACCGTCAGCCGTTCGATCAACGCCTCGTCGGACCATGCGAGCGCCTGGGCGTGGGTGGGAATCACCCCGTCCAGCGCGGCTTGGGCGATGCCGCGAATGGCGGCGAGTTTGGTGGCTGAAAAGCCGCACGCGCGTTGTTGGACGGGCTCGGTGGCGAGCAATTGTTCGGGCGATGGAAACGCCGCGTTGGGGTAAAGCGCCAGCAACCGGGCCAGGATGGCGTCGCCCGCCTTGGGGTGAAGCTGCTGGTAAGCGATGGCGCGCACCAGGGCTTCGTAAGGCTCGCGGGCTTGCCGAAGCCGAAGCTGGCAAGGCCCGATGCCGGCGATATGACGCTCCCAATCCTCATCCAGGCTGGCGAGGTGCGCCGTCGCCTGGTGGGGAAATTCCGTCGGGGTTTCCGCCTCGGTCATCGTTTTTGGTCTTCAGGGAAAGGGAGGTAACGGTGAATCAAAGAGGGCATTGTGCTGCGATCCACCGGCGCATCAACTCGACGCTGTAGCGGCAGATTCCATTTTCGTCGGTCACCACGTCGTGATTTTTCAGCGCTTCCAGCGCGGCGTCAAAAGTGGCTGGATCGAGGTTGTTTGTTTGCCGCCAGGCATTCCGGTCCAGACCGTCGCCGTGGTTGGCTAGGATTTTGAGCAACGCCTGTTGTCCTGGCGGCGCTTCGCCGGCCTGCGCCCAGATGCCGTTGAAATAGCCGTGGCCGTTGAGATAGAACCGGGAATCCTCAACCACGGCATCCACGTCGGCGGCGGTAAAGGTTGGGGCGGGCGGCTCAAGCTGCTGTTTCAGTTGTCGATTGAAACGCTGCACCAGGCTGTCGCTGAGCAGTTGGCCCAGAAACGGCTGGCCGCCGGTGAGTTGATAGGCCCGGTCGATGGCGTCCAGGCCGTACTCCAGCGGGAAGGCGTCCTCTTCGATTTGCAGCAGGTCGGCGAACGCATCCCGGTCCATCAATCCCACCGGGATCGGACGCCAGGCGAAAATGGCTTCCCGCAGACTGGCGCTGCGCTCTTGCAGGCTGTGCAGGCCAACCAATCCCAACGCCAGCCAGGGGTGTTGCTGGGTCAGCCCGCGCAGCAGGGCGGTGCGGTCGCCGGCCACGGCGTCGAGCAGCTTTTCTTCGAGCAGTTCGTATTCGTCGAGCACCAGAATGTAGCGGCGCGGCGGTGTGGATTGCCCCAGACGGGATAACAGGCGGCGCAGCGTCGCTAGCGGGTGTTGTGCGTAGTCCTTCGGCGCGGGTTCATCCAATCCATTCCGATCAGCCTCCCACAAGGCGAAGGCGATGGCGTGGCAGAGATCGCTTAACCCTTCCGTCCAATCGACGATTTGCAGATTCAGGAACGCCAGCCGGGTGTCGTCTCCAAGTTGACAAAGATGCTTCACGGCGCGGGCGACGCTGGTTTTCCCCATGCGCCGATGGCCGAAGATGACCAGCGAATCCCGTGGTCCCGATTTGGCCCAAGCAGCTTCGATCCGGGCAAAAATATCCTGACGACCGGCCAGTCGAACGGCGGGCACCGGAGCGCCGACGATGTACGGACTGGCGACCGGTTCGCGCACCTCCAGGGAGCCGACCGAGCCGGCGCTCACCAAAATGATGTCGAGCCATCGGGCAGCGATTTTTTCGAGTTGCGGACGTTCCGGCGTCGGGCAATCGGCCGATTCCGCCGAGAATCCGTGCAACCGGCCACTGGCGCGATTGAGCGCGCTGTTGCGTTGCCGGGTGGAACGAGCGTGGAGCACCAGATCAATGTCCTTGGCGACTTCGGCCAGCCGGTCGAAAGCAGCCCGTACTTGCGGGCGCAATGATGCGCCTTGCGGGAGAGCAGGCGATTGCCAAACGGCGATTTGTTCTAAATTCTGGCAGTTGCCGGCCGCCGCCAGGGCTTGGGTATTTTTATGAAGTTCCTCGCCATGACGAAGGAGGCGAACCGCAGCGAAGGCATCGGCGGCGTTAGCCAGTTCACCTTGGTGCAAATGCCAAAAGCCGGCGCAGGCGGCCCTTGCCGGTGTGTCGTAACGGGGTGGTCCTTCGTGGATTCCAGCAGATTGACAATAGACAGCTCTCCAATTGTACAGAGGCATGCTGCACCAGTCAGCGATGCGGGATAACAGCCGCACGTCCGGCGTGTTTTGCAGTGTTTCCTGGATAGCGGTTATGGGGCCCAATTGCAAGCTGTAGCGTAACAGCCCCTCGCAGTCGTCGAGTCCTCTTCTCCAGTTTTCCTTCAATTGCCGCGCCAACCGGCGATGCAGACCCCAGACGGGCAAAAGCGAAACCGGTTGCAGGGTGATCTCGAATCGCTTGGAAGGCTGTAGCCACGCCAGTAATAAACCCATCAGCGCCGCATCAAGCCGCAGCATCGTCACAACTCCCACCACGCCTCCCACCACGCCTCCCACCATGCCTCCCACCACGCCTCCCACCACGCCTCCCACCACGCCGAACGCCACGCCGAAC
>JAVMKH010000146.1:0-3240 GCA_031732935.1 Candidatus Contendibacter sp.
GCCGACGCGGTAGACGGTCATCTTGATCGCCACCGTTTGCGGATCGATGGCGGCGTCGCTGATGAAATCCTCGACGCTCATGTCGAAGCTTTCGTAGGGATGATGGACCAACAAGTCGCCGGCCTGGATCGCCGCGTAGATGTCCACGTCTTCATTAGGCAACCGGGGCGGCGGTAGCGGGGTCCAGTGCGGATCGCGCAACGCCGGCGCGTCGAGGCCGGCGATTTGGAACAGCCCGGTGTAGTCCAGCAGGCCGGGCAGCTCGTACACGTCCTCGTCGCTCAACTCGAACCGTTCCATCAATCCCTGGCGCAGCGCGGAGTTGGCGTCCGGCGCGAGGTCCAGGCGGACCACCGGCTCGAAGCGGCGTTGCTGGAGCGCCTCGGTCACGGCCTCTCGCAGGCTTTCTTCTTCCTCGTCCAGTTCGATCTCGGCGTTGCGCAGGATGCGAAACAGGGTGACGTCGATCAGTTCCATGCCGGGAAACAGTTTGTCGGCGCTGTGCCGGATCAGATCGTCCAAGCGGAGGAACCGGCGTTCGCCGGCCACCGCGTCGGCCTTGAGCGGAATCCAGGCCGGCAACAGGGTCGGAATCTTCACCCGGACCGGGATGTATTCGTCGGTGTCCGGGTTGCGGAGAATGAAGCCCCAGTTGGTCGAAAGATTCGACATGAAGGGGAAGGGGTGCGCGGGGTCCATGCCAAGCGGCGTCAGCGCCGGAGAAACGTTGCGGTCGAAAAAGCTCGACGCTTCCTCCCGCTGCGCCCCGGTCAATTCGCTCCACTCGGCGAGAACGATGCCGTGGCTAGCCAAAGCGGGCAGCAAATCCCGGTAACAGCGCGCCTGTTCCGCCAACTGGTCGAGAACCGTCTTGCGAATTTCGGCGCGCCGAACGCGAGCGCCGCCGCGCGCCGCCGGGTCGTCCTCGCTTTGGACCTCCGCCACGCCGCGCAACAAACCGACGCGCTTCATGTAGAACTCGTCGAGGTTCGAGGTGAAGATCGCCAGAAACTTCAGTCGTTCGAGCAACGGCGTGCGCTCGTCCAGCGCCTCGTGCAGCACGCGCCGGTTGAAATCGAGCCAGCCCAGATCCCGGTCGCGCCAGGCATGGGCCAGCAGACCTTCGCGGGGAGCCAGCCCCGGGCCAGCCGCGGCCGGGGTTCGCCGGATCTTGCCGCGTTGGAGTTTGTCCCGGGTCAGGCCGAGGCCGGTGGATTCGGAAGTCTTGGCGGACATGCGGATTTTCCTCGAAGATCGGCGCCCCAAACGGCGTGGCAGCGCTTATGGTGGTTCGAGACCAGGTTGGAAACAGGTTGGGCGTGGGAGGGTCGACGGATCGTGCGGGTACGGAACGGTTCGCTCGTCTGGAGCGAGCAGGAAGCGAGAATCAGCCTGATCCTCCAGAAATCGGGCAAAGCGCTTGTTGATGCCCGGCAACCGAAACAAGGCCATCGGCCCGAGCTTGCGGGTATTGCGAATGACCGTCGATGGATCGAAATAGGCCACGGCGTTTTCCACGGTCAGCACGAAGGGCGGCTTGCCGGCCCGCATCAGGACGTAGCTTGCGAGCAAGGCGCCGGTGCGGTGGTTGCCTTCGATGAACAGTTGCGGTTTGCTCAGAACGCGGACGTAAAGGCCGGCGGCCAATTTCCATGCCGATTCGCCCAAATGGCGGGCACGCCATTCCACAAGATCCTCGATGCCACCCTCCGGCTCTTCGTAAAACCGGTTCTCGGTCGCCTTGAGATGATGGGCGAATTCGGCGCGCAAGGTTTGATCGGGGCCACACAGGACGATGTTATTCAGTTCGAGCAGATACTTGTGCTTGCCCATGGCAAAAACGTCGATGTCCCAATCGATCAGGACATCGACGAAGGTGTAGGCCGCCAACAAATTTTCGACCACCATGTCGCTTAGCGGGTCCCGCTGCCCGCTCAGACGCCGGTTGATGGATTCGAACTCGCGTTGCACTCGGCGCAGGGAACACTCGATCGCGGCCAGGTTCAGCAAGCCCATGGCTTACCGAACGCGGTCCACCGCCGCGCGGGCCAGCGTCGCCACGCCATCGGGCAAGGGAATATAGCCCTCGTCGCCGCTGTAGCGCTGCCCGTCGGCCAAGGCCCAGCTTACGAATCCCTTGAGCGCGGCGCTTTTCCGTGGATCGGGGTATTGGTCGTGCAGCAGCAGCCAGGTGAAGGTGACGATGGGATACGAGTCCTGCCCTTCGGGATCGGGTAGGAACACCCGCAGGTTGCTCGGTATCTGGCCGACGTTGGCGGCTAGCGCGGCCTGACCGCTGTTTATATTAGGCTCGACGAATGCCCCCGCCTTGTTTTGCAGGTGGATCATCGGCAAACCGAGCCGCTTGGCGAAACCGTATTCGACGTAGCCGAGCGACCCCCAGCTCCGCTTGATGCGGCCGGCAACACCCTCGTTGCCGCGAGCGGTCATGGAAACGCCGGGCCAATCCACGGTCTTGCCGGTGCCCGGCCCTTTTCGCCACGCTTCGCTGATCGCGCTCAGGTGGTTGGTCAGCGCGTAGGTGGTGCCGCTGCTATCCTGACGGGCGACCAAGATAACGGTCTGTTTCGGCAACTTGAGATCGGGG
Organism: Candidatus Contendibacter sp.; assembly: GCA_031732935.1. Taxonomy (GTDB): domain Bacteria; phylum Pseudomonadota; class Gammaproteobacteria; order Competibacterales; family Competibacteraceae; genus Contendibacter. Next base: position 2,609 of record JAVMKH010000146.1, read on the forward strand.
TTGAGCGCCTGGATGCGCGGATCGTTCCACTCACGAATCTTGCCGAGGAAGATGTCGGCGTAAACCTCCCGGCTGAGTTTCAGCGTTCCGGCCACGTCCGGCAGGTTGTAGGCGAGCACGAGGGCGCCGGCGGTGGCGGGAACCAGGGTGGCGCCGGCTTTCGCCTGCCGGATTTGGTCGTCGGTCAACGCCGCATCGCTGGCACCGAAATCGACGGCGTTGTCCAGAAACAGCTTGGTGCCCTCGCCGCTGCCCACGTCCTGGTACTCGATGGCGACGTTGGGATGGGCTTTGCCGTAAACCTCGATCCATTTCCGGTAGAGCGGCGCGGGAAAGGTAGCCCCAGCGCCCCGCAACGCGACCCGTTCGTTCGCGGTGGCGCTGGGCGTCGGGGCCGGATTTTGGCCGAAGGCCAGGGAAACCATGCCGACCAGCCCGAGCGCGGCGGTCAGTAGAAATCGCATCGCCATGACGTGTCCTCTCGATTTCAACTGAACTCGCCCCGGACGTATTGCCGGGTCAATTGTTGCTCCGGTTCCTCGAAAATTTTCTTCGTCGGTCCCATCTCCACCAGATAACCGGTGCGGCTGCCCTGGGAGATGTCCACTCCGAAGAAGGCCGTCGTGTCGGCC
>JAVMKH010000147.1:0-3228 GCA_031732935.1 Candidatus Contendibacter sp.
GTGACCCGCAGATTGCCCTGGCCGAGCGGTTCGGTCTGGTACTGGGGCGCGGCGTTCACGGCGGAACCGGATTGGAACCACGCGAACCCGCCAACTGCAAGAGCGAGTGCGACTGCCGCGATCAGCCAGCGGAGAATCCTGAAGCGCCCGCGCGCCGGTTCCGACTGGATGATTTTCGCCAGATCGGCGTCAGCGACGGAGGGGGTATTGCTCATGGCGATGTTCCTTGCGCGTTGGCGGCGATAGTGTTGGCGGGCGCCGGCGACCAGCCGCCACCCAATGCCTTGTAAAGCTGAATCAGCGCCTTGGCGCCGTCCGCTTCGCTGAGCGTGAGCTTGTCTTCGACGGTCAGCACGGTGCGTTCCGTATCCAGCACCGTCTGGAAATCGCTGAGACCGGCGCTGTAGCGGTGTCGGGCCAATCGAGCGGCCAGACGCGCGGCTTGTAGGGCTTCGCGCAAATTGTCCTGCCGCTGGCGCGTGTTGGCCACGGCGACCAGCGCGTTCTCGACCTCCGCCAGTGCGTTCAACACCGTGGATTCGTAATTGACCAGGGCCTGTTCCTGCACGGCGGTCTGAATGTTGACCTGCTGGCGGATGCGCCCGGCGTCGAAAATCGGCGCGGCGACGCTGCCCAGCACGCTTCCCGCGACCGCATTGCCGCCGGACAAGGCCCCGAGGGTCAACGCTTCCAGACCGAGCGACCCGCTCAGGCTGAAATTGGGATACGCCTGGGCTTCGACCACGCCGATCCGCGCGGTTTCCGCCGCCAGCGTCCGTTCCGCGACCCGCACGTCGGGCCGCTGGCGCAACGCATCGGCGGGAATGCCCACCGTCACCCGCGCCGGTATCTGGGGAATCCCGCCCGGTTTGGCCAACTGCCCCGCCAGGGTGCCGGGCTGCTGGCCGAGCAGGATTTCCAGGCGATGCTCGGCCTCGGCGCGGCTGGTTTCGAGGCTGGGAATTTGCGCCCTGGTCTGCTCCAGATTGGCGCGGGCCTGCTCCACGTCCAGCGCGGTGGTCAAGCCGGCCTGCGCCCGCCACTGGGTGAGTTGCAGGGTTTCCGCCTGCGAGGTGGCGTTGGCCCTGGCGATGTCCAGCGCCGCCTGGGAGGCGCGCAATTCCACATAGTTCAGTCCGACCTCGGCGACCAGCGACACCTGAACCGCGTGCAGGCTGGCCTGGCTGGCTTCCAGATTAGCCTGGGCGGCTTCCACGCCCCGCTGGAGACCGCCGAACACGTCCGGCTCCCAACTGGCGTCAAACCCGGCGCTGAACAGGTTCGCCGTACCCCCGCCGCCGGATTCGCCACTGGCCTTCACCCGTCGTCCCGCCGCCGAACCGGAGACCGTCGGGAACAGCTCCGCCCCAGCCAGAGCACGCCGGGCGCGCGCCTCACGCAATTTCGCCTGGGCGGCGCGAAGGTCGAGACTGGTTTGCAGGGCCTGCTCGACCAGACTGGTCAGCGTTGGGTCATCGAGTTGCCGCCACCAGGTCGCCAAGTCTTCCGGCGTGGTTGGCGCGACGGCAACCCGCGCCGCCGCTGCACCTCGCCACGTAGCTGGCTTTGCCAGTTCGGGGGCGGCATAGTTCGGACCGACCGTCGCACAGCCCGACAGCAAGAGGGCCACCAGCAGCGAGGCGGGGGTTGCGGGAAAGGGTGCTTTCACCATGATGCTCCTGATTGCGGCGGGACTGGCCAAAACGGGTTTCAACGCAGCGCAAACAGTTCCTGATGGAACCGCGCTTCGGGTAAACCCTTGGTCGTCAAATCCTGTTTCAAAACCTGGCCAAATCCGGCAGGCCCACAAAACCACACATCGGCATCGCGCCAGTCGGGCACGATCTTGCAGATCCGTTCCGCGTCCAGCCGACCATCGCGCTCGTCCCACAGCACGTGCAGGGGAACGTTGGCAGCTTGCGCATCGCGCTCGAGCAGGCTAATAGCCTCGGCATCGTAGGTCGCCGTGGCGTGAAACAGGTCGATGGTTTTGCCATCGGGTGTTTGAGCCAAGGCTTTCAGGCGCGAAATGAACGGCGTGATACCGATGCCGCCCCCTACCCAAATCTGCCGGGGCTGCTCCCCCTGGAAGTTGAAGCGCCCGTAAGGACCTTCGACCTTGACCGGGTCTCCGACGTGCAAACGATCCGCCAGCGTGCGCGTATAGTCGCCCAAGGCTTTGATGATGAACTGGATTCGGCCATCGCCGGTCCAGGCCGATGCAATGGTGAACGGGTGCGGTCCTTCGTCCTCATGCAAGGTCAGGAAGGCAAATTGCCCCGCCTCATGACCGGCCCAGCGCCCCTTGAGCTGAATGTCCAGCGCCAGCACGTTCAAGGCATCGTGGCGGGTGATCGACGCCACCTCGCCCACCACTTGCCGACTGACCGCCACCCGGCGAAACAGCACCAGGACTGCGGCCACGCTGCCCGCGGCCATCAACACGGCCATGACCGGCCCCAGCACGCCGCTCCAGTAGTCGAATTTCATCAGAACCACCGAATGCCAGACCAGAACCAGGTAGGCCACGGCCAGCAGGCGATGGGTCCTGAAGAACCAGCGATAGGGGAAGCGTTTGAACAGGGCCAGCACCATCAGCGCCACCGCCGCGTAGAATGCCCATTCGCCGATGCTCTCGGCCAGATGGCGCTGGTTCGCAAGGAACTGCTGGATCGAGTCCGCCGGCAAGGCAGTGCGGGGCGGCCGTGCCGGGCGTTCGAGCAAACCCCAACCCACCAGCCACTTGGGAACCTGGGCCATCAGCCAGTGACTCACCGAGAGCGTCAGGCCCGCGATGCCCAACCACTTGTGCAGACGGTACATCTTGTCGAGTCCGCCCAGGTGGGGCTCCAGCACGACCGGGCGAATGGCCAGCAACATCGCCAGGCTCATGACCCCAATGCCCAGCACGCCGCTATATTGCATCCATACCGCGCGCCAGCGAAAAAAGTTGTCCAGGCTGGACCAGACCGTCTGATCGGCGAGCCACCAAAGACTGGTAAGAAGTAGCAGGTAGATCCAGAAGGTGCGTTTCAGGGCTTTCATCGTTCACTCCGATAACAGCTAACGGCACGCGCCGCAAAGCGGGAGCGTTATGGTTATCGCCACTGTACCCCCGTGCTCGGTAAATGCGGGTTAGCCTTGTGTAAAGACAGGTAAAGACGGGCAAAAACAGGTAAATGCGCTTGGTTGCCGGGCGGGGATCGCTATGATGGTTACCATGAGAGG
>JAVMKH010000148.1:0-16764 GCA_031732935.1 Candidatus Contendibacter sp.
GCGAGCAGGGCGGCCATCCGCGCTCGATGCGCTTCTGCCACTACGCCAACCTGACTTACGTGTCCTGCTCCTCGCCGCGCGTGCCGATCGCGCGGCTGGCGGCGGCCCACGCCAAGTTGCTGGAAGGGAACTATCAGCCGTAAGCGGTTGATGGACCGGCGGCGCCAGTGCGCGCCGCCGGTTGAGGAACCCATCCCCGCCGGGCTGTGACTGTGCGTGAAACCGCGCTGCTCACAGCCCGGTTTGATTTAGCCAGTGGGTTAGGCATTGCCGACCCCGCTGCTCGGCGAGAGCGGCATGACGAGCGGTCGCGGCCCGCAGCGTCGGAACGTCCAGGCCGGGAGTTTGGGCAATTTCGCTGGCGTGGCCGATGAACCAGCGTTCCAGGCCCCGCGCGGTGGTTTCAAGGTGAAATTGCAATCCCAGCGCCCGTTGCCCCCAGGCGAAGGCCTGATGCGGGTAGATATCGGTTGAAGCCAGCAATACAGCACCCGCCGGCAAATCGAACGTGTCACCGTGCCAGTGCAGCACCGGCGTCCCATCGGCCAACGCCGCTAGTGGACTGGCGTGACCAGCACCGGTCAGCGTCAGCGGTCCCCAGCCGATCTCCTTGCGCCCACCAGGATAGACCTTTCCTCCCAACGCCTGGGCCAGTAACTGACAGCCCAGACAGATGCCCAGCACCGGCCGCCCCGCGTCCAGCCGAGCCCGCAACAAGGCCAACTCATCGAGAATGAACGGATACGCCTCGTCCTCGTAGACACCGATGGGACCACCCAGCACCACTAACAGATCGTCGGCCAACGGATCTATTTTCGTCAGATCGTCATGGCCGGCCTCGGCGTAACGGATGGCATGGCTCCGCTCGGTCAGCACCGGCGCGAAACTGCCAAGGTCCTCAAAGGCAACGTGACGAAGGGCGAGAATGGTTTTCATGCCAGCGGACTCCATGGAATGATAGGGAAGAAGTTGAGATTTCATCCTAACGGAGGATTAATCGGGAATGAATGCCCACCCCACCGTCACCCCCAGCATATCAAGGCTAGAATAAGCAATAGGCACACCGTTCGTCGGGAAGCGTAAATTTCGGGTCTGGCGAAATTCGATGTTAAAAACGGCCATTGCCAGACTGGACCTTTTAAGACGTGACAGCGGACAGCAACGAAATGATCGCCAGCCCCTCCACCCAACACTCTCCCCCCTCGACATGGCCCGCCTATCGGGCGTTGCTGGACAACGGCGAACTGGAGCGGCGGGTGGCCGAGGCCTATGTCCGGCTGGAAAACTGCGACCTGTGCGCCCGCTACTGCCGGGTGAACCGACGGCAAACGCTCAAGGGCGTGGTATGCCACACCGGCGAGCGGGCCATCGTGCACGGCCACGGTCCGCACCACGGCGAGGAAAATCCGCTGCGCGGCTGGGCCGGTTCGGGGACGATCTTCTTTGCCTGGTGCAACCTGCGTTGCGTGTTCTGCCAGAACTGGGAAATCAGCCAGAAGGGCGAGGGCCAGGAAATCGACTCGGAAACGCTGGCCAGCATGATGCTCGACCTGCAACACCGGGGCTGTCACAACATCAACCTGGTCACTCCCAGCCACGTCGTGCCGCAAATCCTGGCGGCCACCTTGCTCGCCGCGCGGCGGGGTTTGCGATTGCCCCTGGTTTACAATACCGGCGGTTACGATAGCCTGGAGGCGCTAGCATTGCTGGACGGCGTGGTGGACATCTACATGCCGGACATGAAATACGGCGATTCCGCCACCGCCCATCGCTATTCCCACGCGCGGAATTACTGGGAGGTCAATCAGGCGGCGGTGCGGGAAATGCACCGGCAGGTCGGTGATCTGGTGCTGGACGAATACGGATTGGCGCGGCGCGGGCTGCTGGTGCGCCATCTGGTATTGCCGGGCGATCTGGCTAGCACGGAACGCATACTGGCGTTCCTGGCGCGGGAGATTTCGACCAACACCTATCTGAATCTGATGGACCAGTACCATCCCTGCTATAAGGCTTTCGAGGAACCACTGCTCGACCGCTCTCTCACACGGGAGGAGTATGCACAGGCGCTGCAGCGGGCCAAGGATCATGGACTGCGGCGGCTCGACCGCCCCCGGCGGTATTAGCGGGGAGCGGAGTGGACGCCCAGAACGATCTTAGAGAGACTCCAGCGCAGCGGATCGCGCCCTTCAAACCTGCAAACCGCGAATCGAACCGCTCTGGAATCATGACACCTGTCATGCCGACCACCCCACGCTACCAACATACCCAGTTCGGTACGTTCATCGTCGGGTCGCTGGTCGCGTTTGCTCTCGTTCTAGTCAGTCTGGGTCTGGCCTTGGGGGATCGGATTCTCGCCCTTGGCGCCCCAGCGGTGGTGAAAGTCGCGGCGATCCTTGGCGGGCCCGCGATGATGGGCATCGCGGCGCTGCTGTTTTACGCGCTGACCGTCGAGATCGACGATGCCCACTTAAAGTTTCATTTCGGCGTGGGATTGATCCGCAAGCGCATCCCGCTGGCCGAGATCGTGGCGGTCAAGCCGGCGCGCAACTCCTGGGTATACGGCTGGGGCATCCATCGCACTCCGCACGGCTGGTTGTACAACGTGTCGGGCTGGGAAGCGGTGGAAATCACTCTGGTGTCGGGTCAACGGCTGCGGCTGGGCACCGATGAACCGCGACGACTGACGCAAGCGCTGCTGACGGCGGTGGGGCGGAATTAGGCGATGCGCTTACCATGAGGAGCGCCACCTGTCGCCGGTTCGATTTCGAACCCGCCGGATTGGGCAAGAGCCCGCCGGATTGCCAGCGGGTCTCCTGGGATCGATCCAGATTCCCTCGCCACCCTAACCGGATCAGCTTGCCATGGCCGGGGCGGGTGGCGGGTTCGGACCTTGCAGCTGCTGCGCCGTCTCGGCGGCGGGCAGGGTCACACCGCGCCGTTCCTGGGGCTTGCCAACCAGCAACCGCAGTCCAGCGTGGAAGCATTGGCCGGCGTGGGTCAGTTCGTGCAGGGATTCCAGCAACTCGCCCAGTTCCTGATAGGCGTCCGGCGTCGGCATCCGCTTGATGCTCTGCTCCAGATAAGCGCGGGCCTTGCCGTTCTGTTGGCAGCGCTTGGCCAACCGGCCCAGCGTCAGCAGCAAATACGGATCGTCGCCATGCTGGGCCAGCCAGCCCTCGGCCGCCGCCAGTTGCGCGGCGGCGTTGCCGCGCCCCAGCATTCCGTAACCCACCACCAGCTTGACGCTCCAGCGCCGGTCGATCGCCTCGCGCAGCAGTGTCTCGGCGTCGTCGAAGGCGTCGAATTCACACAGAGCGGTGGCATAATCAACCAGCAGCGCCTCGTCCCCCTCGCGCAACGAGACCGGCGTTTGCTTCCACAACGCCCGCAACCTCTCCAGCGAACCGCCAGCGGCGGCGCCTTGCAACAGGGCGTGGTAGGTCTCGCGTTGAATCTCGGCGAACGATTCCGGGCCGAACACCTTCTGCTTCTGCAATTCAGGCAGTAACTGTTGCAATGGCTCCCAGACGCCCAATTGCCGATAGCAGCGGGCCAGCCATAGCAGCACGCCCGGATGACGCAGGTTGAGGGTATGCAGAGATTCCAGGATGGGGCGGGCCTGTTCGGGTTGTTGGTCCTCCAGCAGGAATTCGACCCGGGCCAGTTGCACCGTCAGCTTGTCGGCGTCCGGCGACTCCTCGGCCTTGCGTAGGTGTAGGTCGCGCCGCCATTTCACGTCGCTAAGGTGATGGGCGGCCCGAGCCGCGCTCAAATAATCCAGCGCGGGCGTTTCGCTGTGCGCGGCGCTTTTGAGCAGGGTTTTCTCCGCCGCCGCCCACTGGCCAGCCGCCAGTTGCCGGCTACCCAGATTGAACAACCGCCGCGCCCTGCGCTGCAATCGCCGCTGGTTGGCCGCCAGGGTCTGACGGGGCGTGCGCCACAGCCGAATGGCTAACCGGACCAGAAAGTAGAAACCGACGAACAGGACGATCAGAACCAGCATCAAGAAGGCGAAACTGGTCTCGACAGTCCACTCGCCGATGCTGAACATCGCATAACCGGGGTCCTGCCGGAGCGTCAGCGCCATCCAGACCGAGACGAACAAGGTAATGATGATGCCGATCAGCAGCTTCATGGTTGTCCCTCCTCCTTCGCCGCCGATTCAGTGGGTGGCGCTTGCGTCTTGCCGATGGCGCGAATCGGTTGTCGGTGGGTCATCGCCTCGCCGAACGCTTGGTTGAGGCCGGTCAAATCCGGGACATAGGGATTGAATTCGACGGTTTGCAACGCCTTCACTTCAGCCAAGAACGCGGCCACCTGCTTGTCCTGGGTATCAAAATAGGTTTCGACCCAGTGGTTAACCAGATCATGGGAGTCTCGGTAAGCCTCGGCGTCGCCGCGCAGCAGCGCCGTCCGCAGGCTTTCCAATTCCAGCCGCAGGTTCTGGCGCAGGAAAAATTCCTCTTCCATGGCAATCAGCGGCGGCGCGTCGCTGCGCACCCGGCGGATCACCACGATGCCCTTGAACTGGTTCCAGACCGCTTCGCTAGTACGATCCCACCACGAGCGATTGGCATCGTCGCTGACGGCGGCGGTGGCGGCGGGCTTGACTCGGTTCTTGATGTCCGGAACGCCGGAGGTGATGCGCAGCGGCAGATCGCCAATGGCCTTCTGCATCTCCGCCACTTTGTGCGCCAGGGCCGAAAGATCGGGCAATTTCACGCCGCGCAGACTGGCGATGGCCTCGCCAAGCATGGTCTGCACCGAGGCCATGGCGCTTTCGTTGACCGCCTTGAGTCGCTGTTGGGCGACCTCTAGGGCCAGGCGGGCGGCGGCGACGTTGCGCTCCAGCTTCAACTTGGAATCCGCCAAGCGCAGTAGATAGTCTACTTCCGCCAGCGGGAAGGCGTTGATGTCGCCTCCCTTGGCCACCAAGGTCCGGATCGTTTCCAGTTGATCGTTCAGGCCGCCCTGGCCCAGCTTCAGGTTCCGAAGCTGCTCGTTTTGCTGGGCCAGGCGATTCACGTGATCCTGCAACTGCGCGCTGAGATCGCTGTGTTGTTTCTGCACCGAGGTTTTGTGGGCGTCATGGCTCTCCCGCAACAATTTCATTTCGCCCTTGATGAGTTCGCTCTCGCCCTTGTGCAATTCCATCGCGCTTTTCAATGGCTGCAAGTCGCCCGTCAGCCCCAGTAATTGTTCCTTGAGGGCCTGCTGATCAGCGCGTGCCTGGTCGAGTCCGGTTTTCAGTCCCTGCAATTGCTGAACTTGAGCTTTCAGCGCCTGAAATTCAGGATCACGTTGCGCGATGGCCTGCTTGATCGCCTGATCCAGCCGGCTGGCCTGCGCGGCCTGATCCTTTTGCCACAAGTACCAGAGATAGCCACTGCCGCCGCCGGCGCCTAGCCCGACCAGAAGCGCCAGCCACGCTACGCCACGACCACTCTTGGGCGTGGGTGAGGTGGAAGTGGGTGAAACCTTGGGCATGGACGCCGCCTCGGATTGGGGGGGTTGGGCGGGTGCCGATTCCAGGGGGGAAATCTTGGCGGCGGATGGGACTTTGACGTTGTCGTTCTCGGATTGATTTTCTGTCATGTCGTGTTACCAACTGGTAGGGAGGGATTCGCCACCAGGCAGAGCAGGGCGGCGGCGATGGCGGCGTCGCTGGCTTCCCGAGCGAGCAGAAGATGATGACAGCCGAAATTCGCGGCGGTCTGGGCAGTGCGGGCGCTGACCGCGATCACCGGGGTTTGACGCAGATAATCTTGCCCGGCAACGCCCAGCATATCAAACAGATTCGACAGGCTTTCGGTGCTGGCGACGACCACCGCGCCGATTTCGCCCCGGCTCCAGCGTTCCAGCAGTGCGGTGATATCCAGCGCGGGCCGTTCGCGTCGGTAGACTTCCGCATGTCTCACGCGCGCGCCGCGAGCGGTCAGGGTTTCGGCCAGCAGTTCCCGGCCACCCTCGCCGCGCACGATGGCGATGGCTTGGCCGGCCACCTGCTGGAGACGGGGCAGGGCCAGCAACGCTTCGCTGGTGAATCCCTGTCCGGGTTGCAGGCAGCGGTCGACGCCATGGCGGGCCAGCGCGCGCGCGGTCGCCGGGCCGATGGCGGCGATTTCCAGCCCAGGCGGGAAGCCGCCACGTTCCTGAATCCGCGGCATGGCCCGATCCACGGCGTTGGCGCTGGTGAAAATGGCTAGATCGTAGTCGACCAGCCGGCCGAACAAGGCCAGCGCCGGCGCCCAGTCGCGCGGTTCGCCGATGACTAGCGCCGACCAGCGAACCGCGACGCCGCCGTGTTGTTCGATCCACTGGCAGAGGGGGCCGGCCTGGTGTTCCGGTCGGGTGACTAGCACGCTTAAGCCGTTGAGGCGATCACTCCTCTCTCCCACCGGCGGGAGAAAGGTTGCGGGGGAGAATGTCTGGATCATGCTTCAGCACGCTTCAAGCAACCGCCGCAAGATGGTGTCGGCGCCGCGTCCGAGCAACTCCTCGGCCAGCGCCGCGCCGAGAGTTTCGGCCGCCACCGCCGGGCCACGCATCTCCCCGGCGACGATCCGGCTGCCGTCGGGTTCGCCAACCAGGCCACGCAGCCAGATCTGTCCGTGGTCCAACAGCAGCGCGTGACCCGCGATGGGTACCTGACAACCTCCTTGCAAGCGGGCGTTGAACGCCCGTTCCGCTCGCACTCGAGTGTGAGTGGCGGGATCGTCCAGTATGGCGATGAGCGCGCGTGTCCGGTCATCGGCCAGCCGACATTCCACCCCAATTGCCCCCTGGCCGATGGCCGGTAGACTAAATTCCGGCTCTAATGCCATGGTGATGCGTTCCGCTAGCCCCAGCCGCTTCAGGCCGGCGGCGGCCAGGAGAATGGCATCGAATTCGCCGGCGTCCAATTTGGCTAACCGGCTACCGACATTACCGCGCAGGCTGCGAATCTCCCAGCCGGGATAGCGGGCGGCCAGTTGGCATTGCCGGCGCAGACTGGACGTACCGACCCGAGCGTGGGCAGGCAAGGCGTCGGGGTGGGGATAATGGCGGGAGACGAAGGCGTCACGCGGGTCCTCGCGCGCCAGAATCACCGGTAGGCCTAGTCCAGCGGGAAAGTCCACCGGCACGTCCTTCAGCGAATGCACGGCAAGATCGGCGCGACTTTCCAATAGTCCCTGTTCCAATTCCTTGACGAACAAACCCTTGCCGCCGACCTTGGCCAGCGGGCTGTCGAGAATCTTGTCGCCGCGGGTCATCATGCCGATCAACTCGACCCGCAGGCCAGGATGGGCTTGACGCAGGCGCTCGGCGACGTGTTCGGCTTGCCAGAGGGCAAGAGGGCTTTGGCGGGTGGCGATGCGTAGGGTATCAGGTTGCATGGTTTGCTAAGCTATGGCGTCTCTTCAGCCTACAGAATAGTTTATGAGCGACACACAGACCAATCAGACATGGGGCGGACGCTTCACCGAGAGCACCGACGCCTTCGTGGCGGCCTTTACCGCCTCGGTGGAATTCGACCGGCGGATGTACCGGCAGGATATTAATGGCTCCATCGCTCATGCCCGGATGTTGGAGCGGGTAGGGGTGTTGTCTCCAGACGATTGCGAGGCCATCGTGCGAGGCCTGGAGGAAATTCGCACCGAGATCGAACGCGGCGAATTCGCGTGGTCGGCGACGCTGGAAGACGTGCACATGAACATCGAGGCGCGGCTGACCGAACGGATCGGCGACGCCGGCAAGCGCCTGCATACCGGCCGCTCGCGCAACGATCAGGTCGCCACCGACATCCGTCTGTATCTGCGCGACGCCATCGATGTCATTACGGGCGAAATCCGGCGACTGTTGAGCGGGTTGGCCGAATTGGCGACGCGTGAGGCCGACACGATCATGCCTGGCTTCACCCACTTGCAGGTGGCCCAGCCGGTGACGTTCGGCCATCACCTGCTGGCCTGGTTCGAGATGCTCAAGCGCGATCACGAACGGCTAGCGGACTGCCGCAAGCGGGTCAATGTCATGCCGTTGGGCGCGGCGGCGCTGGCTGGCACCAGTTACCCGCTGGATCGTCATTACACCGCGCAATTGCTGGATTTCGCCGCCCCGTGCGCCAATTCGTTGGATGCGGTCAGCGATCGCGATTTCGCCATCGAATTTGCCGCCGCGTCGGCCATTCTGATGACCCATCTGTCGCGGATGGCGGAGGAACTGGTGCTGTGGTCCTCGGCCCAGTTCGATTTCGTGGATCTACCGGACCGGTTCTGCACCGGTTCCTCGATCATGCCGCAGAAGAAGAATCCCGACGTGCCGGAACTGGTGCGCGGCAAGGTCGGGCGGGTCAACGGCCATCTGATCGCGCTGTTGACGTTGATGAAGAGCCAGCCGCTGGCTTACAACAAGGACAACCAGGAGGACAAGGAGCCACTATTCGATACCGTGGACACGGTGCAAGGCTGTTTGCGCGCCTTCGCCGACCTGATTCCGGCCCTGCATCCCAAACGAGGCAACATGCTCCAGGCCGCCCGGCGCGGTTTCGCCACCGCGACCGATCTGGCCGATTATCTGGCGCGCAAGGGCGTGCCATTCCGCGATGCCCACGAGATCGTCGGTAAGGCGGTACGGCGAGGGATCGAAACCAGCCGGGACTTGGTCGACATGACCCTGGACGAGTTGCGAGAGTTTTCGCCGCTGATCGAGTTCGACGTGTTTGAGGTGTTGTCGTTGGAAGGCTCGGTGGCGGCCCGCAAGGGAGTGGGCGGCACGGCACCGGATCAAGTACGCGAGGCGGCGACGGTGGCGCGGGCGTGGCTGGCGGATCTGCCGTGATCCTGACGCGGCTCGCCGCGCTATCGGATGTAGTAACCGGATACCCGCCAAGCTCCGTCCTTGTCGCGCGTGGGGGTGACGGTTTCGATGGCGGAGGCTTTGTTCGCGAACTGGGTGTCGAATTGAATCACGACATATTCGCCGTCCGGGGCCCCTGGAAGGCTGCGGGTGAAGTTGGCGGATTTGAAAACGCGGGACTTTACCGAGCCGAGCGGGGCACGAGTTGCTTTGACAGCCCTTTCCCACTCGACTTTCATGACGGCGCTCCGGAACAATAGCGCCGCTTCGTTCCAACTCTGTCCGTACTTTTCCGCATCCACCAGCGCCAGCCATGCCCTGGCGGCGTTTTGCGCTTTCGCCGTGTCGGTGGCGTCACCATCGGCGGCGCGCGCGGTCAAGCCAACGAGAAAGAAGAAGATAAAGCCGATTTGCAAGATGTTTTTCATGGCACCTCTCTAAAAAACAACGTATTAAGGCAAAATTCCCACTAATTGCGATGTTACGCCACTGGGTTGCCATAAGCGCGTTCGACTTTGGCAATGCGAAGTTCGTAGCTTTCGTACCAGAGGCGCTTGCCGTTTTCCTGAGCCGTCAGGTGCTCGGCGCGCGCCTTCCAGTTAGCGATGTCAGCTTGGGAGGCCCAATAGGAGACAGTGATGCCAAAGCCATCGGTGCCGCGCACGCTTTCGACGCCGAGAAATCCCGGCTGTTGAGTGGCAAGTTCCAGCATGCGTTGCGCCATCTGTTCGTAGCCGTTATCGCCGGAAGTGCGAACCGATGAAAAAATAACCGCGTAATACGGAGGCTCCGGCGTTCCGGCAAATGGCAATGAACGCATGATGATCGCTCGCTAGACGCTTTGTTTGACCATGGACGGATAGTATTCAAAAAATTTTAACTTTAATTATCAATAAATAACAGCGATCTCTCAAGGTTGTCAATGGGGGCCACAACAATCCTCTTCCGCAACGACATCCGCATCCAACAAGCCGATATGGACCCGATTCGGCACCGCCGTCAGCCTGTCGGAAAAAGCCGGCCAGCACGAGCCGGGCGGCCGGAATGCCAGGCTGTGTTTCACGTTCAAGCCACACCCAGCGGATTTCTGTCCCTGGATGTTGGAACTTGACGTAGAATCTTCGACGCATCCGGCGGTCTTTCCTAAGGATTCAGACCTTTTTCCAGCCTCGCGGAGATTCTCATGCCCGACTATCGTTCCCGCACCACCACCCACGGCCGCAACATGGCGGGCGCCCGCGCGCTGTGGCGGGCCACTGGCGTCAAGGATGGCGACTTCGGCAAGCCGATTGTCGCCGTCGCCAACTCCTTCACCCAGTTCGTGCCCGGCCACGTCCATCTGAAAGACCTGGGCCAACTGGTGGCGCGCGAGATCGAAGCGGCTGGCGGCATCGCCAAGGAATTCAACACCATCGCCGTGGACGACGGCATCGCCATGGGTCACGGCGGGATGCTGTACTCGTTGCCCTCGCGCGAATTGATCGCCGATTCGGTCGAATACATGGTCAACGCCCATTGCGCCGACGCGCTGGTGTGCATTTCGAATTGCGACAAGATCACCCCCGGCATGTTGATGGCGGCCCTGCGGCTCAACATTCCCGCCATCTTCGTCTCCGGCGGACCGATGGAGGCCGGCAAGACCCGGCTGGCGATCCACAAGCTGGATTTGGTGGATGCGATGGTCGCCGCCGCCGACGACCGCGTCGACGAGGCCACGGTCGCCGAATACGAACGTTCGGCCTGCCCGACCTGCGGCTCCTGCTCGGGCATGTTCACCGCGAATTCGATGAATTGTCTGACCGAGGCGCTGGGTCTGAGCCTGCCCGGCAACGGCTCGCTGCTGGCGACTCACGCTGACCGCCGCGAATTGTTCCTGGAAGCGGGCCAGCGTATCGTCGAACTGACTCGGCGCTATTACGAGCAGGGCGACGAGTCGGTGCTCCCGCGCGGCATCGCTACGTTCGCGGCCTTCGAGAACGCCATCAGCCTCGACATCGCCATGGGCGGCTCCACCAACACCGTGTTGCACCTGCTGGCCGCCGCCCACGAGGCCGGCGTGAACTTCACCATGCGCGACATCGACCAGCTGTCGCGGCGGGTGCCGAACCTGTGCAAGGTCGCGCCCGCGACCCAGAAATACCACATGGAGGACGTACACCGGGCCGGCGGAGTCATCGCCATCCTCGGTGAGTTGGATCGGGCCGGGCTGCTGCATCGCGACGTGCGCACCGTTCACAGCGAAACGCTGGCCGAGGCGTTGGAGCGGTGGGACATCGCCCGCCCGACGGCTTGGGACGAAACCCGCTTGCGCTACTCCGCTGGTCCGGCGGGCATCCCGACCCAGGAGGCGTTCAGCCAGAACACCCGCTGGCCCAGCCTGGACCTGGATCGGGAAAACGGCTGCATCCGCGCCAAGAGCCATGCCTATTCCCAGGACGGCGGGCTGGCGGTTCTGTACGGGAACCTGGCCGAGGACGGTTGCATCGTCAAGACCGCCGGGGTGGACGCAAACATTCTGGTGTTCCAGGGACCGGCGCGGGTGGTGGAAAGCCAAGAAGACGCCGTTGCGGCCATTTTGAGCGGTCGGATTCAGCCCGGCGACGTGGTGCTGATCCGCTACGAAGGGCCGCGCGGTGGGCCGGGCATGCAGGAAATGCTTTATCCGACCAGCTATCTGAAATCCAAGGGGCTGGGCAAGGCATGCGCGCTGATCACCGATGGCCGCTTCTCCGGTGGAACCTCCGGGCTGTCCATCGGCCATGTCTCGCCGGAAGCGGCGGAGGGCGGCGCCATCGCCCTGGTCGAGGAAGGCGACCGGATCGAGATCGACATTCCCAACCGCCGTGTCCACCTCGCCGTCAGCGACGAGGAATTGCAACGGCGGCGGGCGGCGACGCGGGAGCGGGGGGCGACAGCCTGGAAGCCGGTCCAGCGCCAGCGGCCGGTGTCGGCCGCGTTGCGCGCCTACGCCGCCATGACCACCAGCGCCTCCCGTGGCGCGGTGCGAGACGTGAACCAGGTGGAGCGTTGACCGACCATTTGATAACGATAACACTATACTTTGTTTATCATTGCTGGAATATCCCAATTTTTGAAGGAGATAAGCCATGAGTCAGGCTGAAGGCGGAAACAGCCAGCGTCTCAGGCTGGTCAATTACCTGAAGCTGATCGAGGACCTGTGGCAGAAGCTGTACTACGTCAAGTGGAACCCCAAGTCGTTTGCGATGCTGGCGCGACTGGCGCAGGACATGGCGCAGAACGCGCGGGAACACGGCGACGAGCACCTGCGCAATCTAGTCGCGCAACTGGAGCGACACGTCAAGAGTTGCGCCGCCAGCGGTGGCATGCCTGGTGAATCTGATCGGCAACGGCTGACGGCCCTGATCGACGCCTTACGCACCATTTTGACAGTGGTCGGGGGATCCAGCACAAGCGACGAACCCCGGACCCGTCCGCTCTTGTCGCCCCTGCCGGAAATCATCGTGATCGCCCCGAACGAAAATCCGCCGCTGGCGACCAAGCTCGAGGATTCCGGTTATCGAATCCGGCACATCGCCAATCTGGTCGAGGCCGAGCAACGCTTGCAGGGACAGATGCCCGGCGCCATCATCGTCGACGTCGATTTTCCCGATGGCTCGGAGTCGGTCATGGCGTTGATGGCCCAACTGCGCGCCGAAACCGGCTCGCGGGCGCCGATCCTGTTCCTGAGCGAGCGTAACGATATGAGCGCGCGGCTGGAAGCGGTGCGGGCGGGCGGTGTGGCTTATTTCAGCAAGCCGTTCGAAAACGACGAAGTGCTCGACGTACTGCGAGAACTGTTGTTGCCGCAAACCGCGCAAGGCTATTTTCGGGTGTTGATCGTCAACGACCAGCCGACCGAGGCTTGGGAAATGGCCGGCGCCCTGGAGGAACAGGGCATCATTCCGCGGGTGGTGATCCAACCGCTGCAAGTCTTGCAGGATATTCATCGCTTCCGGCCAGATTTGTTGCTGATCGATCTGGACATCAAGGAAATGAGCGGACAGGAACTGGCGCAGGTCATCACCCAGCATCGAGACTGCGACACCCTGCCGATCATCCTGCTGTGCTTCCCGGCCGATGTGCCGAACTACCTGACCCATCTGGATGTGCCGGGCACCAGCCTGTTGACCAAACCGGCGCCGGTCAGCTACCTGTGCTGGGAAATCAAGCAACGGCTGCGCCGGGCGCGGGCCATGCGGATCAAGCTCGGGTCACTGACTGACAACGACCCGATCAGTGGCCTGTTCAACCGCCGGCGCTACTTGACGCTGCTGGAGCGTGCCATCGAAACCTTGGGCCTGAACACCCAATCGCTGGCGGTCTTGTTCATCGTGCTGGACAACCTGCGCTCCATCCGCGATTCCGCTGGGGTAGCGACCGCCGACGAGGTGGTGGGCCAGGCAGCCAACCGGCTGCGGCAGACGTTGAACCCGGATCAGCCCGCGGCGCGGTTCAGCGACGCCATTCTCACGGTCATGGTTCCCAACCTGATCGGTGAACCGCTGCTGGCGCTGGCCCGACGCATCCGCGACGTGCTGGAAACCGGATTTTACCGGGTCGGCGAACAGGCCCAGTTGTTGCGAACCAGCATCGGCGTTGCGCTGACGACCGACCGGAGCCAGGATCACCTGATGCTGATCCAGCGAGCTGATTCGGCTTGCGGTCTGGCGCGGGAAGCCAAAGGGGAGCGTATCGTTCTACAAGAGGACGGACTGAAGAGCAGCCGCGACCAGGAAGCCTCGTCACGGGCGCGGGTTCTGCAGCAAGTGCGCGAGATTATCGAGCACGAGCGGCTCTGGCTAGTGTTTCAGCCGATTGCCAGCATGCGGGGCGATACCAACGAACGCTACGAGGCGTTGCTGCGGTTGCGCGGCAACGACGGTCAGGAACTGGTGCCGGGCAGCGTGTTCGGTGTGGTTTACAATCATGAATTAGGGCTGACACTGGACCGCTGGGTGATCGAGCATGTGCTTGACATGCTGCGCCAGCGCCAGCGCAAGACCACGGTGTTCATCAAGATCTTGCCGGTGACCTTGCAGGATCGGACGTTGAACGGCTGGCTGCGCGAGCGGATGGAGCAGGCCGGCGTCGAACCGCAAAGCCTGGTGTTCGAGGTGGCGGAATCCACCGCCGAGCGCAGCCTGCGCGACATGTTCAGCTTCCTGGGCGGCATCAAGATGCTGGGCTGCGGCTTCTGTCTGGACCGTTTCGGCCGGGGCACGGACTCACTGTCGCTGCTCAAGAATCTGGGCGCCGATTACGTCAAGCTGGACATGTACTTCGTCAATGGCCTTGCCCGGGATGCTAAGAAACAGGCCCAGATCAAGGAACTGGCGCAAAGTTTGGAGACCTTGGGCGCGGCCACCATCGTGGGGGGGGTGGAGGATGTGAAAGCCATGCCCATCCTGTGGTCGCTGGGCGTGGATTTGATCCAGGGATTCTTCCTGCAACATCCCTATCGCGAGATGAGCTACGATTTCTCCGGCGCGGCGTTCTAGCTAGGCGAACAACGACCGACGCCAGGCGTCGGTCGTTGTTCAGTCTTCCAATCGCAGCAGCGCGGCGTAACCGTCCCGGTAACTGGGATAGCGGAACTGAAAGCCGCTGGCGCGCAGCCGTGCATTGCGGCAGCGCTTGCTGGCCCGCATGCGTAGCGCGGGATCGCCGATCCCGGCGCCCGGCTTCAAGGGTGGGTGCGCGGCCAATGGTGGTTCCGGCACGCCGAGCCGCGTTGCCAGCCAGCGCAACACCTCGCCCAGCGGCGCGGGATCGTCGTCCACGGCGAGGTACAGTGGTGCCGGCGTTGGCACGAATAAAAGGTGTTCCAATACCCTGGCGCAGTCGTCGCGATGAATGCGATTGGTGTAGAGCGGCGATCCGGCGGGATGAGCGGCGGTTCCGGCCCGGACGCTGTCGATCAACCGGGTGCGGCTAGGGCCATAGATGCCGCCGAAACGGACCACCACCGCCGGCCAGGGACTATCCCACATCAATCGTTCGCCCGCGCGAATGCAGCGCCCGCTAAAACTTTCCGCCTCGGCGGGCGAATCTTCGTCCACCCACTCGCCCTGGCGCTGGGCGTACACCGAGGTGCTGGAGGTAAACAGCAGCCGGTGGGGCTGCTGGCCCGCCTGGCGCAGCGCTTCGAGCAGGTTGTGGACGCCGGTGACATAGGCGGCTTGATAGGCGGCCTCGCTGAAACCGGCGGCGGCGGCGCTGTAAACGACGGCGTCCAAATCCGGAGGCAGGGCGTTCAAGGTCGCCGGATCGGTCAAATCCGCCGCCAGCGGCCGGATGCCGGGCGGCAAATCGGTCGGGTGGCGCTTCAAGCCCCAAACCTTGTGCCCGGCCGCGTTCAGACCCTGGCCCAGGGTTGCGCCGACGTCGCCGCAGCCGGCAATCAAAATACGCGCCATGGCAAAAACCTCACAAAGTAAAAATGGGATAGCTCCGGATGAATTTGGCCGGCGCGTGCTGAATTGGTTCGACGCGAACGGCCGCAAGTATCTGCCCTGGAAAGAGAATCCCACGCCGTACCGGGTCTGGGTGTCGGAGATCATGCTGCAGCAAACTCAGGTGGCGACGGTGATCCCCTATTATGAACGGTTCATGACGCGGTTTCCCGACTTGGCGGCCCTGGCCGAGGCCGACCTGGACGAGGTATTGAGATTGTGGGCTGGATTGGGGTATTACGCTCGCGCTCGCCATTTGTGCCAGGCGGCGCGCATCGTGCGCGACCGGCATGGGGGGGAGATGCCGCTGGACAGTACGGCGTTGCAAAACCTGCCGGGTATCGGGCGCTCGACGGCGGGAGCGATTCTGGCCTTGGCGGTCGGGCAGCGACAGCCAATTCTGGATGGCAACGTCAAACGGCTGCTGGCGCGATTCGCGGCGGTCGACGGCTGGCCGGGGCAGTCATCCGTGCTGGCGACGCTGTGGGAGCTGGCGGAACGCTACACGCCGGTCGAGCGCGTCGCCAATTACACCCAGGCAATGATGGATCTTGGCGCGACGGTTTGCACGCCACGCCGGCCGCGTTGTAACCAATGCCCGCTGGCAGTGGATTGCGTGGCCCATGCGCGGGGGCGGGAACTGGATTACCCAGCGCCGAAACCGCGACGGCAATTGCCGGTGCGAACCACGCGAATGGTGCTGCTGCGCGGCGCGGAAGGCGAGGTGTTGCTGGAGCGCCGGCCGCCGGTCGGCGTCTGGGGCGGACTGTGGAGTTTTCCTGAATGCCCACCAGAGATAGATATCGCCGACTGGTGTCGGGAACGGTGGGGATTGGAAGTGACGATCGGAATACCGTGGAACGTGCTGCGGCATGGCTTCAGTCATTTCCAGCTTGATATTACGCCGATGCCGGCGACGGTGACCCGATCGGGCGGCGCGGTGATGGAAGGGGAACGGTTTGTCTGGTATAACCCCCGCTACCCTGACGACCGGGGAGTGGCCGCGCCGGTGCGGCAACTCCTGGCGATACTGGCAAGCGAACGTAAAACGAACGGGAATCCACGAATGGCTCGAATGGTGAAGTGCGTCAAGCTCGGCGTCGAGGCTGAGGGTCTGGATCGTCCACCTTATCCCGGAGAACTGGGCAAGCGAATTTTCGAGAATGTCTCCAAGCCGGCTTGGCAACAATGGTTGCGACAGCAGACCATGTTGATCAACGAGTACCGACTGACACCGTTCGAGCCGAAGGCGCGGCAGTTTCTGGAAGAGCAGATGACGCAATTTTTCTTTGGGGCGGGCTCGGCGTTGCCGGAAGGCTATGTGCCGCCAAAATCGTGAGTTGGCTTGACGACCATCGCGCAAGCTGCTTAAATGCGCCCCTCCTTCGCGCAAGGCGCATCTGGCCAGGTAGCTCAGTTGGTAGAGCAGCGGACTGAAAATCCGCGTGTCGTTGGT
>JAVMKH010000149.1:0-16585 GCA_031732935.1 Candidatus Contendibacter sp.
TGATCAAGGATTCGGATGCTCACATCCGCTTCGCTTTCCTCACCGGGGTGAGCAAATTCAGCAAGGTCAGCCTCTTCTCGGGGCTGAACAACCTGCGCGATATCACCCTCTCCCGCGACTACTCGGCGCTCTGTGGCTATACCGACGCCGACGTGGACACGGTATTCGCCCCGGAACTGGCCGGGCTGGACCGCGAGCAAATCCGCCACTGGTACAACGGCTACAACTGGACCGGCACGGCGGTCTACAACCCCTTCGACCTGCTGCTGCTGTTCCAGGAACGCCAGTTCCGGCCCTGGTGGTTCGAGACCGGCTCGCCCACCTTCTTAATCGACCTGCTTACCGACCGGCAAACCTGGTTGCCAAACCTGGGTCGACTGGAAACCGACGCCGCCCTGCTGTCGGCTTTTGACGTGGGCCACATCGCCACCGAGGCGCTGATGTTCCAGACCGGCTACCTGACCATCGCGCGGGAAGAAGACCGGTTCGGGGAATACTGGTATCGGCTACGTTACCCCAACCAGGAGGTTTATCAAAGCCTGATCAACGGACTGCTGAAGGTGTGGACGCCGAACGGGCAGGCGATGCTGGGGAACAAGCGCCGGCTCGGTGATTTGCTGCTAGCGAATGATTTTGCCGGGATGGAACGGCTGTTCGCCGCCTTCTTCGCCAGCATTCCCGCCGACTGGTACCGCAACAACCCCATCGCCCGCTACGAAGGCTATTATGCCAGCGTGTTCTACGCCTACTTCGCCTCGCTGGGACTGGACATCACCCCGGAGGACGCCAGCAGCCACGGCCGCCTGGACCTGACCGTGAAATTCAACGGTCAGATTTATCTGTTTGAGTTCAAGGTGGTGGAACTGGAGCCCGAGGGCCGAGCCTTGCGGCAGATCAAGAACCGGGGCTACGCCGACAAGTACCGCGCCGACGGACAACCGATCCATCTGATCGGGGTGGAGTTCAGCCGGGACCAACGCGCCGTGGTGGGGTTTGAAGTGGAGATGGGGTAACCGAAAACAAGAATCAATCTCTAGGAAAAACATGAACTTCCGGCTCATCACCCAAACCGACATCTTCCCGGATCAAATCGGAAAGATGTCGGCCGCTTGCTGACTTAGGGCCATGCATCCGCCATCTGGCCGGAGTACATGGAGAACCCCCAAGACCGCCTTTCCAATCCTTTACTGAACAACCTCGAACGCGAGATAGGTGCGCTTCGCGGGACCTTCGCCGCGTTCGATAAACGTCGCCTGCACCGGAGTACCAATCTTGATGGCTTCTTCCGGCATCGACAGATCGACGCCCAGTATCTGCGCGCTGATCGCCGGCCCTTCCTGCAAGCGCACGATGGCGGCGCAGTAGGGATTATCGCGGCTATAGCCCGCCTCGATCATGTGGGTGGGAGCAACCGTGATGACCGTAAACGCGATGATCTCGCCCTTGCCGGACACTTGCTCCCATTCCATATCGCTGGAATAGGCGGTGGTGCAGATCGGACGAGGCGGCAAATAAAATTTGCCGCTGGTCTTGCTCCGGCAGCCCATCAGCTTGTGCTCGGACAGGTAATGGTAATAGCTGGTGCTGTTGAATGGCAGTTCGCTCATCGCCTTATTGTCTCCGCTCGAAAATATGCACGATCGCGGCCATGCCGCTACCGCCCAGATTGTGGGTCAATCCCAGGTTCAAATCGCCTGGGACCTGCCGGGGACCCGCCTCGCCGCGCATCTGCTTGAAGACTTCCACGACCTGGCCCGCGCCGGTAGCGCCCACCGGGTGACCTTTGGATTTGAGTCCGCCGGACGAGTTGATCGGCCGAGGGCCGAGCCGGGAGGTCAAACCTTCCTCGATGGCTTTATAGCCCTCGCCAGGCTTGAAGAAACCGAGATCCTCGATGGCGATCAGTTCGGCGATGGTGAAGCAATCGTGAACCTCGCACACCTTGATATCCTTGGGGGTTACCCCGGCGGTGGCGTAAGCCTGCTCGGCCGCGACCCGCGCGGCCTTGATCGACGTCAAGCTCTCGCGCTCGTAGGTCGGCACGTCGCTGCCCTGCCCGTAGCCGATGATGTGCAAGGGCTTGTCGGTGAACGACGAGGCGATTTCCTCGGCCACCAGCAGCAGGGCGACCGCGCCGTCGGAAACCGGCGAGCAATCGAACAGGCGCATTGGCCAGGCAATCGCGGGGTTGGCCTGATCGTCCTTCAGGAAATCCAGCTCGCTGCCCCATTGCGGCACGGGCTTGCCACGCTTGGCGGCCGCTTTCTGCTTGCTCGCCATGATGTCGGCGATCCGCGCCCCGAATTGCGCTTTGGGGTTGAGGACGCCATTCTCGTGGTTCTTAATGGCGATCTTCATGAACGTTTCGGGCGTCGCGCCGTAACGATGCATGTAGGCGGTCGCCAGTAGCGCGTAAAGACCTGGGAAAGTAAATCCGGCCGGATTTTCGTAGACGCTGTCGCTGGCGGTGGCCAGCACGTCGGTCACCCGAGCAATGGGCAGATCGCTTTCTTTTTCAAGGCCGCCGACCAGCACTACATCGGCCAAGCCTGAACCGATGGTCATGATCGCCTGCCGCAACGCCAAGCCACTGCTGGCGCACGCGCATTCGACACGGCTCGCTGGAATCGGCGTGAGACCCACCGCGTCGGCGACGTAGGGTCCCATGAAGTTCTGGCCTTCGAACATCGTGCTGCTGTAATTGCCGATGACCAGTGCTTCAATGTCCTTGGGATCAAAACCCTTATCGACCGAGGCTTTCATCTCCTGAAAAGCCTGGACGAACAAATCGCGCGTGTTGAGGCCAGGGAATGTCCCAAACGAGGTCATACCTGCCCCGACGAGAGCAACGCCTCTTTTTAGTTTCTTGACTGCCATAAATCAACCCTCTTGCAACAACTGCGTGGTTTTAACACCACCCTTCCTCCAGGGAAGGGAAATTCACATTGCGCCCCAGCGAGGGGCGCATGCCGATCAATGCGCCCGTTCCCGCAACCATTTGCCGACGTTCGGAGCGAGAATCTTTTGAGAGGCGCCGCCGGTATAAATACCGATATGACCGGTATCGATTTCCAGCTCCGTGTAGTCCTTGCTGCCGACATGCTTCTTGAGCGCGACCGTGCAAGGCGGCGGCACCAAATGGTCCTTCTTCGCGTAGATATTCAGCACGGGCATGGTGACGTTGGCAAGATCGACTTTTCGTCCGCCGATCTCGATCTCGCCTTTCACCAGTTTGTTGTCCTGAAGATAATTCTTCACGAAAAACCGATAGGTTTCTCCGGATGCGGCCGGTCCTCCGAACAGCCATTTTTCCATCCGCAGAAAATTGAGCAGCGCCTCTTTATTGTCGAGAATATCGATCAAATCGGCGTACTTGCCAATGTTCAGCACGAACGGCGAAGCCATCATGAACGAGACGTTCAGCAAATCAGCAGGCACGTTGCCAAGCGCGCCCACCATCAGATCGACATTCGCGGCCTTTCCCAGATGAAACAGCAAACCAACGTGCGGTTGCTTCGGATTATGTTCGAAATCGAAGTCGATCGGGGTTACCGTCAAAATAAGACGGTCGACTTTTTCCGGATAAAGCGACGAATAGGTCGTGCTGATCGTACCGCCCTGACAAATCCCCAAAATGGCAATTTTGTCAACCGAGTGGCGCTCGCGGATAAAGTCGACGCAGTCATTCAAGTAACCATTGATGTAATCGTCAATGGTCAAGTATTTATCCACCGGCCGCGGATACCCCCAGTCGAGCAGATGCACGTCCAGCCCTTCCTTGAGCAGGTTGCGAACCAAGGAGCGGTCCGGTTGTAGATCCGCCACTTCGTAACCGTTGATGAGCGGGGGAACGATCAGCAGCGGTGTTTTAAATATTTTATCTTTATCCACCATCGGCTTGTAGTGATAGACACGCAACCGATCCTGAGAATAAATGACATCTTTGGGGGTGCTGCCAATATCGACATCCTCGTCTTTAAGCGTGCTCAGATTTTCGACGCCCTTGAGCAATTTTTCGTTGATTTTTTTGATTTCGTCAATGGCGTCGCTGGGGCGAATATCAACAGGGGACGATAACACGATGGCCTCCTTATGTCTTTGCGTTCCGGGTTAACCGAAAGTTAGCCGCTTATTTGGGCAGTTGTCACGAGAGAAGTTTGCGATGCCGTCAAGCCATGAAGTGCTTTTTTGAGATCCCGGACTTCTTTCTTCAAGTCGTGGATCGCACGATAGGCATCATCCATTTCCGAGCGCGTCGGTATATCGAGAGCGCTGTAGACCATTTCCAAAACATCCCGCAACTTGAGTTTATAGTTCAAGGCGGCAGAGGCCATTTCGTTCTGGATCGCGATAAATTCGTCGGAGCAGAATTTTTCAGTCAGAGTGCGGTCAGCGGTCTGGAACCAGAGTTGCATTACTTCCCTGACGCTATGTATCTTCTTATCCTTTTTGGCCAGGTCAGCAAGGCGCTCCATCGTGCGTTCGACCGCCTGTCCGATACCTTGGGCGATCTCCATATCGTATCGAAGAGCCGCTTTACGCAGATCCAACAAAGCGTCCGACGCCTTCATGATCTTAGCGTTGGTTTCCCGAGTTAAACCAGCGCCCGGCAACTCAGCGAACCCACCGATGGGCGGTTGCAGGCTCTGTTGCTCCAGCATCATAAGCTTGCCGAAGCCCGATGAACCCTTCATCAATTCTCCAAAATGCCCCGTGCCAATCGCCTGATGGACGAACCCCAGCCAGGGCGTCAGCAACGGAATCCACTCCCCGATGGATTTGCTGAGGTCGGTGATATTCTCGGTGGTTCCTTTCATTTTTCCGGGCAGGGCAGTGATCTGCTCGACCCACTGGCTGATGAACTTTTGCAAATCGGGTTGCCATGGCTTTCCAGCTTCAAGGCTGGGCGCCACAATTTGCCAGGACTTGGTCAGCAGGTTCATGAACTGCATCATTGAGGTTTGGCTGGCAAAAATGCTGCTGGCGGCTCGCTGACCGCTATCACCGCCACCGCCCTTAGTCCATGCATCCGCCACTTGTCTGAGCCATGCGGAGGGATCGTAAAAACCGCTCAAAGGATTGCCGCCACCGCCAGCGCCCTGGGCCAAATCGTATAAGCCTCCCCAAATTTGCTTCTGAGCTTCAGCCCACATTTTCGCCATGGATTCGGCTTGTTCTGTCAAATTCATGAGATTACTCGTCTCCTCATTAAAAAGAATTAAGGTTAATTGTATTGCCTACATAGCAATACTTGATAAAACATGTCTTCACTCTTAGCTTTTCGCTAGCAGCGCCACGGAAATACTAGACAAGGAAATACTAGACTCTTGGTTTTCCCACGGTCAAGGCAATCCGTGAAATTCAAAATGCAGGACGCTCGATCCAAGATTGGGGAAAGGCGGATAATTAAGAAGAAAACCGTTATTTCCGGAAGGGTTTAAGTTCAGAAAGGCAGATCAAGATCTCGAGATGGCTCCGAAAATCGATATAAAACCCCCGGTTTTACCGGGGGCGATTGAACCGCCCGCAGCCATCAACGCGGGCTAAAGATCAAACGATTATTTGGCCCGCTGCCGTGCCCCGTAAGTCACGCCGCCCGTGACCTCGATCGTGGTTGCATCGATCGCGTCATTCTCGACGATATGCCGAACCGTCGCGGCGATCTCCTCCGGCTCCACCAGGCGCCCGATATGGACGTCCTTCAGGATGACGTTGAGCGCATCCTGATTCATGCCCTTCAGGATCGGCGTGGCCGTGTAGCCGGGAGCGACGGCGGCTATTCGAATATCCTTGAGACCCCTCATCGCGAACTCGCCAGCCAAGATCTTGGGCCACAGCGCGACCGCCGCCTTGGTGGAAGAGTAGTTGATCTGTCCGACCTGACCGGTAAGATTGATGGACGAGGTCAACACGACAACTCCCTTGTAGCCGTTATCGGCCATCCTTCTCACGCCTTCGCGCACCGTCAAAAAGGCGCCGACGAGATTGACATCGATCACCGATCTAAACGCGTCGAGACTCATGACGCTTTTGACCTTGCCCGTCTTATCCGTATTGACCATCAAGCTGTCGTTGATAATCCCGGCATTGGCGAAGACGACATTGAGGGCGCCGAATTTTTCGATGGCGGTATCCATCAGTTTCGCGACATCCTCTTCCTTGGCGATGCTACCAGCAACCCCGACCGCCTCTCCGCCAGCAGCCTGAATCTCGCCGACGACTCGGTCGAGACCCGCCTGGTTCACGTCGCCCAAGACGACCTTCGCGCCGCCTTTGGCGAAATCCTTGGCAACCGTCTCGCCGATACCGCTGGCGCCGCCGGTGATAACGATCACGCTACCTTTTACTTGCATAATCTCTCTCCAGTTTTATTATTGAAGTCATTGGCCACACGATCAAAATCGGTTGGAATCAGTTTTTTGTCATCCCGAACGTCTCCCGCTCCGATTTCGACCGCGCAACTCGATTGCAGCGTAATAATTACGCGGCTTTTTCTTTCTTATCCACGCTTTCCTTGCCTTCTCCCTTGCCCTCTCTATCGAGATTGAGCTGATAGCGGACTGGACCGATCATTCCGTTGAACTCTCCATGCAAGGGGCATTTAGACTTTTCGCTCGCGAAACTGGTCAAAATCCCCACATGTCCGCCAGGGAATTCCGTGATCTGCAAAACGCCATCTTCCTTGAGGAATGGGGCGGCGGCCAGCGCGCAATCCCGGTCCACCAAATTATCGTCCTTGGAATACGCCAGGTACCAGCGCACACCCAGTTTCTTCAGATCGTGCAGGTTGAGCGGCTTGCCGAACAGCGAAATCGGCAGCGTGCCATCGGGAGCGATGGGCACCTTGAAGGTCTTGCCGCTCATTTCCGCGATGGCCACCGGCAAATGCACCCGTTCCTCGCGCAGCCAGCGATTGATGGCGGCGGCGGTCTTGCCGGGATTGCCACCGGTATCCTTGTACATGGACTTGACGTTATACATGGCGACCAACGGCGCTTCCTTGCTGATGGCCAGCAGTTTCATGCCCAGGCTCATCACATCGCCGTTGACGACCTTGTTGCCATTGCTCAGGGTTTCGTAGGCGTATTCCATGCCCACGCCGGACGGCATGCCACTCATGTACTCGCCCAGGGACGTGGATTTGGTACCGTCCACCGGCGTGACGCCGGTGATCAGCGCGTCGACCACACCCTGCAGCTTGCCCGACAGAACATTAATGAGAGAGATATAGCCGCCCTGACAGATTCCGTTCAAGGTGACGGGACGCCCATGCTTTTCCTTGAGAAACTGGCACAGGTCGCGCGTTTGCTCGCAGTCGTCCTCGCAAGACATCGTTTGCACCACCGGCGTGATGTCGATGTCCTTGACTTCCCGGACGTAGGTGGGAATGCCTTGGTTGGCGAAAGCGTGCGCGTAGCTCTTTCCCTCGCCCGGCAGGAAGCTGAGGATGTGGACACCCAGCATGTACGGCGGCACCAGCAGGGTCGGTTTACCTTTTTCGTTGACCACGACGCCCGGTTTGGTGGGGAGCACCTGATACATCCGAAAGCAGGGCGTTTCCTTGACCAGCTTGTAGCCATCCGACCCGAACTGGAAGCCAAACTCGTATTTCATGCTTTCGATGGCTTTCGGGAAGTCGAACGCGACCGCCTCCATGGCGTCGGCTTCCCTGGCGGCAAACTCGCCTACGGTTTCGCCCTCGCCGCCGACCAACGTCCTGACCAGCGCATCGACACCATCGAGAAGCTGGTCGGTGTGAAACTCCATCATCTTGCTGGAACTGCTTAGGGCGATTTGAATACCCAGTTCCAGATTGTGCCTCAACAGTAACGGCCAATCCCTAAGCGGCGGCGGGTTATTTCGCATTCCGTGCAAGGCTGACTTGGCGCCAGTCAAGTACATCGAATCGAAGTCATGCCGATGTTGGTCAAAAGCCGCCGTCCACGCAAGACCATATCGGGCTATATTGAACGCGATTTCGGGGGATTGTCTGATCAGATTAAACATTTTATTTTCTCCTGGGTTACTAACAGCTAGCCGATACCCTGCAACAAGTCAGTGGGTTCTCCACATCTGCCCCAAAAAGCCATCTGGTAAGAATGCTTCGGTGCTTTTCAGGGAACATCTTTTACTTCTCATCAACAAAAACACCCAAACGGCGATACCAACAATTTTGTGGCTTCAGCCAACCACCGATTAAAGAGTCAGTTTATTGAGCCGCAAGGGATATTGAAACAATTTTCTTTTGATCATACTTGAAGGACGCTTTATTCAGACGGGCCGGCGGCGCAAAAAACATTCAAGTCGTTTTATTGTTTTCTCAGCGCCATCGGAACTCTATCGCGGCTCGAAATCCGCCAATTATGACAAACCGTTTATTTTGTCGGAAAAGCTTTTGCCAGGCAGCCATTGATAATGAAGAGTAACCATTGAACACTTAGGAATAACTACTACTCTTACGCTTGATCATGAAAATATCTCTAAAGAATTTATGATATTACATCGAACGAAATAATGCAACAACACATTGTGTCAAGCAGGATTATCGACACCGTGGCGTGATCCGCTCTGGATCACCGAAGTGCATAAGCAGCCGAACTAATCATCGCGTGGCACCCGCTATCTTAGATGAAACCGTGGCCGCCGCTCACGGTTAGGCCAGCGGCCTTGAGCAGCGATGGTGGTGTTGGCCAATCAAGCCGGCTGGAAGCCGGCTTCACGCTCATTAACGCTCACGCCAGTACCGGATAATCCACATACCCCTTCTCGCCGCCCTGATAGAACGTGTCTGGATCGGGCGCGTTCAGCGGAGCGCCGCGCCGGAACCGCTCTGGCAGATCCGGGTTGGCGATGAACAGCTTGCCAAACGCCACGGCATCGCAGCGATTCTCGGCCACCCACGCTTCGGCCCGGTCCTGGCTGAAGCCACCATTGGACAACAGCGGTGCCTGGCACAGCGGCCGGAAATGCCTGGCCACGTCAGTCAGCGCGCCCACCGCGCCGTCCAACTGATTCGGCATGAACGGCTCGCTAAGATGAATGTAGGCCAGGCCGTAACCGTTGGCGCGGCGGATCAGCGACTCGAACATCGGCACGGTGTCTTCATCCACCGTCATCCCGTGCATGTTGTTCATCATCGGGTTGAGGCGAATGCCAACCCGGTCGAACGGCAATTCCCGTCCCACCGCGTCCAGCACCTCGAACAAAAACCGGCCCCGGTTTCCATGGAACCCGCCGTATTCATCGGTGCGCGTGTTGGAGCAGCGGGAGAAGAACTGGTGGAACAAATAGCCATTGGACGAGTGAATCTCCACCCCGTCAAACCCGGCGGCCACTGCGTGACGCGCGGCGCGCTGGAAATCGGTGACAATTTCGGCGATGTTCTCCCGGCTGAGCGCCCGGGGCGTGACGGTCGGCTTCAACTCCTCCCCCGAAAACATCCGCCAGTTCGGGTTGATCGCCGAGGGCGCGACCGGCGCCTCGTCGCCGTGAAAGTCCGGCAGGGACAGCCGGCCGCAGTGCCAAATTTGACAGACGATCAACCCGCCCGCCTGGTGTACGGCGTCCGTCACCCGCCGCCAGCCGGCGACCTGGGCGTCCGACCAAATGCCGGGCGTGTAGGGATAGCCGCGCGCCTGGGGCGACACGATGGTGCCCTCGGAAATGATCAGGCCCGCGCCGGCGCGCTGCGCGTAGTAGCGCGCCATCAGATCGGTCGGCGCGGCGTCCAGGTTATCGGCCCGACAACGGGTCAACGGGGCCATGACGACGCGGTTTTTCAGGGAGAGCGCGCCCAGTTGAATTGGGGCAAACAGTTTCGATTCCATGCGGTTGAAGACCTCGGGCCGAATGCGTGTGATCAAGGAGCGGGATTCTATACTTGAGTGGCGCTCGGCAACCATCGTCAAACGATGACTTCGTCCCGCCCCCATACTCCTGACTTCTGGAAACGCCCCGACCCTTGAAATTCCCAACCGCTCTCCTCGCCGATCTGCGCGGTGGCCTGGTCGGCGCCGCCGTGGTGCTGCCGCAGGCCACCGCCTTTGGCGTGACTGTGTTCGCCGCCTCGCTGGGAACCGCGCCCGGCGCGCTGGCCGGACTGGTCGGCGCCATCCTCCTGCTGCTGATTTCCGGCGGCTTCGGCGGCGCGGTCGGCCTGGTCAGCGGCCCGACCGGCCCCAGCATGGCACTGCTGAGTGGCACGGCGGCCATCCTCGCCGGCGCTGGCCTCGCCCCCGCCGCCATCGCGCCTACCTTGTTCGTCGTCACCGTCCTAGCTGGTTCGATGCAGTTGTTGATCGGGCTGGTCGGCGGTGGCCGGCTGATGAAATTCATCCCCTACCCCGTCATCGCCGGACTGACCACCGGCACTGGCCTGTTGCTGATTCGGTCCCAGTTCAAACCCCTGCTCGGCGTCCATCACGCCGACACCTGGTCCCAGTGGCATTGGCTGCCCCTCGCCACGGCAACCGTTGCCTTCGCCACGGCCCGCTTCGCACCGCGCTTCATCCCCTGGCTGCCCGGCCCCATCGCCGGCCTGATCGGCGGGACCGCGCTGTTTCAAGGAGCGCTCCATTCCGCCGGTCTTTCCCCCACGCCGGCGCATTGGGTCATTGGCGCGTTGCCGGAACTGGGGGGGGTTCACCTTGCCCTTGACACACCCGCCGCCTGGGTCGATCTGCCCTGGCCGTTGATCCTGCACGCCGCCTTCGCCCTAGCGGTGCTATGTTCCCTGAACACGCTATTGACGGCGGTGCTGGCCGACACCGTGACCGGCCTGCGCCACGACGCCCGCCGCGAGCTGCTGGCGCAGAGCGTGGGACAGATTCTGACCGGGCTGGCCGGCGGCATGGCCGGCTCGGCCAGCGTGGGCGGCACCGCCACCGCCGTTCAGGCCGGCGCCCGCCGCTGGGCCGCGCTGGGCGCCGGGCTGGCTTTGCTACTCCTGCTGCTGTTCGCCGGCCAGACCGGGCAATGGCTGCCTACCAGCGCCCTGGCTGGCATCATCCTGGCTTCCGCGCTCAACTTGCTGGACAAGGACATTCTGGCCTGGCTGCGCCGCAGCCGCACCCGGTTGGACGCAGTCATCGCGGTGCTGGTCACCGGCATCACCCTGAGCTACGACCTGATGGTCGCGGTGCTGGTCGGGTTGGCCATCGCCATCCTCCTGTTCATCCGCCAGCAAAGCCGGGTGCCGATCATCCATCGCCGGCTGACCGGGGCCGAACGGCATTCGGTGCGGCGTCGTCCGGCGGAGCAGGCCGAACTGCTGGCCCGCCATGGCGACCGCATCGTGCTCTATCAATTGCGCGGCACCCTGTTCTTCGCCAAGGCCGATCAACTGTTCGAGGACCTGTTGCCCGATCTCGACCGGCCCGCCTGGGTCATCCTGCACCTGCGGCGAGTGATTCAGATCGACTTTTCCAGCGTGCGGTTGCTGCAACAAATCGCCGCGCGGCTGGAACGGCACGGCGGCGAATTGTTGTTTTGCGAGGTCCGCGAGGATTTGGGCCTGGGCCGCGAGGTCGAGCGCACCCTGCGCAAGCTCAGCCTGCGGCCGGGCCGGCTCAACGTCAAAACCTTCGCCGCCGCCGACTTGGCCCTGGAATACGCCGAGAACGCCCTGCTCGACGCCCTCGGGGTCGCGCCCACTGTGCTGGAACAGCGCGTTCCGCTGGAAGCGATGGACTTGTGCCGTGCCATGGGGCCGGCGGAAATCGCCGCGCTCGCCGCCGTGCTCCAGCCCCGTCTCCTGGAACGCGGCCAGCGGCTGTTCGCGGCCGGCGACGACGGGGCGGAGTTGTATCTGGTGCTGCGCGGTCGGGTGGACATCCGCCTGCCCGCCACCGACGACCGTTACAAGCGGCTGGCGATTTACGGTCCAGGCACGATGTTCGGCGACATCGCCTTTCTCGACCCCGGCCCCCGCGCCGCCGAGGCGGTAGCGGTTAGATCAAGCGAACTGCTGACGCTGAGCCGGGAGGACTTCGACCGGCTGCGGAACGACCATCCGGACGCCGCCATCGCCCTGTTGCTGGCGCTCGGCCAGCAGCAAAGCCGCGCCCTGCGCTGGAGCGCCCAGGAAATCCAGCGGTTGATTCAGTGGTAGCCCGGCGAGCGCCTAACCGACCTTGAAATACGCCTCGCGCGTCGGCAGTTCGACGCCGGTCAACCGCAACGGCACCACGCTGTCTAGCGCCACATCCTCGCCCGCCTTCACCCGCGTCTCCAGGGCCAGTTCGGGAATCAGCACGGCGCCGCGCGGCAACCGCTTTTCGACCAGCACACCCTCGCCCCGCCAGCCAGGATGCTGCTGGAGGTAAACCAGGGTCCAGTGTTCGCGCGATAGCCGCTCGGCCCGCCGGATTCCCTGCGCCGCCGCTTCCGCCGCGCCGACCCGCTCGATGATCGCCTGGGCCTCCAGCGGATCGCCCCCCCGCAGACAGGCCCGCAACTGCTGGTGCGCCACCAGGTCCAGATAACGCCGCAACGGACTGGTCACCTGAGCGTAGACGTTCAGTCCCAATCCGCCGTGCGGGCCGGGCTGGCTACTGTACTGGCGGGGTCGCAACCCACGCCGCAGGGCGTACATCGCCGCCAGCCCCGCCGGCTGCCGGTCGGCGGCGTCCGCCGGGTCCTGAGTGGTGAACGGAAACGGCAGTCCTCGCTCCAGCGCGAAGCGGGCCGCCGCCTCGCCCGCCATCACCATCGCCTCGGCCACCAGCATCCGGCTGCGCAAGCGGGGCAACGGTTTGATCTCCACCCGGCCGTTGTTCACCCGTATCCTGACTTCCGGCAGATCGATGAAGACCGCCCCATTGGCGCGGCGGCGGGCTTGATGGCGTTGCGCGAGTTCATACAAGCCGCGAAACGGTTCTTCCCCAAGTCGGGTCTCGACCTCGTCGTAACTCAGCCGTCGCACCCGGACCCAGCTTGGCGCGATGTCCACATCGGTCACCACGCCGTCCGCGTCGAGATTCAGGGCGAACGACAACGCCGGCGAAATTTCCGCCAGGCCCAGGCCCAGCCTTGGGATCGCCATCTCCGGCAACATCGAAATGGTGGTTTCCGGCAGATACAGGGTCGCCCCCCGCCCCCGCGCCTCCACATCGGCAGGACTGTCGGACCCCACCAAGGCGGCGGCGTCGGCGACGTGGACCCACAGGCGGTTGCCATCCAGGCTGATGGCGTCGTCGGGATCGAGATTGCCTTCGTCGTCGATGGCGTAGGCCGGCAGGCTGGTCAAATCCAGCCGCGATTCGTCCGATAACGTGGGCAGGTCCACTTCCGGCGGCGTCAACAGCGCTCCGACCCGGCGCGGCCAGGGATTCATCCCTCCGTCCCAGTGCCGCAGCCGTAGCAGCAGGGCATGGGCGCTTGGCGGGTTCTGGTCGCAGTCAAGCGCCTGCAACACCCGGCTCTGCTCACGCTGACCCAGGGCCACTTCTTCGATTTCCTCAAGATAGGGCCTATCCTCCGGCGCGCACCGCCCCGCCCGCGCCCGTTGGAGAAAACCGTTCCAGGCGTCCCGTTCGGCCGCTTTCGCCTCCCGAACCGCCCGTTCCCGTTCCACCTCGGCCAATGGCCGGGCGTTGATCGCCTCCGGCGTGCCCTGGAAATACAGACCCTCGCTTACCAACCGCCACGTGGCCCAGGCGGTGGCCGGGGTATAGGCGCCGTAGACCAGATCCGCCAGTTCCGGTAAGGTGGTTTGTCCTCCCTCCAGCAACTCGCAGGCCGCCTCCACCTCGCCCACCGGGGCATCCAAGCCGCGCAAATTGCTCAAAGGTCCCGGATGCAGCAACAGCACGTCCTTGGGGCGAACCCGCAACGACCGGCCGTCTTCCAGTTCGATGTCCAGCTTGTCGCCCAGGGCAGTGACCCGGGCCGGACCGTTCTTGTACAGCACCAGACTGTTTTGCGGGATGTTCATTGGTTTGGGGAGGGCGTGGAGCGGGTAATAAGCGGGTATGATACCAAAGGTTGCTAGCAGCCCCGCCGCAACCATTTCGACCGATCTTCAAGCTCCATCGTTTTCGCCATGAACCCCGCCATCGAACTGACATTGAACCAAGCTTTCGATTTCCTGCTGCATGTCGCGGTGGTGCGGCCCGTGTTTCTCTGGGGGGCGCCGGGCATCGGCAAGACCGCGCTGGTCAACCGGTTCGCGGCGGCGGTGGGGCTGGAATGCGTGGCACTGCTGGGCAGCCAACTGGCGCCGGAGGATTTGCTGGGCGTACCGAAAATCGACGGCGACTGCTCACGTTTCTTTCCCCCCGCCAACATCGTCCGCCGCCAGCCCTTCGTGCTGTTTCTCGACGAACTTAACGCCGCCAGCCACGATATCCAGAAAGCGTTCTATTCGCTGATCCTGGAGCAGCGGGTCGGGGAATACCGGTTGCCCGCCGGCGCCATCGTCGTCGGCGCCGGCAACCGCGCCAAGGACGCCGCTCTGGTCAAACCGATGCCCTCCGCCTTGATCAATCGCCTGGCGCACGTTCACCTGCGCGCCCACGCCCGCGAGTGGCTGGCCTGGGCGGTCAACGAAGGCAGCATTCATCCCTGGGTGGTGGAGTATCTGCAACTGCGCCCGGATCATCTGTGGAACGAGCCGCCCAAGCACGAGGAGCCGTTCTCGACGCCGCGATCCTGGCACATGCTGTCCGACGCCTTGCATTCCTTTGGCGAATCGGTCGGCGACGAGATGCTGGAAGCGCTGGCCTTCGGCCTGCTGACCCCGGCCCATGCCGGCCAGTTCAAGGGCTTCATCAAGCAGTTGCGGCAACGGCACACGCTGGCGGCAATTCTCAAGGGCGACGCGCGCTGGCCCGCCGAACCCGCCGACCGCGACGTTCTGTATTTCCTGACCCAGTCGTTTCGGGCGCACCTGCGCAAGGAATTGCCGGCGGACGAATCCTCCCTGCGTGCGGAACATCAGCAACTCGCGCTGCGGGCCAAGAATTTGTTGCGCGATTTGGCGCGGATCAGCGTCGAAATGGCGCAAACCGTGGTCGGCGAGGACGAAAACGGCCAGACTCTGCCGGCGTGGTTCCTGGTTGAGGTCGCGCGAGATCTGCCGCGCCTGGCCGAACGTCGTCGGGGTGGACCGTGAAGCGACGCAAGGCGGCGGAAACGGCGGCGCGACGCGGATTCCTGGAAGGGCGGACCCTGGCCGGGCAACCGCCGCTGGACGCGATCGCGCAGACCGTCCACGTCACCTTTGACGACGAGCACCGCTGGGTCGGTCCCCAAGGCTGGCTGGTGTTGGCGGCGGATGGCACGATCTGGGTTCATCCCAAGCGCCAGGCGCCGCCGCCCGAATGGGCGCGGGTGCTGGCGCTGGCTTATGTCTGTCTGGGATTCGGCCTGGTCCGGTCGCGCGAACCTCAGGCCCTGTGGGAAATCGCCGGCTTGCTAGTGGCCGAACGCTTCTGCCAGGAAATCGGCATCGGCGCGACCTCGGAAAGTCTGCTGCATCCCGACGTCGAGATTCCGACCCAGGGCGAGGAAACGTTGTTCGGTCTACTGACCGCCGACGGCTGCGACCCCGTGCTACTGGCCTGGCGCGAGGCGTTGTGCGGCAAGACGAAAACGGTGTTTTGCCCCGCTGACGCTTCGATGACGCATCACCACCGGCCGCCCGACTGGAAGGCGCTGCTGGCCGACGGCATCAGTCGCGGGGTGAGCCAGGCCATCGAACGGGCCGGCGGACTGATCGCCACGCCCACCGGTCCCACCCGGCCGCCTACCGCCGCCGAAAAGGCTCGCCGCCGGCTGGTCAGTCATCATCCCCTGCTGGGCGCGCTGGCGGTGGACTTCGCCTTGAGCGAGGACCGCCGGCTGTGCCAGTTGCACGACATTCGGGTGGCCGCCATCGACGTGGGCAACCGGACGATCTGGATCAACCCGACCGCTGGGTTAAACGACGCCGAGAGCCTGTTCGTCCTGACGCACGAGCTATTGCATGCCGGGTTGAACCACGCTTCCCGCCGGTATGGCCGCGATCCCTTTCTGTGGAACGCCGCCTGCGATTTCGTCATCAACGGCTGGCTGATGGAGATGGGGATCGGGCAGCCGCCGACTCTGGGAATGCTGCACGATCCGGAGCTGGCCGGCTGTTCCGCCGAGGAGATTTACGACCGGTTGGCGCGCGATCTGCGCCGCGCCCGCAAGCTGGCCACCTTACGCGGGCCGGGCGCTCCCGACCTGCTCGGGGCCGATCAGGGTCGGGGTTTCGTGGACGCCGAAGCCTACTGCCGCCGCGCCTTGTGGCAGGGACTGGAACGCTGTCTGATGGGCGGCTGGCGGGGAACCCTGCCGGCTGGCTTGGTCGAGGAAATCCGCAGCCTGGCCCAGCCGCCGATTCCCTGGGATGTCCGGCTGGCCTACTGGTTCGACGAACAGTTCCCGCCGCCCGAACGGCGACGCAGCTACGCCCGACCCTCGCGCCGGCAATCGAGCACGCCGGACATTCCTCGGCCTTCGATTATCCCACCGTCGGAGGAGGAGCGGCGGGCGCGGGTGTTCGGTGTGGTGCTGGATACGTCCGGTTCGATGGAACCCCGGCTGCTGGGCAAGGCGCTCG